>JAFEBU010000027.1 GCA_018242505.1 Pseudomonadota bacterium
GTGGGTCCCCCCCGCTCCCTGAGCCCGCCCTGTTGGCCCTCTACTTGCCCCGTGGAAGGCAACGGGTTATTGCGGGGGGGGGGGGCGCCAGGACCGGCATCGGCCGAGTGAGCTTGTTCGAGTTTACTTGCTGCTGGTGATGGAAGGTTAATAGGGGACAATTTAGGGGTTTTCACGATTCTAGCCGATGAAATGCCGATTTAGAGATACCGACAGCGGACACCCTCTCCGCCATATCCCGCCGATTGCCCTCTGTAGTGCGATCGTCGCACCCCGCCGATTCTACGCTACAACTCGATATATCCTGAGATCGGCGATGGCAGCTTCCAACCTTATTTCAGCCGCTATAGCTGCATCGCACACGAGCTTGCCTTCGCCCCGGCGTTCCTGGAGCGGCTGGGATGCTCTCGGGGCGACGCCCTGGAGATCGACGCCGACAGGCCCTCGCTGCGTTCAGTCAGGCACTTTCGCGGGCGACGATCGAAAAGCCGAGATCGACGCGCTTGCAGGCGATGTGCCCTTTTTCGATCTTCTCCAGCAGCATCGTCGCCGCCTGCGAGCCTATATCCATCGCGCCGACCTGGACCGTGGTGAGCGAGGGCGCGACCGCCTTTGCGATGGGCAGGTCGGAGAAGCCCATGACGGCCAGTTGCCGGGGCACGTTCAGGCCGCGGCGCTGACATTCGACCAGCGCGCCCAGGGCAATCATGTCGTTGCTGCAGAAGACGGCATCCGGCTTCGGCCGCTCGTGGAGCAACTGCGCGATCGCCTGGGATCCGGCCATCACCGACGAGGGTGAGGGGGAGGGAATCCGCACGATCCTGCAGGGCGCGATCCCGGCGGCAGCCACGGCATGGCAAAAGCCCTCGAGGCGCGCGCCGGAACGTTGGTCCGAACCGCCGATGAATCCCAGGCGGGCGTATCCCCGGCCGATCAGATAATCGGCGGCGGCGGCGCCCGCCTTTTCATTCGAGAACCCCACCAACATGTCGATCGGGTTGGCGCCAAACTCCCAGGTCTCGACGATCGGGATGCGCGCGCTCTTGAGCCGGGTGCGCACCTTCCTGTCGCGCGTGATGCCGGTCAGCACCAGGCCGTCGACGCGCCGTCCGAGGAAGGTCTCGATCAGCGCGGCCTGCTGGTCGTCCCGATAAGAGGTCTGCCCCAGCAGGAGCTGGTAGCCGCGTCCCGTAAGCACCGTCGACAGGCCGTCGATCGTTTCGGAGAAAATGGAATTCGTGATGGTCGGGATCACGGCTGCAATGATGCGGGAGCGATTGCCGGCCAGGCTGCCCGCCGTCAGGTTCGGCGTGTAGCGCAGGCGGCTTGCGATCTCCTTGACCCGCGCCAGCGTGTCCGGGTGGACGACTCCGGGGCGATTGAAGACCCGAGATACCGTGGCGATGGAGACACCCGCTTCGCGCGCGATGTCTTCCATTTTCAGTTTCGCATCGTCGTCGGGGGAAGGCATGACCACCGAATATGGAGCCGAAGGCGGGTCGGTGAAACGGCCGAGCCTTCTATTGACACGATTATGACGGGAAAATAGGCTCTATGTAAGCGCTTACATCAATGGCCGAGACATGAAGCCCGACACCGACGATCCGTCCGCCGCCATGACCAGGGCCATGACGCGCGCGCTCCGCGCCAGCCATCCCGTGCTGAGCCGCTTCAATCCGTTGGACCGCATCCTGTTCGTCAACGATTTCGACGAGGGAACCCACGGCTGGTGCGAGCTGAGCGGCAACCACGACAACAACCTCGACAGCCTGCGGCGCATGGCCCGCGACCTGCGGCCGCCACAGCTCAGCAACCTGACCTTCTTCGACACCGGCTCGCACGGCTCGATCGACGGCACCTATGCCCTGAAGCTCGCCACCCGGCCGCGGACGAACCATATGGCGCAGGCGATCAAGCGCTTCACTTACGTGCGGCGTGGGCCGGTGCAGTTCGAGATGTATTTCACCTTCAAAGCGGAAACGATCTTCAACCAGCCGAAGGTCGGGCAAAGGGCCTGGGACGGCAATTATCACCCCTCGGCCGCGCAGTTCGGCGATTTCACGCTCAGCAATGACGTGGGCGAGGGCGAGGACGGCGAGCGCTATCACTGCGCCCTGCGCTACCTGAACACGGACCACGCCGGAAAGCTGGTCCAGCAATGGCAGTACAAGACCACCGTTCAGCCGACGACGATGATGGAAAAGCAGGGGCTGGCATCCTCACCGGTGGACTATCACGTCTGCCATCCCGACGATTGGGAGCCGGTACCCAACGGACGTCAGCCGCTTTGCTATAACGAGATCCCGACGAAGACAAACTGGCACTACCTGCGCTGGGTGTTCGACACGGAAAAGCGGCGCAACACCGAGCTGCAGGTCAACGACCTCACCATGGACCTTCGCGATCTGCCGGTGCCGCGTTACGGCCACCCTTACTGGGGCTGCGAGCGCCTGCTCAACTTCTGCCTGGACGTGCGCACGCATTGCGACGTCCGCAATTTTCTGTGGGTCGACTCGGTTGTCGTCTCGGTCGACTGGTAGGAGCGGACAGATGCGGCGTTCCTATACGGCAGTGATTGAGCAGGGCAATGTCTACGCCCAGGACTTCGCCACAGAACCTTTCGAGGCGGGGTGGGCGTCGGAAGCGCGTTGGTTCGTGCGCATTCTCGCCGGAGAGGGTCGGGGTGAGGATGTTCGCATCGTCGCCCAGACCGAGATCTCGCCGGACGGTCTCGTGTGGATGGGCAACGGCGACGATCCCATCCGCATGTCCGCCGCGCCGGATACCATGGCGAGCTGCCTGGTCACCGGCTTCGGGCACTGGCTTCGGCTCAATGTGAAGCTCGAAGGGGCGGCGCGAGGCGTGAAGTTCCTGATCTATCTCGCTCTGAAGGAGTAGGCGGCGATGAAAATCACACGACGCTCGGCACTGGCGCTTGCCGGATCGGCGGTCGGCGCGGCGGCGGCAACCCGTGCCGCGGCGCAGGACGGCAAGGAAGTCACCCTCACCATCCTGTCGCACAAGGTGCACGAGATCGTCGCACGCGGCCTTGCGCCCGGAACGACAGGCGGTGACATCGCGGGTGAATGGGCCAAGCGCAACAACGTCAAGCTGGTCTGGATCACCGCCGACATCGATCCGATGCACGACAGGCTGCTGCGCGAGCTCACGCTGCGCAGTACCGCGATCGACCTGGCCTTTGTCATCAACAAGTACGCGACTCCCAGGATGAGCCGCCTGCTCGAGCCATTGGCCCCGTGGAACCAGAAGGAGCCGATCGAGGACTTCAAGGGCATACCGCCCAACCTCATTGCGTCCACGACCTACAACAACTCGTTGTTCGCCATCCCGTTCCGCCATGCAACGACGGGGCTGCATTACAATCAGGCGATCTTCAAGGAGCGCGGCCTGTCGGCGCCACCCGGCACGCCGGACGAGGTGATCGACTATGCGCGCAAGCTGACCTTCACGCGCGCCGACGGGACGAAGGTGAACGGATTGACGGTGCCGGCCGGCGCGGGCCCGTTCGCGGTCCTCTCGATGCTGAACATGTTCGGCGCCGAGCTCATGGACCAGAAGCTCAACGTCAAGGTCAACAGCCCGGAGATGATCAAGGCCCTGCGGACCGTGCACGAGCTCTACAAGGAAGGCGTCCTGCCGTCGAATTACGCGACGCTCAGCATCGACGAGGTCATCACCTCGGTGCAGACCGGCCAGGCCGCCATGGTGTTCGACCCGTTCGCACGCTACACGATCTACAACGATCCCAAGAAGTCCAAGTACGCCGGCCAGATCAAGGTGATCCCGATTCCCGCCGATCCGGCTTCGGGCAGGAAGATCGTCGCGATGACGGAGATCTGGTCCATGGTCATCCCGAAGAATTCCACCCACAAGGAACTCGCGTGGAGCCTGATTCGCGATCTTTCCAGCCCTGCCAACACCATTCGCGCCGCGCTGAACGGCAACGGGCCCATTCGCCCGGCCGCCTACAACGACCCGCGTCTCAAGGAGAAGCTGCCCTATACGCAGCAGGAGCAGATCGCCATCAGCCAGGCGACGACCATTCCCTCGTCCTACGATGCGTCCGGCCAGGTCAACATGATCTTCATGGAGGAATCGCAGGCCGCCGTCCTCGGTCTCAAGACGCCGGAGGAAGCGGTGGCTTCCATGCAGAAGCGGATCGTGCCTCTCGTCAAGCGCTAGGGGAGCGGCGCGACTGAACCGACCATGATGAAGAAGCCCGGTTCTGCCGCCGTAGCCCTGCTCGCGCCAGTCCATCTGTTGCTGCTTGCGGCGATCGCCCTGCCGTCGCTGTACGTCTTCTGGATGAGCCTGAACGAGTCGACCTACGGCGCGGATCCGGTGTTCGTGGGCTGGCGCAATTACGAAGTGGTCCTCACGGATCCGTACTTCTGGCGGGCGGCGCTCAACACCTTTGTCGTTACCAACGTCGTGGTCTATCTCGAGGTGGCGATGGGCCTCGGCCTGGCGTTGCTGTTCACGTCCGGTCTTCCGTTCCGCAAGTTGATGTTCGCCGCCGTGCTGATGCCCTATGCCGTGTCGGAAGTGGTGGGCGTGCTGGCCTGGAAGATCCTGATGGATCCGAACTACGGCGTCATCGGCAGGACGCTGGCCGATCTGGGCTGGGGCATGAACTGGAGCGCCTCGCCTGTCCAGGGCCTGGTACTGGTATCGATCATCAGCATCTGGCAGCACCTGCCGTTCACCTTCCTGCTTCTCTATGCCGGTCTGTTGTCGATTCCCCGGGCCGTCTACGAGGCGGCGAATATCGACGGGGCGGGACCGGTGCGGACGTTCTGCCATGTCACGCTGCCGTTGCTGGTGCCGACCCTGCTGATCGTCGTCATCTTTCGCCTGATCTTCGCGATCCGGATGTTCTCGGAGGTATGGCTTTTGACGAAGGGCGGTCCGGCGCGGCTCACCGAGGTACTGAGCGTCTACCTGTACGAGGGAGCCTTCCGGAACGGCGAGTTCGGCACGGCGGCGGCCACCGGTTGGCTCATGGTCGTGAGCTCGATCCTGGTCGCGTCCTTCTACCTCTGGCAGATGCAGAAGCGCATCGCGTCCGGAAATGCCTAAGGCATTGCGGCAGCTCCTGCGGGCATTCGCCGTGCTCGTCGTCTTCTGCTGGTCGGCCGGCCCGATCCTGTTCGTGGTGAGCTCGTCCTTCAAGCGCCAACTGGACATCTTCGCCTATCCGCCGAAGGTCGTTTTCCAGCCGACTTTCGATCACTATGTCGCCCTCTGGCATCAATGGGATGCGTTCCTGCCGACGCTTTGGAACAGCGTGATCGCCTCGGTCGGCGCGACGGTGCTTGCCGTCGGCGTGAGCTTCCTCGGCGGCTACGTCTACTCGCGTTACTCCGGAAAGCTGCTGGCCATCAGCGCGGTCTACATGATCGCGATCCGCCTGCTGCCGCCCATCGTGGTGACGCTGCCGCTCTTTCCCGTCGTCGACTATCTGGGCCTGAGCGATACCCTGACGGTGCTGATCCTGCTCTACGCGTCGTTCTGGGTGTCGATGTGTACGATGATCATCAAGACCTTCATCGACGAGATCCCGACGGAGCTGGACGAGGCCGCTTTCGTCGACGGCGCCACCCATCTGCAGACGATCACCCGGGTGATCCTGCCGCTTTCGCTGCAGGGCATGATGGCCGCAGCGATCTTCGTCTTCGTATACTCCTGGAACGAATATCTCTTTGCCCTGATCTTCACCACGCAGAACGCCAAGACGGCGCCGCTCGTCATCAGCGAGGTGATGGATGCGATCTACGGAACGGACTGGGGCGTGCTCTTCGCCGGCGTGACCATCCAGCTCGTACCCGTCGTCGCCCTCGTCGTCCTCGGCCAGCGTCTCCTGGTGGCCGGACTTACGGCGGGAGCGGTGAAGGGCTGAGTGGGCTATCCTGCCGCCGAACGGATGTGCCGGACGGATGTACAGCAGCGGGGGAAAACGAATGAACCTGGTCGCCGTCGACTGGGGAACGAGCTCGCTCCGGGGAGCCCGGCTCGACGAGGCGGGCCGTGTGCTCGAGGAGAAGACTACGCCGCAGGGTATCCTGGCGGTGCCGGCCGGACAGTTTCCCGCCGTGTTCGAGTCGCTGTTCTCGGACTGGATGAAGGCTGCGGACAGCTTCTGTCTGATCTCGGGCATGGCCGGTAGCCGGCAGGGTTGGGCCGAGGCGCCCTACGAAGCCTGTCCCGCAGATCTTTCCCAATTGGCGCGACGTCTGCACTGGATCGAGGAGGGTCGTATCGCGATCGTGCCCGGCCTCAGCGACGAGCAGGGCAGCGTGCCCGACGTCATGCGCGGCGAGGAAGTGCAGATCTTCGGCGCGATGCGGCTCACCGGGATGACGACCGGTCTGTTCGTGCTGCCGGGCACGCACAACAAATGGGTCACGGTGCGCGACGGCCGTATCACTGGTTTTCGTACCTGCATGACCGGCGAGTTCTACGCCGTCCTCAGCCAGCACTCGATCCTGGGACGCACGATGCAGGCCGACGCGCCGCTCGACGAGCCAGCCTTCCTGCGCGGCCTGGCGGTCGCCGACAATGGCGAGGGACTGCTGCACAATGCCTTCGGTGCGCGCACCCTCGCGCTCTTCCGGCGTCTGTCGGCGCCCGCGCTCGCCAGCTACTTGTCCGGCGTGCTGATCGGCGAGGAGCTGCGCGCACGGCCATTGAAGGACGCACAGCACGTCGTGCTGATCGGTGCTCCGGCGCTCACGATGCGCTACGCTCTGGCGCTTGAGACTCTCGGTGTTGGGGCGCAGATCCTCGGCGCCGAGGCGACATGGGCTGGCGCCCATGCGCTTCACACCGTCCTGCAGGCCCGGTCTTCCGCATGAATGAACCCTCGATCAAGTTCAATGACGCGATGCGCGAGCTGCCGCTCGTCGCCATCCTGCGCGGCCTCCGGCCCGCCGAAGCGCCCGCCATTGGCGATGTTCTCGTCGAGGCCGGCTTCCGGCTGATCGAGGTGCCGCTCAACTCGCCGCAGCCGCTCGACAGCATCGAGATGATGCGGAGGCGTTTCCCGCAGGCGCTGGTCGGTGCCGGCACTGTGCTCACCGCGCAGGAGGTGCGCGATGTGGAGGCGGTCGGTGGTGAGCTGATCGTGGCGCCGAACTTCAACCCCGATGTTGTCGCTACGGCGGCACGTCTCGGGCTGGTGAGCCTGCCGGGCATTATGACGCCGACCGAAGCCTTCAATGCCCTGGCGGCGGGTGCCACGGCGCTCAAGCTTTTCCCCGCGGAGCTCGCGTCGCCTGCCGTGGTGAAGGCGATGCTCGCCGTACTGCCCAAGGGCACGCAGTTCCTCCCGGTGGGCGGTATTTCGGCGGACAATATCGCGGCCTGGCGTGCCGGCGGCGCGGCGGGCTTCGGCCTGGGTTCGTCGCTGTACAAACCGGGCGACGATGCGCCGACGATGAAGCGCAAGGCGGCGGCGATCGTCGCCGCCTACAAGGCCGTGGCCTCCGGCTGAGGGAACACCTTCCTCGCGCTTGGGAGGGAAAGCAGGCTCAAAGCCTCAACTGCGAGATAAAGGGGTCGACATCCTCTCCGGCCAGCTTCAAGTGCCGTTGGCCGGCATCCCGACGACCCGGCATCCCGACGACCCGGCATCCCGGCGACCCGGCATCCCGGCGACCCGGCATCCCGGCGACCCGGCATCCCGGCGACCCGGCATCCCGGCGACCCGGCATCCCGACGACCCGGCATCCCGACGACCCGGCATCCCGGCGATCCGGCATCCCGGCGACCTGGCATCCTAACGAATGGAAAATCGTTTCCCGTTGATGTCGTTCCGTAGATCATCGGGAGCAATGGGTGCCGCAATGACGCCGAGGCCGGTGCAAGAGCTGTCTGATGCTATGGGCGATGCCGAGCGGTTTCGGCTGCTGGTCGGCGCCGTTCGGGACTATGCGATTTATATGCTGGATCCCGGCGGCCATGTCGTGAGCTGGAACGCCGGGGCGGAGCGTTTCAAGGGCTACAAGGCCGAAGAGGTGATCGGCCGCCACTTTTCGCTGTTCTACACCCCCGAGGACCAGGAGCGCAGGATACCCGAGTTCGCCCTCGACACCGCCAAGGTCTCCGGCAAGTTCGAGACCGAAGGCTGGCGCGTGCGCAAGGATGGGAGTCGCTTCTGGGCCCACGTGGTGATCGACCCTATCATCGATCCCGAGGGCAACCTGGTGGGGTTCGCCAAGATCACCCGAGACCTGACGGAACGGCGCGAGGCCCAGGACAAGCTGGAGAAGGCCAAGGAGGCTTTGTTCCAGTCACAGAAGATGGAGGCTATCGGCCGATTTACCGGGGGCGTCGCGCACGACTTCAACAACCTGCTTGCGGTGGTTCTCGGTGGTCTGGAGCTCGTTCAACGGCGCGTCGGCAACGACGACCATCAAGCCCACCGGTTGCTCGACAATATCAGGCAGGCGGCGCAACGCGGTGTCAATCTTACGCAAAGAATGCTGGCCTTCGCGCGCCGCCAGGAGCTCAAGCCGGAGCTGATCGATGTTTGCGCCCAAATAAGGGGGATGGCGGACATTCTCGATCGGTCGCTTGGTCCCGACATGACCTTGGTGACACGTTTGTCGAGGCAACCGGTGACAGTGCTGGTCGATCCGACCCAGCTCGAAATGGCTGCACTGAATCTTGCCGTGAATGCGCGAGACGCAATGCCGGCGGGAGGGACGGTCGCCATCGAGGTGGATATCGAGACGCTGGATGACAGTAATGACCACAGTCTGAATGCCGGCCGCTATGCCGTCTTGGCGGTGATCGACCACGGGACAGGTATGGATGAGGAAACGGCGCGGCAGGCGATCGAGCCGTTCTTTTCCACCAAGGGCATCGGCAAAGGAACTGGCCTTGGCCTGTCCATGGTCCACGGACTGGCCGAGCAGTCGGGAGGCCGGTTTGTGCTGAGCAGCACGCTCGGAAAGGGCACCACAGCGACTCTGCTGTTGCCGTTGCAGTCGGCAGTCATCACTGAAGAACTGGAGCGGAGCGCCATGGAGGCATTGCCGTCGCCGGCGCTGAACCTGCTTGCCGTTGATGATGACGCACTCGTTCTGATGAATACCGCTGCGATGCTCGAAGAGGCCGGCCACTCTGTGACGACGGCCTATTCGGGCCAGGAGGCGCTCAAGGTCATCGGTCAGTCGAAGCCGTTCGACGCGCTGATCACCGATCAGGGAATGCCGAACATGACCGGACAACAGCTGATCGAGCGCGTATGGACACTGTTCCCGAAGATGCCCGTTGTTCTGGCAACAGGCTATGCCGAGACGCCGCCCGGCCTGGGGCCAGACGTGATTAGGTTGAGCAAGCCGTTCCTGCAAGCGCAGCTGCTTGAGGCCGTCAGAAGCGCGACGGTGAATGCGATTCGTCCTCGTCAGTAGGTTGCGCTTTCGGTTCTGCGGCCTTGGTTTGCCCCACGGCGGCGACGGCATGATCGACGGCAGCATCGGAAATGGCGGCGTTCCGCCCCATCAGGCAACCCTCAGCAGGACCACGCCCCAGGCGATCAGCAGGAGGCCGCCGACGCGTGCGATCCAGATGCCTGAGGGAAACAGCTTCTCGACCAGAACCACCACGGCGAGCCCGGCCACCCACAGGAGGTTCATGGCGCCGACAGCGAACAGCAGCGCCATCAGGACCCAGCAGCAGCCGAGGCAGTAGAGGCCATGCTCGAGGCCCATGCGCAACGCGCCGCCAGCCCCGCTTCGCCAATGGTTGAGCACGAAGTCGAACGGGGAGCGACAATGGCTGAGGCACAGCTGCTTGAGGGGTGACAGCTGGTAGAGGCCGGCCGCGATGAACAGGGCGCCGCCAAGCACCGGACTGGTGACCTTCATCGCCATCGGCGACAGCAGGCTCGCCTGCTCGAGCCCCCACTGTGCGAGCGTCGCGGCGACGCTGAAGCCGCCCCATGCCAGGAGATAGCCCGAGGCGAACATCGCCGTCGGCACATAGGGCTGATGGCGGGCGCGCGCATTGCGGTTGATCGAAGCGAAGGTGAGCACCATCGGGGTGGCGCTGGGCAGCATCATGCCGATCATCATGACCCACCACATCGCGAGCAGGAGGAGGAGATCGATTGTGCCTTTTGGCGGCATCGTCATCTCCGGATCCATCGCCCCCATGTCGGCGGCGGTGTCGGCGAGATAGAGCCAACACAGGACAACGACGCCGGCAAGGGCGCCGACGATCGAAACGCGCTGACGGACCAGCAACTGCCCGATCACGGACGGCCGAGCTTGTTGCTCAGGCTCCCCAGGCAAATGGCGCGAAGTGCCCATTGTTGCCTTTTCCGGCCAGGCCGAGCGCAAGGCCAAAGCCTTGCACCTCCAGATTGCTCGCTCGTGCAAGCGCGAGCCGCCGGTTTGCCGGATGCGCCGTGTTGTCGATGTAGTAGGGTTCGCTGGTGCGGTTGCGTGAGGTCACGCCCTCGATCGCAAAGGCGAGCACGCCGGGGATCTTTGTCGAACGGCGAAGGCCGTCGGCTGTGAATTCGATCGGGTGGTATTCGATTCCGCGGAAATCGCTCACCAGATTGTCGCGGATCATCTGCGGCGGTCCTCCGGCTGTACCGCCGGCGATGGCGGAGAGCGCCTGTCGCTGTGCCTCGTTCGCCGTCTCGTCGACCACGGCGCCGAATATCCAGCCGCCATCCGACATGATCCGACCCGAGCGAATGACCAGCGCGAACTTCAGGCCATCGAGCGAGACCTCGTGGTGGTGACCATGGTCGATGCGGTAGATCATCAGAGCCGTGCAATGCTCGTGGGTCGCCGGCGCCTGCGGATTGGTGAAGATGCAAGGACAAAGATAGTCGCAGTTGCAGCTTTCCATGTATTCGCCGCTCAACTCCCAGGTCTTCTGCGTCATGGCGGTCGCTCCCTGCTGCGGGGCATTCTATTGCACAGGCAGGGCCTGCGAAAATCGTTGAATCGCGTCAGGCCGCCCGCCTGCGATCCAGCAGGGCTGCGCCGAACGCTTGGAACAGGGTGCGGTTGATGGGGTTGACCTGCGGATCGTATTCCGCGTGCCACTGGACGCCGAGCGCGAACGACATAGCGTCGGCGATACGAATCGCCTCGATCGTGCCGTCTTCCGCCACACCCTCGATCACGATCCGCTTGCCGGGCTCGAGAATGCCCTGGCCATGAAGCGAATTCACGCGGATCGTCTCGCAGCCAAGAAGCTTTGCGAAGGCGCCACGCGGCGCCAACCGCACCTCATGGCGGTCGGCGAACACGACTTCTGGATCGGGATGGATGTCTCCGTTCTCGAGGCGTGGCATGCGATGGTTCATGCGGCCCGGCAGCTCGCGGATCTCGGGATGCAGAGAACCGCCGAATGCGACGTTCATTTCCTGGAGGCCCCGGCAGATGCCGAACAAGGGTACGGCCCGTTCGACACAGGCCTCGATCAGCGCCAGGGCCATCGCGTCGCGATCGGGGTCGTAGGGTTCATGCCGAGTATCGGGTTCGACGCCAAAGCATGACGGGTGGACGTTGGCGCGCGCACCCGTCAGAAGGATGCCATCGACGCTGCCGAGCAGCGCGCCGATGTCCGTGATGTCCGGCGTGCCGGCAAACATCAGGGGAAGTGCACCCGCGACTTCCGCGATCGCCCGGAGGTTGCGCTGTCCGACGATCTGTACATTGTGACGGTCATTGATCAGGTGGGCGCTTCCGATGACGCCAACCACGGGTTTTCTCATTGAGGCGCTCGCACAGAAAATACTGCTGCCAGTTAACCCAATTTCCGGGCGGTCCGCGAGTCTCGATACCCGGGCGCCGAGCGCGGCGGAGCGTTCAGTCCTTCATTGCGCATGGCGAGTGACGTCGGCTGGGATTCCTTCATTGCCACCCGGCAATCGAGGCTCGCGTTGCGCACAAGACAGGGGATGCCGCAATCGTCCTGGCCGAGCGCCGAGAGGTTGCCGAGCACCGAGAGGATCTAGAATCCTGCAGCCGCGTACCGCCCGTCCGTGCGCCGCACACGGTCTTGCCTGGCCGTGTCTGCGCCTTTGCCGGCGAAGGCTCCCTATCGGATGGAATGCCCCGCCGCAGGAGCAACTATAAGAAGCAGCAATTATAAGAAGCAGTGGGACAAATCACGTTCGTTTCTACGCTGAGGCCGATACAGAGCTGAGGCCGATACAGAAAGGAAATTAGTCAACGCTTCTGAAGAAATCGGTGCGGCTAAGGTTCCTTGGCCTTGCGCCGCGCCTGGTCGTACTTGGCCAGAGCCGCCGCCGCCTGCTGCTGCAGGGCGGCGAACTGGACGGCCGTCAGGTAGCCGGTCGCCGGCGCGTCCTGCGTCTTTTGCCACGCTGCAATCATCGAGCGGCTGATCGATCCAAAATAGCCCGTCGTCGGAACGGTATGACCCAGTGCCGTCAGGGCCACCTGCACCCGCTTGCGATCCTGATCGGAGAGGTTCAGCGCCACCTCGGCTTGTCGGGCTTCGGCCTCGGGCGGCACCTGTCCGCCGAGCGTGGCAAACTGGGTGGCATCGAGGAAGCCTGTGTCCGGCAAGCCCTGGGTTTTCTGCCATGCCGAGATCATCGACCGGGTGATCGGCCCGAAGTAACCGGTCGCCGAGACCGGGTGGCCGAGAGCTGTCAGTGCCGTCTGCACGCGCCGGCGATCCCGCTCGGAGAGATTCAATGTTGCTTCGGCCTTTTCGGCCTGCTGTCGGAGCTCGGCTGCGGTCGGCGGCGGACGTTCGGCCGCCTTTGCTGCCGATGCGTCGGCCTGGCGTTGGGCCTCCTCGGCTGCCTGGCGCTGAGCCGCGTCCTGAGCCGCCGCGCGCGCCGCCGCTTCTGCGGACGATTGCGTTGCCTCGACCGCTGTCTTCTGGTGGCTCTCGCGCGCTTGCTGGGTGTCTTCCTCGCGACGTGCCGTCTCGACCGTCGCACGTTCGACTTCGGAGGGTGTCGCCGGGGTATCGCTCGCGGCCGGTGTCGTTGCCATGCCCGCCGTGGCCGCTGCGTCCGGTGCCGTCTGCTGCCGCGACTGGGCCACGACAGGGCGGCGCGCGGGATCGGTGGCCTCGGTAACGGGCGCCGTCAGCTTCAGAGCGCCATCGGCCACCACGGCGGCCACCAGGATCGCCGCGGCGACGCCGATCCAGAGCCCCATGCTGCGCCGGGTTCCGGCTCGGGACGGGTGGATGGTTCTCGCGGCGGCCGATGGGCCGCGCATCACAAACGTCGCCGGCTCGTCGAGCGGGCCGGCCGGCGGCAGGATCGCCCTCCAGTCGGCGATCGATTGTGGCCGCTCATCGGGACGCAGCGCCAGCCCGGCATCGATGCCGATCAACAGGCCGGGCGAGAAACCTGCCGGCATCAACTTGGCCAGCGGCTGGTAGGTGTCGTCGAGCATGCGGTCGAAGGTGCTGGGCGGCGGTGCGCCGGTGATCGCATGATAGAGTGTCGCCGACAGGCCGTAGATGTCGGTCCAGGGCCCTTGCTTGGCCGAGGAGAACTGCTCGGCGGCGGCGTAGCCTGGCGTGAAAGAAGCGGCCATCGCCGCGGTACGGCCGGCCATCGCCGCACGGGCGGCGCCGAAATCGATCAGCGTCGGATTGCCCCTGGCATCGACGATGATGTTGGCCGGCTTGATGTCATGATGAAGGAGCCCCGCGGCATGCGCCTCCTGCAGCGCGTCGAGCAGGGAGGAAAACATCCGCTCGATGACTGCGGGCGGCAAAATGTTGTCGCGCAGCAAGCGGCGGCGCAGTGGTTCCCCTTCCGCCGGCGCCATGACGAGATAGACCGTGCCGTTGGCTTCCAGCAGATCGAGCACGCGCACGATGGCAGGTACCTGGCCGAGCCGGGAAAGCGCGCGAGCCTCGGCGACGAAGCGTTCACGTCCCCAGGCGAACGGCTCGCCGAGGTCGGTCGTGCGCGGCAAGACGTTCGCGATGCCGTCGCGCAGGGCAAGCGATGTCGGCAGGTATTCCTTGAGGACCACCTGATCCTCAAGGCGCGTGTCGCGGGCGAGATACGTGACGCCGAATCCACCCTGGCCAAGGACCGAGATGATTTCATAGTCGTTCAGCCGCGTACCGGCCGGCAGTACGCCGCGCACATCCTTGCTTGGTCCCGTCCCGGGCACCAGGTCCCCCAGCCGGTTGAAGTGTCCTGCTGTCGCCACGACCATAGGGGGCGGCAAGACAAGCCGTCAACATAAGCCGGAGAGCGGAACCGAACCAGAGGATCAAGAGGTCCGGGCTGCGACGAACCTATTTCTTGAGCTGCCCCACGTCGCGCACCGCACCGCGCGCGGCATTGGTGGTGAGCGCCGCATAGGCGCGGAGCGCGGCCGACACGTTGCGCTTGCGGTCGGCCGGCTGCCACGCGGCGCTGCCTTTCGCTGCCATCGCGGTCCGGCGCTTCGCCAGGACGGTGTCCTCCACTTCGAGGCTGATCGAGCGGTTGGGGATATCGATCGTGATCGGATCGCCGGTCTCGACCAGCGCGATCAGGCCGCCTTCTGCCGCTTCCGGCGAGACATGGCCGATGGACAGGCCAGAACTGCCGCCCGAGAAGCGTCCGTCCGTGACGAGAGCGCAGGCTTTGCCCAAGCCTTTCGATTTGAGATAGCTGGTTGGATAAAGCATTTCCTGCATGCCCGGTCCGCCCTTCGGGCCTTCGTAGCGGACGACCACCACATCGCCGGCTTTGACTTCGTTGGTGAGGATGCCGGCCACGGCGGCGTCCTGGCTTTCGAAGACGCGGGCCTGGCCGCGGAAGGTGAGGATCGACGCGTCGACGCCGGCCGTTTTTACGATGCAGCCTTCCGGCGCGAGATTGCCGAACAGCACGGCGAGGCCGCCGTCCTTGCTGAAGGGATGGTCGACGGAGCGAATCACGCCCGTCTCGCGATCGGTGTCGAGATCGTCCCAGCGGGCCGATTGGCTGAACGCCACCTGTGTCGGCACGCCGCCGGGTGCGGCGCGAAAGAATGTATGGACGTCCTCGCGATTGGTGCGGCGGATATCCCAGTGGGCGAGCGCATCGGCGATCGTTGGTGTATGCACGGTCGGCTGGCTCGCATCGATCAGGCCCGCACGCTCCAGCTCGCCCAGGATCGCCATGATGCCGCCGGCGCGATGGACATCCTCCACATGGACGTCGTTCTTCGCCGGCGCGACCTTGCACAGGCACGGCACACGGCGCGACAGCCGGTCGATATCGGTCATGGTGAAGGGCACGCCGCCTTCCTGCGCGGCGGCCAGCAGATGCAGCACCGTGTTGGTCGAGCCGCCCATCGCAATGTCGAGGCTCATCGCGTTCTCGAAGGCGCTGAAGGTGGCGATGTTGCGCGGCAGCGCAGTGGCGTCGTCCTGCTCGTACCAGCGCCGCGCGAGATCGACCACCACATGGCCGGCCTCACGGAACAGCTTCTCGCGATCGGCATGGGTGGCGAGCACCGAGCCGTTGCCGGGCAAGGCGAGGCCGAGCGCCTCGGTCAGGCAGTTCATGGAGTTGGCGGTGAACATGCCCGAGCACGAGCCGCAGGTCGGACAGGCCGAGCGCTCGACGGTGCGCACCTCTGCATCGCTGTAGCTGTCGTCTGCGGCAACGACCATGGCGTCGATAAGGTCCACTGCACGCCGGGTGCCTTTCACGACAACCTTGCCGGCTTCCATCGGGCCGCCCGAGACGAAGACAGTCGGGATGTTGAGCCGCATCGTCGCCATCAGCATGCCTGGCGTGATCTTGTCGCAATTGGAGATGCAGACCAGCGCATCGGCGCAATGGGCGTTGACCATGTATTCGACGCTGTCGGCGATCAGCTCTCGGCTCGGCAGCGAATAGAGCATGCCGTCATGGCCCATCGCGATACCGTCATCGACGGCGATTGTATTGAACTCCTTGGCGACACCGCCGGCCGCCTCGATCTCGCCGGCGACGAGCTGGCCCAGGTCCTTCAGGTGGACATGGCCGGGCACGAACTGGGTGAAGCTGTTGGCGATGGCGATGATCGGCTTGCCGAAATCCTCGTCCTTCATCCCGGTCGCGCGCCACAAGCCTCGGGCGCCGGCCATGTTGCGGCCATGAGTCGTGGTTCGGGAACGGTATTTCGGCATGATCCAGGCCTCCGATAAGTCGGAGACCTCGGTACCCGGGTTCTAAAGCAACGTAAAATATATTATTTGATGATAATAAGGTCGTTGGAGATATGAATTGGACGTCCGTCAGCTCAGGCATTTCCTGGCGGTGGCCGAGATGCTTCATTTCGGCAGAGCCGCCGAACGGCTGGGTATGACACAGCCGCCGCTCAGCCAGTCGATCCTGGCGCTGGAGCGGGAGCTTGGCGTTTCCCTCTTTGCGCGGACCAAACGGAGCGTCGCGCTCACCCCGTTCGGGGCGGTGTGGCTGGGGCATGTCCGCGCCGCGCTCGACGGGATCGATACGTTGCCGGAGATCGCCCGGCGCCTGCGCGACGGCGAGAAAGGCCGCCTCGACCTCTCGTTCGTCAGCACGGCCGACTACAGCGTTTTGCCGACGCTGGTCCGCCGCTACGCGTCGCTTTATCCCGATGTCGAGATCGTCTTGAGCGAGGCGACCAGCGATGTGCAGATCGCGGCGCTGCTCGAAGGGAGCGGACATGCCGGCATCGTCATCTCGCCGGCGCAGGATGCGCTCGCCGGGCGGTTGGCCTACCGAAAACTCGTCTCCGAGCCGCTGATTGCGGCGATTCCGGAGAATTGGCTGGAGGGTGGACGCCTCGCCCTGGTTGGCGAGATGTTGCCGCCGGCGGGGGTGATCGAAGCGCCGCTGATCGTCTTTCCCCGCCACCTGGCGCCGGCCTTCTACGATCTCGTTGTCGGATACTACGCCTCGCACGGCCGGCAGGCCCGCATCGCTCAGGAAGCGATACAGATGCAAACGATCATCAGCCTCGTTTCGGCCGGTATGGGCATCGCCCTTGTCCCCGCTTCTTTGCGCCATCTCGCGCGCACGGACGTGCGCTACGTGGATCTGGTGGACCCGCCGGCACTCGAAACCGGCATCGTCTGGCGCCGCGATGACACGACGCCGACCTTGCACCGCTTTCTCGGCGTTGTGATCGAAACGCTCCGGGCCGGCTGACGTCTGCACGACGTTTCGAACGTCAAGGCGGCTCCCGTTTGGTGGATGGAAGCGCCGCAATACCCGTGGTCGCCAGATCTGCCCCGGTCGGGCCAACCTGGTCCGTCGTAGTGAAGAGGCGATCGGGAAGAAGCACATCCACAATTGGCAGGCACAATTGGTAGGGACGATGGCCCTGGCGGTTTATGTCGTGCTCGCGAACTTCGCCGAACTCGGGTGTCTGTCATGCGAGGGACTCTCCCAAGCGGGCAGACGCCTTCGGCGAGTTGGCGGAGAAGTGCGCGCTACAGCGTCAAGGATCTCTACGGGACGTAGGGGCAATACGATGTCACGGCGATCGTCGAAGCGCTCGACGATCTGACCGTCATTTCACTTTCGTTGAGCCTCGGCGCCCGGGCAATGTGCGCAGCCAGACGATGTGCGCATTCACGCCTGCAGACAGGAAGACCCATTCACGCCTGCAGACAGGAAAACTATTGTCGAGAAGATGGCGCGGCTACAACGCCAGTCTCGCGATCCGCGGATCCGGGTTCGATCGCGCGAACAGGGAGAGCAGGAGGAGACTCGCCATCTGAGCCGCTTCCTGGATCGGCCGCCGGTCCGTGCGGAGATCGGCGGCGAATCGGTCCCACGGCACTTCGTGGATGCGGATGTTTTCGCTCGCGTCGGGTGCAGGGTCAGCGACCTTGCGGGCGTCGAGCGCGAGATAGGTTCGCATCCGGTTGGCAAGGCGCGCCGAAACCGGGAACAGCGCGCCGAGATCGTGCCATTGTCCGCTGGCATGGCCGGTCTCCTCGAGCAGCTCACGCCGGGCGGCGGCCTCGGGCTTCTCGCCGGCATCGATCATGCCGGCGGGAAGCTCGATCAGCGTCCGTCCGACGGCGTGCCGGTATTGTTCGACCAGAACGATGTTCCCGGCCTCGGTGATCGCGATCACGGTCGCCCAGTCGGGTGCCTCGATCGTGTGATAGGGATCGAGCGTCTGGCCGTTGGGCAACAAGACCGTGTCGCTGCGCACCGTCAGCCACCGGTCCCGGAACGAATGGCGGGATGTGACGACCTTCCAGGGTTCGATCGGTGGTGTATCGGCCACGTTCCTGTCCTTCGCTCGCAGCATGAGGCTGGGCGATATGTGGAGTGTGCGAGAGTCAGGGCCTCTGGAGGGGCGCCTGGATGTCATGCAGGTGCAGCGATGCTGCGCCGTCACGGGCGATTCGATTGGGCTTCAATCCGAACCACGGCCGCAACAGGGCGACACGTCGCACGGCCTCGAAGCTCAAGGCGCAGATCGCTACCGTCGAGACGATCAGGATCGTCGCTTCCAGAGCCAGCGGCAGATGGAGTACGACAAGGAGATAGGCGACGATGATGATCGCCGGCTGATGGACGACGTAATATGGAAAGATCGCCTCGGTGAGATAGCGGCGCGCGGGTCCATCGCGGTCGGCGAGATAGCGGCGCGCAAAGCCGAAGGCCACGACGATCCAGCCCCATTGCTCGAAGCCGTAGACGAAGGCCATCGGCACCTTGACATCGAGCGGGATCGCGGGAACTCCCTGATAGTGCAGGGCATAGGTCGTGTGCGCGGCGTAGGCAAGGAACGCGATGGGCAATGCGATCCATCGCAAGGCGACGAAGCCGCGCCAGATCTCCTTCGAGAAGATGAACAGAAACCCGAACAGGAAGGCGAGCATGTAGATCGCGTGCAGGTACCAGTCGTCGACCAGGTCATGGGTCTCGGGGAAGAAGTGCTCGAGGCCGATCCGGGCCAGGCTGAGCACGAGTGCCGGCACCACCAGCAGGCGCCATCCGCCAAGCCATCGCTCGCCCGACGCCTGCAGGCGCGTCAGCAAGGCCGGCCGGACGGCAAGCAGCACGAGCAGCAGGCTGGTATAGATCCAGAGATAGGCCACGAACCACAGGTGGTTCCAGTTGGGCATGGTCACGCAGTCGTCCGGCCGGCAGAAGCTGTGGTCGAACCGGAAATAGAGAAGCAGGAAGTGACCGAAGCCGCCGTGATATCTGAACTGCTCGATCACCCTGAGATACATCTGCGGCGGCGTGAGAATCACGGTCGCGAACAGCAATGGGGGCAGAAGGAAAAGGCTGCGCGAATACCAGAGCCCGCGCGGCGTCAAGCGAATGCTCATGAAGCGAGTGGCCGCACCCGAGATGATGAACAACAGAAGCAGCCGCCACGGCGTGCTCCAGTCCATCGGAATCTGCAGCCACGGCAGCAGGCGAGGGCTCTTCACCTCCCACTCCCACGGCACATAGAACATGCCGATATGAAAGAGGATCAGAAGCCCGAAGGCGCCGATGCGCAGCCAGTCGAGTTCGGTTCGTCGGCTTGCGGCGAGGGCGATAGGGTCGTTCTGCGCCGTCTTCACGGCCATCACATGAGGTCCTTCAGATCTTCCTCTTCAGCGATTCGTGTCCGCTGAGGAGGAATCGTGCGAACGCCACGATGTGATGCCGAAGGGCATCGCCCAACCAGCAACCAAGCTGTGTTAGAGGAGGGCGATTGGTAACAAATTTGCGAGCGGCGATATCGGCCCATCTGAATTTGGCGCCCCAAACCGCAATATTTTCGGCGACGTATCCGCCATCGGGTCGTGCTCGACCTGTCTGACTGGTTCTGACTGCCTGGACTGCAGACCGATTCCTGAAGGCCGGACGAAATGCCGAAAAAGGCCTTGTCGCATCTGGCGGCGCCAGCGTCTTTGGCACTCCGCATGAGGAATGACCTTCAACCCATTCCAGAATCTCCTGATTTTTTCTGGAATCGTGGTTCTCGGTGAGATATTATTTCGTCTGAAGTGCAGAGACTTGTGGACCTTTGCACGGCGATGGGAACGCTCGTTCCGCGGAACTCGGGACGAACGAGCATCTTGGGCAAGGTGTGTGGAATGAGACATTTCGTAATTGCAGCGGCCATGCTGCTGGCCGCGCTGGTCGTCACTTTGGGCGCGGCGACCGTCCTGCAGGTCGTCGCCACGCGGCAGAAGTCGCCAACCGGGGCATTCATCGAGCCGGCGGCCCCAGCTTTCGCGCCGTTCACGACAAAGGAGCGTATGGGCCAAAGTTACCATCCGGCTCGCAGCGAGACCCGTTACACACGCGGATAGGAAACCGGCAACTCTCAACCGGGCGATCCGAACGCTTCGGAACTGAGTGCGTTCTTTTGTCGGTCCGGCGATGCGTCGTCGGATCGCATGATCTTGTGATCGCATCGGGCGTTGTGTCGGAGAGGAATGATCCGGGCGTCTCCCAAGGAGGATGCCGTGAGCGAACCTGTTTCGCACGATCGTCGACTCTCAGGGGCTTTTCATCCGCTGGTCTTCAAGCTCATGGTGGGCCTGGCTGCATGGTTTGTCCTGTCGTCCTGGGCTTTCGCCGGCGGCGGCGCGACCGACCTGGCACTCACGATGGTGACCTTCGTCTTCCTGGTCGGCGTCGCTCTTCCCGGCCTGATCGGACGGATCCGGCAGGCGCATCGGACGGAGCGGCCCGACGATGATGAATCGACCACCGGCCGCGACACCGTGTTTGGCAACTGGGTCCGAGACGATGTCGAACTGTGGACCGGACCGGTCAAGGGCAGGCTTGTCACCATCGAAACCCTTCTGCCGATCGCCGCTGTCGCTTTTGGCATGTCGGCGTTCGCCCTGGTGCTGCATTTCGTGGCCGGATAGCGGCTGCCATCGAGGGGCGTTTGCGGGGTGCGGCCGGCCCAGCGCCGGCCGACGGCCAAGAGGCCACATGCCGATAGCGTCGAGATCGGCGGGTCCATCGCTCATTCGACAAGGCTGAACCGGCATGGCCGTGTTAGCGTCGAGCGGACAGGAGGAGCCATGACCCAGACTTTCACGCGAGAACCCCGCAAGCTCGGCGGCAGCGCGCTCGGCGTCTTCCCGATCGGCCTCGGCTGCATGTCGCTCTCTGGCGCCTACGGCAAGAGCGACGATGCCCAGGGCATGCGCGTCATCCACCATGCAATCGATCGCGGCGTGACCCTGCTCGACAGCTCCGACATGTATGGCTGGGGCCACAATGAGATTTTGCTGGGCAAGGCCCTGGCGGGCGGGCGCCGGGACAAGGTCGTGCTGGCGACCAAGTTCGGCCAGACGCAGCGGCCCGGCGGCGCCAATGGCGTCGACGGCCGGCCGGACTATGTGAAGGCTGCCTGTGAGGCGAGCCTCAAACGCTTGGGCGTCGAGGTGATCGATCTTTACTACCAGCACCGCGTCGATCCCTCGGTGCCGATCGAGGACACGGTGGGCGCGATGGGCGAACTGGTGACGGCAGGCAAGGTGAGGGCTCTGGGCTTGAGCGAGGCGCGACCGGAAACGATCCGCCGCGCGCACAAGACCTTCCCGATCGCGGCCGTACAAAGCGAGTACTCGCTTCTCTACCGCGAGCAGGCGGAGGAAACGCTGCAGACGACACGCGAGCTCGGCATCTCCTTTGTCGCCTATTCGCCGCTGGGCCGCAGCCTGCTGACCGGCGCGGTGCGCCAGGCGTCCGACATTCCCGAAGGTGACGGCCGCGGCCGTCACCCGCGCTTTACCCCGGACAACCTGGTGAGCAACCTCAAGCTCGTCTCTGCGATCGAGGCGATGGCCAGGGCCAAAGGCTGCACGCCGGGCCAGATCGCACTGGCGTGGCTGCTGGCGCAGGGCCCTGACATCGTGCCGATCCCCGGCACCAAGCACGTCGACCGCGTCGACGAGAACCTGGGCACGCTCGACGTGGCGCTCTCGCCCGACGACGCAGAGCGGCTTTCCGCGGCGCTGCCGCCCGGTGCGGCGGCGGGGACGCGCTACGCCGAAGCGCAGCTCAAGGCCGTTTATCTGTAGCGGAGTCGCTTCATCCCGCCGACAGCTCCCGGCGGCAGTCGCCGCCTTGCCACCATCCTGTTCGCTGACGTCGCGGGCTATAGTCGGATGATGCGTGCCGACGAGGAGCAGACCCTCGCCGACCTGCACAGGCATCTGGCGGAGTTGGTTCAGCCGGTTGTCGAACGTTTCCACGGCCGCATCGTGAAGACCCTGGGCGATGGGGTATTTGCCGAGTTCGGCAGTGCCGTGGAAGCCTTGCGCGCCGCAATCGACCTGCAGCGCGGCATGGCGGAGCGCAATGCCGGCGTTCCCGAAAGTCGGCGACAGGCTTTCCGGATCGGCCTGCATCTGGGTGATGTGATCTCCGCGGACACCGACCTGTTCGGCGACACCGTCAATGTCGCGGCGCGCCTGCAGGCCCTGGCCGAGCCGGGCGCCGTCGTGCTGTCGAGCAGTGTGCACGAGCAGGTGAGGGACAAGATCTCGTTGCCGTTTCGCGATCTCGGGCGGCGCAGCCTGAAGAATATCGATCGCCCGGTGCAGGTCTACGCGCTCGACCCGACGGCCTGGTCGGCCAGGCCCCGTTGGGCTCCGAGACGGCGGCTATGGGCTGCTGCGGCATTTGCCGTCGCCGTTGCGCTTGTGGCGGGCGCATATGTCCTGAGACCGCTTTCCATTCCCTGGCCCGGCCGGACGCCCGTCGTGCGCGCATTGCCGGCGGGAAACCCGTCGGTCGCCGTTCTTCCGTTTGCCAGCCAGGCCGGCGACTCCGGACCCGACTATTTCTCCGACGGCCTGACGGAGGACGTCACCGCAGCCCTCGGCCGCTTCAAGCAACTCACCGTCATCGCCTATCCGGCGGTGCTGCCCTATCGCGGCAAGCCGCTGCCGCTCGCCAAGCTCGGCGAGGCGCTCAACGCGCACTACCTGGTGAGTGGCAGTGTGCGGCGCATGGGGCCGCGCCTGCGCGTTGCCGTCCAGCTTACGGATGCCACGAAGGGCACACAGCTCTGGGCCGACCAGTATGACGACGAGCTTGTCGACATATTCGACGTGCAGCAGCGCATCGCCCGCCGCGTCGCGGGCACGCTCGCCACCAGCCTGCACCAGATTGCCCTCCAGCAGAGCCTGCGCAAGCCGACGACCGATCTCGACGCCTACGACCTGGTGTTGCGCGCCCGGTCGAGGGCGGCGACGGCGACCCGCGCCGGCAATCGCGAGGCGCGCGAGATTCTGGAGCGCGTGACGCACATGGCGCCCGACTATGCCGACGCTCATGCCGAACTGGCCGACGCGCATTTCCAGCGCGCGGTCTTCGGCTGGTCGGAGTTCGTCGACGACGACGTGCAGGCGGCCATCCGCGAAGCCCGGGAGGCGGCCACCATCGACGGCGACTGCGTGCTCGCCCACAGTGTCCTGGCCCGTGCCTACACGGCCCAGCAGAAATACGATCTGGGTCTGGCCGAGGCCGACCGGGCGTTGCAGCTCAATCCGAGCGACACGGACGCCCTTGCCGCACGCGCTTCGGTGCTGCTCTGGACGGGTCATGTCGATGGCTCGATCGAGGCGGCCGAAAATGCGCTCCGCCTCAACGACGGCGTAGGGCCCGAAGCCGCGCTCAATCTCGGCCTCGCCTATCTCCTCAACCGCCGCTTCTCGGATGCCATCAAACTCCTGGAGACGGCGCGGGTGCGCTATCCGGCCTATCCGTTGCTCGATTTACCGCTCGCCGGAGCCTACGCCGAGGCCGGCCGCAGCGTGGACGCGGCGGCCGCGCTGGCTCGCGGGCGGCGCAAGAATCCCTATCTCACGCTCGACAGCTTCGGCTCGCGCTTCCAGGACGAGGCGCTGAAGCGTCGCGTCGGCGAGAGCTTGCGCAAGGCCGGGTGGGACTGATCATTGCATCGTCGCGGCCTTGAAGCGCCGCCAGTTCGTGGTCACGTGGGCGGCGGCGTTCCGCGGATAGGCTGACTGGGAAGGACCCGGGTTCACTTGAGGGAAGCCCCGCCGTCAATCCGAACACAACATCAACGAAGGCGGCCGAAGCAATTCGTGGCATCCCAGATCAATTCGTGGCGTCCCAGATGTAGTCAGCAAGGTTCTTGAGAGGCTGAGCGGAGGAAGCAGCCGCCAAGAGGCTTGGTGGTGCGTTCATTCGAGTGCTGTGGGCGATCCGAGATGGCGTTGGGATCGCCAAGGCTTTTGACTTGGCCGCAATGAAGCGGCGCTTCGCGTGCTCGATAGCTTGGCAGAGGGCACTAAGAACCACTTTAATGCCAGGTTGTTGCGAGGGGCGCTCAGTTCTTTGGTGGATCAACACGAAGTTGCGATGAGGGAATTGCTCCTGGCGGCTCAAGCAGTGAAAGCAACGAGGAGCCTATCCAAGATGGGCATCAACCACCTCGTCGCTTACGCAGTCCAATATTGGGAATACTCCGCGGATCAATTGGGAATACATCAAGTCACTAAGGAAGTTGCGGATGCCTTGAGCGTCGAAGGTCCGATCAATCAATCCAACGTCCGAACGTCCCTAAAACACAAAGTCCGAATGTCCCTAAAACAAACGTCCCTAAAACAAAGGTATCCGTTGAAGGCGCAGTTCATTCGTAGCGATCTGCTTCAATAGGCCGGAACCCAGAACGGCCTCGGTGGCGGGACGGTGGCTTTCCGAGCGGAATCCTATTACCTCACAAAACCCAGAACGGCCTTGGTGGCGGGATGGTGGCTTTCCGAACGGTATCCTATTACCCCATCGAGGGATGTGGTGAGAAAATGAGAAAGTGGTCCGAAATGCCGATGCCATCGGCATCGGAGGCTTCTCATCCCGTGAGAAATTGTGAGAAAGCCGGTGAGAAAGCCCACTGCCCTGCCGACGACGACCTCGGGACGGTGCGATCGGGCTCACCTGCCGCTGTACCGCGAGCGAGGCGCTGCGGATCGGGTCGAGGTTGACCTCATCGGCAGGTCGAGCACTTCGCAGCGGAGGCGGAGCAAGAATCCCTGTCTCACGCTCGACGGCTTCGGCTCGCGTTTCCAGGACGGGACGCCGAAGCGTCGTGTCGGCGAGAGTCTGCGCAAGGCCGGGTGGGACAGATCACTGCATCGTCGCGGATTTGAGGCGCCGCCAGTTCGTGGTCGCGCGAGCGGTGTTGTTCCGCGGATCCTTGGCGAAGTTGGCGGGACCGGCGGCGCTGGCGAACACGTACAGGTTTCCATCGGAGATGATCCAATTACGGGGATCGGCCTCGCGCTTCACGCCCGCCGCCAGGTTCATGGTGCAGGCGCCGCCGAACTGGGGTGCGTACTTTTCGGGGGTCTTCCGAAACAGGTCGCGATGCTGGGCGCTGGCGAAGCGGTAGCGCTGGCCGTCCCAGGACAGTTCGTAGGCTGCGACGCCGGGAACCGGCTTGCCGTCGGTGAAGTAGGCGACCGGATCGTAGCCTTTCAGCGCCAGCCGTTGACCAGCGCCGGCGTCGCCTTGCGCCGCCGCTTCGCGCGACAGGATTGATCCGATGGCAGGGATGAAGGCGGGCAGGGCCGCCAGCACGGTACGACGCTCGATCATCGTGCCCTCCTTGACGATGTCGTCTACCCCGCTCCGGAAATGGGGCTATAGAGCGGCAATGTAAATGGCTGATCGTGGGTGCGGATTTCGACGGTTGACGCCTCTCTCCACCGCTATCGATACTCCGCCCCCGAACGATGACGAGGGGAGGACCGATGCCGATTCTGCGGCGCGATTTACTGGGCCTTGGCGCACTTGGCCTCGCGACGGCGGGCTTTGCGAGGACGGGTCATGCCGACGATTTTCCATCCAAGCCAATCCGCTGGATCATCCCCTTCGCCCCGGCTGGCAACTACGACGTGACCTCCCGGCTGGTCGCCGAGCCGATGGGCCAGGCGCTTGGCCAGACCGTCCTGGTCGACAATCGCCCCGGCGCCGGCGGCGTGGTCGGCCTCGAGGCAACGGCCAATGCCCCGGCCGACGGCTACACGATCGTGATGGCAAGCTTCAGCGTGATCTACGTGGCGCCGATCATGGCCGGAAAGCCGCCGCTGCTGGCGGCCTTCGCGCCGGTCAGCATCCTCACCACGGTGCCCACCCTGGTCGTCACCCGCGCCGACAGTCGCTTCGCCGACATGCGCGCCGTGCTCGCCGAAGCGCGGGCCAAGCCCGGGACGGTAAGTATTGGGCATTCGGGCAACGGCACCACCAACCATGTCGCCATCCTGCGCCTGCAGGTGAACGAGAAGCTGCAGTTCAACATCATTCCCTACAGGGGATCGGGACCAGGTCTCAACGACCTGCTGGCCGGCACGATCGACTGCTTTGCCGATCAGCTCACCAGCTCGATGCCGCATATCCGGTCGGGCAAGTTCAGGCCGCTCATGGCGCTGGGTCCCGAGCGCATCCCCGAGCTGCCCGATGTCCCGACGCTGAAGGAGGTCGGTTGCACGCCGTTCGACGGCGGAACGACCGCCGGCGTGTTCGTGCGCGCCGAGACGCCGAAGCCGATCGTCGGCCGCCTGAATGAGGGCGTGATTGCCGGCCTCAAGGACAGCAATACGCAGAAGCGGCTGCACGAGTTGGGTGCAATCGTGCGACCGTCGACGCCGGAGCAGTTCACGGCGCAGCTCAAGGCCGATGAGGCCAATGTCTCCGAGCTCCTGAAGATGGGCGTCTTGAAGCCGGAATAGGCGTTCCGCCTAGGCGATCTCCTTCATCACCGACCAGAGATCTGCCTTGCGCTCGAAGCCGATGCCGGGTGTGTCGGGCAGGGCGACGCGGCCGTCGACCACGGGACAGTCGTCGGCGAAACCGCCGAACGGCGCAAAAACCTGCGGGTAGGATTCATTGCCGCCGCATTGCAGGCCGACGGCGATGTTGAGCGCGAACTGATGACCGCCATGCGGCACACAGCGGCGCGGCGACCAACCGCTCGCTTTCAGCATCTCGAGTGTACGCAGATATTCGACCAGGCCGTAGGAAAGCGCGGGGTCGAACTGCAGGATGTCGCGGTCGGGACGCAGCCCGCCATGGCGGATGAGGTTGCGCGCATCCTGCATCGAGAACAGGTTCTCGCCGGTCGCGATCGGCGGTCCGTACTGTGTGGAGAGCGCTGCGTGCGCAAGGTAGTCGAGCGGGTCGAGCGGTTCCTCGTACCAGCGCAGGCCGAGCGGCTGGATCGCGCGGCCGAACTCGAGCGCGGTCGGCAGGTCGAACTTGCCGTTGACGTCGACGGCGAGCCGGTCGCCTGAACCCACGATGTTCAGCACTGCGTCGATGCGCTTGAGGTCCTCGCCAAGCGATGCGCCGCCCACTTTCATCTTCACGCAGGAATAGCCGAGGTTGAGGTAGTGCCTCATCTCGTCCTTCAGGCCCTCGAGATCCTTGCCAGGATAGTAGTAGCCGCCGGCCGCGTAGACCCAGGCCTTGCTGTCGTGCTTGCCGCCGTTGTAGCGCTCGGCGAGCAGCTTCCACAGCGGCACGCGCGCGGCCTTGGCGACGGCGTCCCACAACGCCATGTCGAGCACGCCGACCGCCACCGAGCGCTCGCCATGGCCTCCCGGTTTTTCGTTGGCCATCATCACGGTCCAACACTTGGCGGGATCGATCAGGCCATTGTCGTCCAGCAGCGAGACCGGCTTGGCGTCGAGCAGGCGCTTCACGAAGCGTTCGTTGAGGAGGCCGTGCTGGGCATAGCGGCCGTTGGAGTTGAAGCCGTATCCCACCACGCGCCTGCCCTCGACCTTGAGGTCGGTGACGACCGCCACCACCGAGGCGGTCATCTGGCTGAAGTCGATATAGGCGTTGGCGATATTGGAGCGGATGGGCGAGACGATGTCGCGAATGGCGACGATGCGCATAATGCACCCGTAACAAATATAAATTATTCGGGTTGTTCTATAGGCCCCCGCAAGTCTTCGCCAGTCCGCCCGGCGCAGATCAAGACTCCAAAATCACGCGGCGAATACGGCGCGACGATTCTGGCGGAACAGCAGCCACCATGCGACCGCGCCGTTCAAGGCGTTCCAGGCGATGCCGTTGATAAAGGCGGCACGGTAGGAACCCGTGGCGTCGAACAGAACGCCGCCCATCCATCCACCCAGCGCCATGCCGACAATGGTTGCCGACACCGCAAGCCCGATGCGCATGCCGGCTTCACGTGGCGAGAAATATTCACGCACGATGATGGCGTAGCTCGGCACGATGCCGCCCTGAAACAGGCCGAACAGCGCCGACACGACATAGAGCGACGTCAGCGAATCCGAGATCAAATAGAGGAACAGCGCGACGGCCTGCAGTGTCGAGCCGAGCAGCAGCGTCTTGATGCCGCCGACGCGGTCGGCGATCCAGCCCGAGGCGATCCGGCTCACGATGCCGAAGCCCAGCATCAGCGAAAGCATGACCGCGCCCTGCGCGACGCCATAGCCGAGATCGGAGCAGTAGGCGACGATATGCACCTGCGGCATGGACATGGCGACGCAACAGCCGATGCCTGCGACGGCGAGCCAGATTTGCAGCGCGGTCGGCGAGAGGCCCAAAGCGCGCGGCGAATGCAACGAAGCCCCTGCGGCCTGGGCTTCCGAGCCGTGCTGCACAAGCCGGCGTCTGAGGGCAAGACCGAGCGGCAGCATGGTGACCAGGCAAATGGCGGCCACTGTGAGGTAGGCAGACCGCCAGCCGTGATCGCTTACCAGGCGTTCCACGATCGGCGGCCAGATGGCGCCGGCGAAGTAGTTGCCTGAGGAGCAGATGGCGACGGCCAGGCCCCGCCGCTTCGTGAACCAGTGCGAGAGATCGGCCACCAGCGGGCTGAAGGTCGCGGCAGAGCCGAGGCCGACAAGGACCTGCGCGGCCGCAAATGCCGTCACGGTCGGCGAATAGGCGGCGACCACGAGGCCCGCCACGAGCAGCAACGTGCTCACGACGACCGTCAGGAGTGCGCCGCGTTTGTCGATGAGGCGGCCAAGGGCGATACTGCCGACGCCGAAGCCCAGCATGGTCGCCGTATAGGAGAACGACACATCGGCGCGCGTGACGCCGAAGTCCGCCTGGATGGTGGGGAGCGCCACCACGACGGCCCACATGCCCACGCCGCCCATGGTGCTGATCAGGACGCTGGCAGCAAGGCGCCACCACGCATAACGCGAATCGACTGCACTCATTTTCCTGCCTTCGATGGCGTTCAGCCGCCGGCCGCGCCCTGGGTATTGACGTAAAGGGCATAGAGCGAATGGCTCGCCGCCATGAACAGCCGGTTGCGATAGCGACCGCCGAAACAGACATTGGCGCAACGCTCGGGCAGATCGATATGGCCGATCGGCTTGCCCTCGGGGTTGAAGATGCGCACGCCGTCGAGATCAGCATCGCCCATGCCCCAGCCGCACCAGAGATTGCCTGCGACATCGACACGGAAGCCGTCCGGCGAGCCACCCGGGCCAGCATCGATCAGGACCTTGCCCTTGCCGAGCCTGGCGCCGCCGTCGAGCACGTCGTAGACCAGGATCTGGCGATGCGGCTCGGCGCGGGAGGCGACGACATAGAGCTTCTTCTCGTCCGGCGAGAAGGCGAGGCCGTTCGGACCGGGCACGTCATCGACCATTACGGCGAGCCTGCCTGTCCCGACATCCAGCCGATAGACGGCGGGCTTGTTCTCGCTCTCGTCCTTATGGCCTTCGTAGTAGCCCAGGATGCCGAACACCGGATCGGTGAACCAGATCGAATGGTCGGATTTCACCACCACGTCGTTGGGCGAATTGAGCTTCTTGCCGTTGTAGGAATCGGCCAGCACGGTGATCGCGCCGTCATATTCGGTGCGCACCACGCGCCGTGTGTCGTGTTCGCAGCCGACCGATCGTCCCTGACGGTCGCGCGTGTGGCCGTTGGCGTTGTTGGATGGCTTGCGGAACACCGAGACGGCGCCGGTCTCCTCGTCCCAGCGCAGGATCCGATTGTTGGGGATGTCGCTCCACAGAAGATACCGGCCGTCGCCGAAATAGACCGGGCCTTCCGACCAGCGGCAGCCGGTGTAGAGCCGCTCGACCGAGGCCAGCGGCAGGCGGTACTGATTGAAGGATGGATCGAGGATGCGCACCGCGGGATCGGGATAGCGCTCGTTCGGTTGCCACATCTTTTGTTTCCTCGTTCTGTCCTTGTTGCCGGCACAGTCTAGCCAGCGACCTTGCGGAAGACATCGACGAAACGTTCGATGTCCTCCTCGTCGTTGTAGACATGCGGACTGATGCGCAACCGGCCGAGCCGCGGTGCGGCATGGACATTCTCGGCGGCGAGCCTCTTTGGAAGATCCTCGGGCATTCCCTTGGGAAAGCCGAGACTCAGGATGTGTGGCGCGCGCAGCTTCGTCTCGGGCAGCCGGATATCGAGATTGCCGAGGCCTTCGGCCAATTTCCCCGTCAGCATCGATAGCCGCTCGACGATGGCCTCGTTGCCCCAGCCAGCCATCATCTCCATGCCGATCGCGGCCATCTCCATCGAGATAAAGTGATCGCGCTCGCCCATGTCGTAGCGCCGCGCGTCTTCGCGATAGGCAAGATCGCGGAAGTAGACAGTGTCCTCGGCCGACACGGCCTTGCGCGCGGCGGCTGTCTGCTCCAGCGGCGTTCCGGCTTGCCGGCGCTTGGCGACGTACATGAAAGCGCGGCCGTAGGGACCCAGCACCCACTTGTAAGTCGGGAAGATCAGGAAGTCGGGATCGAGCGCCTTCACGTCGATGCGCCGCACGCCGACATCGTGGGTGGCGTCAATCAAGAAAGCGGCGCCCTGGTGCTTCAGCGTCGCGCCAATGCGTGCCACGTCGAGCGCACCGCCGTCGGACCAATGGACGGACGAAATCGAGGCGAGTGCAAGCGGAGCAGCATCGCGGCGCCCGATCGCCTCGAGCACCGCCGAGGTCCAGTCCCCATCGGTGGGCTGGCGTACCGTCTCGATCGTGAAGCCGCCCGTCTCGGCGCGTCCAACCCATTCCAGCACCGGCGAAGTATGGTCGTTCTCGAGCACGATCACCCGGCTGCCGCGTTCGATCGGCAGCACCTTGCCGGCGGTCGAGACGCCGTAGCCGACCGACGGGATCAGCGCCACGTCGCCGGGGTCGGCACCGATCAGTGCCGCGGCCGCTTTACGTGCGCGTTCGTGCTGGGCCGTGGCGAAATCGGCTGGAAGCATCCACGGCTGCCCTTTGCGTGCGACAGCACCCCGTCCCGCCTCCTGCACCGCGCGCGGTAGCGGGCTCCAGGAGGCGGCATTCAAGAAGCAGACATCGCGCGGCATGTCGAACAGCGCTCGCTGGCAGGGCAACATCAACCGGCTCCATCGTTCGTGGACGAAAGACCCTAGCACGCCGGCGGCCTAGTTTTTTGCAGCGTCGCATGAAGACCTCTCGCCCGTAATTACCCGCCGCATCATTGAGACGACGAGGGCTTCGGACCATTTTCACGCCAGCCCGCGTGACCTTGGTTCGAGGAGGGAGAGATGAGTTTCCAGTCCCGTCACCCGCTAACCGATCAAAATCTGCTGACGAGTGACGTTTCGCGGCCGATGCTCCGCCAGCGTCTTCTCTTTGCGGTCGCCGTGTGGCGTGAGCGGTCCCGTGCGCGGCGTTGCCTGGCGCGCATGGACGCCCGCAGCCTGCGTGAGATCGGTATCTCTCCGGCGGCGGCCGCCTACGAATCGGGCAAGCCGTTCTGGCAAAAAATCGGTCCACTCCGCTGATTTGATGGCTCTTCCTACTCTCGTCATAATTATCGTTCAGGAACTCCAAGCCTTCCGATGCGTTAATTACCCGAGCTGGCGCTGACGTCCGGAAGGCATGGCCGACGGCGTATTTCGCTTGGGTCCCCGTCGCGCTATGGGATGTAACGCAGCAGCGACTAGGGAACCTCCTGGATGACTCCTCCGGACCTTGACCGGAAAACGGCGCTTTTTCTCGATCTCGACGGCACTCTTCTCGAAATCGCCGCGACACCTGAGCAGGTCGTTGTGCCGCCCGGCCTGCCGGCGCTTCTGGCCCAGCTCCATCATCAGCTTGGTGGCGCGCTTGCCATTGTGACCGGCCGGCCCTTGACGCAGATCGACGAGCTTCTCCGGCCGTTCGTGTCTACCGCCGCCGGTGAACATGGCGTGTCGCTGCGCTATGCGGATGGCACGCGTGAGGAATTGCGGGGGGAAATGGCCATGCCGGCGGTATGGCGCGAGGCGCTTCAGGCGGCGGCCCGGCAGTGGCCAGGCGTGTTGGTCGAACGCAAGCCGCACGGGCTTGCCGTTCATTATCGGCTGGCGCCCGAGCGCGCCGACGAGGTCTGGCGGCTGGTGCGCGAGCTTGTTCCTCCCGAGCATCCCTGGTTTCGCCTCGTTCCGGCGCACGAGGCTGTCGAGATCGGGTTGCGCACTGCCTCCAAGGGCGATGCGGTCGAACGGCTGATGGCCCACGCCCCCTTCCATGGCCGGCGGCCCATCTTTATCGGCGACGACTTCACTGACGAGGCCGGCATGACCAAGGCCCGCGAGTTGGGAGGCGTGGGCCTGCGCGTCGCTGAAGCGTTCGGCGGTGACCCGGCCAATGTGCGCGCCTGGCTGATGCAGGGAGCCCAACGGCTCGACGATCGCCTGCCATCGTCGAAGATGTCGAGCGGAGCGATGCCATGAGCGGCCTTGATCTCGGTGTGATCGGCAACTGTGCGATCGCAAGTCTGGTCGATCGCAATGGCCGTCATGTGTGGCACGGGTTGGGACGACTGGACGGCGATCCCGTCTTCAATGCGCTGCTGGGCGGCAACGACCCCCAAAGCGGCTTCATGGACGCGGTGGTGACCGGTGCAAAGGGACTGGGTCGCCAGCGCTACCTGCCCAACACCGCGATTCTCGAGACGACGGTCTACGGTGCGGGAGGCACCGTCCGTATCGTCGACTTCGCCCCCCGGTTCCGCCGGTTCGGCCGCATGTTCCGCCCGCCCATGCTGGTACGGCGACTGGAGCCGGTGTCGGGTCGGCCGCGCATCACGATCCGAATGCGGCCGACCTTTTCCTATGGCGCCTTGAAGCCGCAGATCACCAGCGGCAGCAATCACATACGCTTCGTTGGCGACGCCGCCGTCCTGCGCGTCACGACCGACAGTTCGATCAGCTACATCCTGCACGAGACCGAGTTCGCGCTCGATCGGCCGATCACCTTGATCGTCGGGGCCGACGAGAGCATCACCGAAGGTCCGGATGCGCTCGCCCGCACGTTCCTCGCCGAGACCGAGGCCTACTGGCACACCTGGGTACGCGATCTCAATACGCCGTTCGACTGGCAGGCGGCGGTGATCCGCGCGGCGATCACGCTGAAGCTCTGCAGTTTCGAAGACACCGGTGCGGTCCTGGCGGCCCTGACAACCTCGGTCCCTGAAGCCGCCGACACGCCGCGGACCTGGGATTACCGGTTCTCGTGGCTGCGCGACTCATTCTTCACCGTGACGGCGCTCAACCGCCTGTCGGCGACGCGCACGATGGAGCGTTTCGTAAGCTTCATCGTCGACATCGTCGAAGCCGGCAGCGCGCGCGGCGAGGCCGATCAGATTGCGCCACTCTTTCCCATAGCGCCCGGCATGGATACGACCGAGCGGATCGTCGACACCCTGCCCGGCTATCGCGGCAACGGGCCGGTGCGCATCGGCAATGCCGCGGTCTCGCAACGCCAGAACGACACCTATGGCTCGATGGTGCTGACCGCGGCGCAGATGTTCTGGGACGAGCGCTTGCCGCGTTACGGTGATATCGAGCTCTATCGCAGGCTGTGCGTTGTGGGGAACGAGGCGCACCGGGCGGCGTTGACTCCCGATGCTGGGCTCTGGGAGTACCGGGAGCGCGAAGAGATCCACACCTTCTCGGCCGCGATGTGCTGGGCCGCGCAACACAGGCTCGGCATGATTGCGCGGCGCGTCGGCGTTGATTCGGAGTCGCGCGAGTGGCTCGCCCGGGCTGGCGTATTGCGCCAGGAGGTCCTGCAGCGCGCCACCATGGCCGATGGCTGGCTGTCCGGAGTCCTCGACCGCGAGATGGCCGATGCCTCCAGCCTCGTGCTTCCCGAAATCGGTTTGTTGCGCTCCGATGATCCGCGGTTTCATGCCACGCTCGACATGGTCGGCAGACGCCTGGTGAAGAACGGTTTCGTCATGCGCTATGTCGAGGCCGACGATTTCGGCAAGCCGTCGAACGCATTCCTGCTGTGCACCTTCTGGTATATCGATGCGCTGGCCAGCGTCGGTCGGCGCGAGGAGGCACTCGAACTCTTCAACAACGTTCTGGGGCAGCGCAATCATGTTGGGCTCCTGTCGGAGGACCTCGATCCGTTGACGGGTGAACTGTGGGGGAATTTCCCGCAGACCTATTCGCAGGTAGGATTGATCCTGTCCGCCATGCGCCTGTCGCGAAGCTGGGAGGAAGGCCTATGGCACGCCTCATAATCGTCTCAAACCGCGTACCGATTCCCAAGTCGCGCGGTGCGTCGGCGGGCGGCCTCACGGTGGCGCTGCGCGACCTGCTGACGCCGGGCACCATGTGGTTCGGCTGGAGCGGACGGCTGTCGGCCGACCCATCGCTGCAACCGTCGCTGGTCGAGGCGCGCGGCGTCACCTACGCCACCATCGACCTCAAGTCGGAGATCTATCGCGGCTTCTATGTCGGGTTCGCCAACGGTGCCCTGTGGCCGCTGCTGCATTTCCGGCTGGGACTGATGCAGTATCGCCGCGAGGACTATGAGGACTATCTGGCCGTCAACCAGACCTTCGCCGAATCGCTGACCCAGGTGGTCCAGCCCGACGACACGGTCTGGGCGCACGACTATCATCTCGTTCCGCTCGCGCGCATGCTGCGCCAGCAGGGTTTTCGCGGACCACTCGGCTTTTTCCTGCACGTCCCGTTCGTGCCGCCCTCGATGCTCGAGGCGCTGCCGGTCGGTCGCGAATTGGTGGCCGACCTGTGCGCCTACGATCTGGTCGGTTTCCAGACCGAGGAGCACGCGCGCGACTTTCGCGATTGCGCCCAGCGCCTGCTCGGTGCGACCGTGAAAGGCGAGTGGGTGCGGCTGAATGGGCGCAGCATGCGCGCCTTCGCCGATCCAATCGGCATCGATGCCGAGGCCTTCCACCATGACGCCGAGCGTGCTGCAAACGACGCGCTGGTGAAACGCGTCGCCGGCAGCCTGGCCGGCCGCGCGCTCGCCATCGGCGTCGACCGTATGGACTACTCGAAGGGTTTGCCGCAGCGCTTCGAGGCCTACGGCCGGCTGTTCGAGCGCCATCCCGAGCACCGTCGCCACGTTCACTTCCTGCAGATCTGTCCACGCTCGCGCGAGGAGGTCGACGAATATCGCAAGCTCCGGATCGAGCTCGACCGCCTCACAGGCCGCATCAACGGTCGCTTTTCGGAGTTCGACTGGACGCCGTTGCGCTACAGCGCGCGGGCGGCGCCGCGCTCCACGTTGGCCGGCCTCTATCGCATCGGCCGCATCGGCCTGGTGACGCCGCTGCGTGACGGCATGAACCTGGTCGCCAAGGAGTTCATCGCCGCCCAGGCTGACGACGATCCGGGTGTGCTGGTCCTGTCGCAGTTCGCGGGCGCGGCGCAGGAGCTGACCGAAGCGCTGATCATCAATCCGTTCGACCCCGACGCCATCGCCGACGCCATGCACCAGGCCCTGATCATGCCGGCGACCGAGCGCAAGGAACGCCATCAGGCGCTCAAGGAAAAGGTGTTCCGCAACACCGCGCAGACCTATTGCACGAGCTTCATGGAGGCGCTGTTGTCGATCGGGACCTCGTCGGTGCCGCGCGCCGTCGCCTGATATCAGCCGCCAGGTCCGAAGGGCGGCGGATAGACCGCCCGGCCCTGACCCGCCTGGACATCAGCCTCGAGTTCGAGTGTCTTGAAGGTGCGGCCTCGAAATGGCGCGTCTCCAGCAGGGCCGCCTTTCCGGCCGGGAAGCCGAAGCGGATGGCAATCCGCGATGGCCAAGCGCCCCTGCCAACCACCCTTGCGTGCCGCGCGCAGCCGGCGCGCATCAGGCCACGACCGATTCCCTGCCGCTGTCCGAGAGCGACGGCCATTGGTGCCAGCGCCAGCGCGCGGAGGCGACGGCCGCTGATTGTGACCGCCACCTTGCTGAGCAAATGGCCAACGATCGCCGTGTTCTCGAGCGCCACCAATTCGGTCGAAGCCAAGCCATCGTTGCGGAGGGTCGAAATCAGCCGCGGTTCATCGGGGCCGTCGAAAGCCTTGTCGTTCAAATGTCGGATCGCGCGGGTGTTGGATTCGCACCGTCATCGCACAACTGACGAGGGCGCAGGATCACCACATCGTCTTGGCGGCGCGGCTCGCCCATTCGCGATCGTAGATTTCACCGCCAACCTGTTGCTGACTGAGCGCGGCAAGGATCTGCCCCGCCGTCGGCAGGGTCCTGGGGTCGACGTGTCGGGCCGGATTCCACAATTCGGATCTCACCAGAGCACGGGCACACTGGAAGTAGATCGTCTCGACGGTCATCACCATGACCGAACGCGGGGCCTTCTCCTCGACGGCAAAGGAGGCAAGGAGCGAGGGCTCGACGCTGAGATGGGCGCGGCCGTTCACGCGCAACGTGTTGCCATGCCCGGGAATGAGGAAGAGGAGCGCCACGCGCGGGTCGCGCACGATATTGCGCAGCGAGTCGATCCTGTTGTTGCCGCGCCGGTCGGGCAGCATCAGCGTCCGCTCGTCGTGGATGCGCACAAAACCCGGCTTGTCGCCGCGTGGGGAGCAATCGAGCCCTTCCGGTCCGCCGGTTGCCAGCACCGCGAACGGCCAAGCCTCGATGTAGGCGCGGTAATGTGGCGTGACATAACCGACCTCCTTTACGGTGGAGGCCTCGTTCGGCTGGCCATACAGCGCCTCGAGCTCGGCGACAGTTGTTATCTTGTCCGGCATTGAAGTCCTCATGCAGCCCACCGCGCCGGCGACGTGCCGAGCGGTTCTGCGGGCTTGGCGTAGAAAGCGGGAGTGTCGCTGAGCTGTATGACGGGTTTGAGATGGCGCAGGTGGCCGAGCGGGCCGTCGCTTTCCATCAGGAGCCCGGTGAGCTCTGAGTCCGGCAGATCGGCCATGCCGGCACTTGCATCGACGGTCCCCAGGGTCGCGAGCCACTGGGCGACCTGCACCAGCGACACGCGCACCAGCCAGGAGCCACCCTGCTCGATCCGGCGGGCGAGAGCGACCATGGCGCCCAGCGCACCGAGATAGCCGGCGATATAATCAAGGGCTTGCACCGGCAGGTTGCGCGGGGCGGCCAGCGAGCCCTGCGTGGCGGCAAGTCCCGTGACGTTCTGCACGATCGAATCGAAGCCGCGCCGCAAGGCCCAGGGGCCTTCATGACCATAGGCGCAGATGCTGACGCAGACGATGCCGGGCCGTAACGCCGCCACCTGCTCCGGCGCAAAGCCGCGCGCGGCCAGCGTGCCGGGTCGATAGCCCTGGGTGAAAATGTCGGCCTCGCGAATTAACGCCTTCAGGGTCTCCACGCCCGATCCGTCGCGCAGGTCGACCCAGGCGCAGCGCTTGCCGTGGCCGGTGTCCATCAGGAGTTCGGTTTGATAGGGCAGATGAGGGGCCACGACATGCAGCACTTCGGCGCCGTTCTCGGCCAGTACGCGCCCGCTGGTGGGGCCGGCCAGCACGCGGGTGAGATCGAGTACACGCACGCCTGACAGTGGCCGATCGCCTTTCCGCAACGGCTGCGCCGGTGCCTCGCCGATCTTCACCAGATCGATCAGCGGCAGGCGGGCGACGGCGATGCCGTGCGGATGGGCATTCCACTCCTCGCGGCTGCGAGTCAGGCCGCCGACGCAGTTGCCGGAGGCGATCGCCTCTTCGAGTGCGAGGCCGTCCCATTTCGCCACCGCTGAGGCGAGCGCTTCGCGGCTGTCGGTTGTGGCGCCCGCGATGCGAAGCGCGCCCGCACGGTGATGGGCGTGATTGGTATGGATGAACATGTGCCGGCCATCCCGTGTCGGATAGTGGCCGGTGAGCGGATCCCACGAGACCGGCTTCTCGCCGTTGCGCCGAACGTAGGTGTTGGAGCGGAGCGACGCGGCCGCGGCGTGGCGGTCGATGCTCACCGCTTGTGGCCTGCCGGTGCGCAAGCGCCAAAGATCGGACACGGCAAGCCCCACGGCGCCCAACGCGGCGGCGCCGGCCTCGGCGATGCGCCAGGGCGTGCAGAAGACAGGATCGCCGCCGCTGTCGAAGGTGAGCCTGTCGTCGGCACGTTTCTCTCGGCCGAGCAGCGCCAGAATGTCGTGGCTCAGGCGTTCGCTCATGAGCTCGCCATGATCCGGGTCAAGAGCGCCATCAACACGTCAGGGCAGGTGATGTGCGGATTGTGGCTGGCATCGATCTCGTCATAGGTCCAGCCGGCCTCGCTCTTGGCACGCTCGCCGAACTGTCGAAACACGTCGCCCGGCCCGTTCTTCTTTGCGTAGATGTAATGGCGTGGAGGCGGCGGCTCCCGCGACTCGAGCCGGATCTTCTGCTCGAAGGTTTTGATCGGCTGAGGCCGCCGTCGCGGGCCTGCCCAGGCGACATCTTCGGGAGCGGTGTCGGGCGGCATGGGATTGATCGGGATTCTCCAGCCATCGCCTTCCTCGGTCGCACCAGCCCGCATATTCGTCGCCGCCTTGGGCACGACGAGGTCGAACAGGCTTTGCCCGTCCTTGGGCACGAAGGCGTCGAGATAGATGACGCGGCGGATGCGGCTGCGCGCCTTGTCGGCGACGCCGGTCGCCACCATGCCGCCGTAGGAGTGGCCGAGCAGGGTGACGTCCGTGAGGTCTTCGAACTCGAGTGCGTTGATCACGTCCTCGATGTGCGTCGAGAGGTCGACGTCACGGTGTGCCAAATGGGCGCGGTGGCCAAGGCCGGTATAGGTCGGCGAAAAGAACTCGTGGCCGGCGGAGTGCAACAGCGGCCGCATCTTTTTCCAGGCCCAAGCTGCCGACCAGGCGCCATGCGCCAAAACAATAGTTGCCATGTCATTCCTTCCTCGCACTGGCGGCGACTTCTCACAAATGCTACTACGAAGCACTCGCAATAGCGTGAACCATGCCCGATCAGACCATCCTTCGGACACGCACAATAGCATTGGGTGATGCGCCGGTGGGCTTTCGCGGCCAGATCGTTGCGCTCGACGTGAATGTGGCGTCTGGCGCCGGCTTGCCTGGGCTGGAACTGGAGCGGCGGCTGATCGAGCTCGGCTTCGTCGAAGGCGCGAAAGTGGAGTTGCTGCATCAGGGCCTGTTTGGTGGCGATCCCATTGCCGTGCGTGTCGCAGCTTCGACCATCGCCTTGCGCCGGCGCGAAGCGATGGCGGTGATTGCCGTTGCTGGAGAAAGTGTGCCGTGAACGGCACGGTGGACGTCGTACCCCCTCCGGCAGCATCGGCTTCGCTGTCGTCACAGTCGGTGCCGGTCGTTGCTCTGGTGGGAAATCCCAATTGTGGCAAGACCGCCCTCTTCAATGCGTTGACCGGCAGCCGGCAGAAGGTCGCCAACTATCCCGGCGTCACGGTCGAGAAGAAGACCGGCCAGCTCACGACGCCCGCCGGCCGCACGATCAGGCTCGTCGATCTGCCGGGCACCTATTCGCTGCGGGCCCGCTCGCCGGATGAGGAAATCACCCGCGATGTGGTGCTGGGCCGGCTGGCGAGCGACGTCACGCCCGACCTGATCATCTGCGTGGCCGACGCCTCGAACCTGCGCCTGGCGCTGCGTTTGGCGCTCGAGCTGAAGCAGGTCGGCCGGCCGGTGCTGCTGTCGCTCAACATGATGGATATTGCTCGCAAGCGCGGCATCGACATCGATCTTGCAAAGCTTGCCGCCGAGTTAGGCATCCCCGTCGTGAGCTCCATCGCCGTGCGTCGCGGCGGCACCGACGCCCTGTTGGCCGAGCTTGATCGCGTTCTTGGGCGCCGTGTCGAAGGTGGCCCGGCCGATTGGCATACGCCCGATGCCGGTGAGTTGCGCGCCGCACAACGCGAAGCCGATCGCCTGCTGAAGCTTGCCATGAGCAACGAAGGCCGGCTCGATCCCGGCACGGCGAGGGCCGACGCCATCCTGCTCCATCCGGTCGCTGGCATCGTCATCCTGCTCGCAATCCTGTTCGTGATGTTCCAGGCCGTGTTCGCTTGGGCGCAGCCGTTGATGGACCTGATCTCCGACGGCTTCTCCTGGTTCGGTGCGCTGGTCGGCAGTGCCCCGTTGCCGGAGATCCTGCGCAGCTTCCTGAAGGATGGCGTGATCGCGGGGGTGGGCAGCGTGATCGTGTTCCTGCCGCAGATCGTGATCCTGTTCTTCTTCATCCTGGTCCTGGAAGACCTGGGCTACATGGCCCGGGCGGCCTTCCTGATGGACAAGATCATGGGCGGCGCGGGTCTCCATGGCCGTGCGTTCATTCCGCTGCTGTCCTCGTTCGCCTGCGCCATTCCCGGCATCATGGCCACGCGCGTGATCGACGATCGCCGCGACCGGCTCACCACCATCCTGGTGGCTCCGCTGATGACCTGCTCGGCGCGCATTCCGGTCTATACGCTGATCATCTCCGCGTTCATTCCCGACCGCGAGATCTGGGGCTTCGCGGGGCTGCAGGGCTTGGTGATGTTCGGTCTCTATGCCTGCGGCATCCTGGGAGCGCTCGCGGTATCTTTCGTGGCCAAGCGTCTCTTCTGGCGCAGCAATGCCGGCGAGCCCTTCATGCTCGAGCTGCCGGACTACAAGATCCCGCAGGCGAAGAGCCTGGTAATCGGCATCTGGACCCGGGCACTCGCCTTCCTGAAGCGCGCCGGCACGACCATCCTTGCGATGATGGTCCTGATCTGGGTGCTGGCGTCCTTCCCGACCGCGCCGCAGGGAGCGACGGAGCCCGCCATCGACTACAGCTTTGCCGCCATGATCGGCCATGCAATCGAGCCCGTGACTCAACCGCTGGGCTTCAATTGGCAGATCAACGTGGCGCTGATCCCGGGCATGGCGGCGCGCGAGGTGGCGGTTGGCGCGCTCGGCACGATCTACGCCATCGACGGCGGTGCGGAGGCGGCCGATAAGATCGGCCATGCGCTGGCCGGCCAATGGAGCCTTGCAACCGCCCTTGCCATGCTGGCCTGGTACATTTTTGCGCCGCAGTGCGCTTCGACGCTGGCCGTCATCCGCCGCGAGACCGGCAGCTGGAAGTGGATGGCGGTGACCTTCTTCTACATGCTGGCGCTGGCCTACGTCGCGGCGCTGCTGGTCTTCCAGGTGGCCGTGGCGCTCGGTTCCGGCTGAATCTCGGGCCATTTCGTCCACTGCGACGGGAAAGACGTTCGACAGCTTTTCTGCTATGCGTTACGGCATCCTGCCGAGGGATGCGGCATGGGAGAAGTGGGTGAGTGAACCCAGCGTGAAGGGGCAGGTGCGGGCGTTGCTCGATCGGCTGCCGGACGATTGCACTTTCGCCGACGTGCAACGGGCCATTGCGGTGCTTATGTGGCCCAAGCAGAAGGACGGCCGGCCTGCGGCACCGGAGCGTTTACCGGCGGATGAGGTGAAGCGCCGGCTGCGCGAGTGGTTGAAGTCGGAGAAGGGTAAATGAAGGATCGCGTTTCGATCGATCTGGAAGACGGTGTCGCTGATGTCCGGCTGATCCGTGACGACAAGATGAACGCGCTCGATCCGGCGATGTTCGAGGGCATTATCGAGGCCGGCGAGAAGCTTGCCGCCATGAAGGGCCTGCGTGCGGTCGTCCTGTCCGGGGAAGGCAAGGCGTTCTGCGCCGGCCTCGACATGGGAAGCTTCGCCGCCATGAAGGATGCCAAGGGCCAAGCGGGCGACAAGGTGCCGGGCGTGCGCGACCTCACCCGACGGACGCATGGCATCGCCAACCGACCGCAGCAATGCGCGTGGCTGTGGCGCAGCTTGCCCGTGCCGGTGATCGCCGCGGTGCACGGCGTGGCGTTCGGTGGCGGATTCCAGATCGCCCTTGGCGCCGATATCCGCTACGCCACGGCCGACGCGCGCTTTTCGGTGATGGAGATCAAGTGGGGCCTTGTCCCCGACCTTGCCGGTACCCAACTCATGCGCCATCTCGCGCGTGAGGATATCGTACGCGAACTCACCTACACCGGCCGCATTTTCACCGGCGAAGAGGCCATGAAGCTGGGGTTCGTGACTCGGATCGCAGTCGATCCACGCGCCGCGGCCTTCGAGACCGCGCGCGAGATCGCCGCCAAGAGTCCCGATGCGATCCGGGCCGCCAAGCGCCTGCTCAACCTGGCCGTTGCGTCGGATGCCGCGGCCGGCCTGATGGCCGAATCGGTCGAGCAGCAGAAGTTGATTGGCGCACCCAACCAGCTCGAGGCCGTGATGTCGAACCTGCAGAAGCGCGCCGCGAGCTACCAGGATTGATGCGGTGAAGCCCAACGTCATTCTCATCGATCCGTCCCTGCGGTCCGCCGACGGACACCATCTCGGCGTTCTGGAGCGCTTCCGCACCGAGCTCGCCAGGCTGTGGCTCGGCAGCATTTCCCTCACCTCGGTCCATGCGTCGGACGAGCTCAATCGGCAGGCGGACCTTATCCCGACCTTCGAGAAATCGATTTACTATCGCACGGAGTGGACGCGGGAGGAGTTCTACGAAGGCGCGTCGAAGTTCTGCGGCGATCTGCGCTCCAAGCTGCGTGAGCTGCGCGTACGGCCCGACATCCTGATCTTCCCCGCTGCCGATCAGGCCACCGTGTTGGGACTGGCACAGTATCTCGATCGTCATGGACGGCGGCGGCCGCCCGATATCCTGTTGTGGCTGATGATGGCGCCGCATTATCGAAAGTCGATCGACGATCCGTCGGTGGCGCCACTGCTCGACGAATACGCCGAGGCTTTCGACGCTTTGCGCAGGACAGTTGCCGACGACACGCGCATCCATGTCTGCTGCGAAACGGAGGCAATGTCCGCCGCGTACCGGCCCTATGTCGGATTGCCGATCGAGACCGTTATCGTCCACAAGCTGATCGAGCGGCCAAGGGAGCGGCGCATTCGTCGGCCGGGGCAGCCGATACGGCTTGTCTGCGCCGGCAACGCCAACGCCGCCAAGGGGTACTCCCTGCTGGGTGATGCAATCGAGCGTCTCAACCGCGAGCGCAGCGATCTCGAATTCCTGATCCACGGCACGGTCGAGCAGACGGACTATCCGGAGGGCCGGCAGGAACTGCAGCGTCTGGCGGGTCTCGCGCCCAACGTGACGGTGCGGACCGATATCCTTTCGACCGAAGAGTATCTCGCCTGGCTGGCGCAGGCCGACCTTCTGCTCCAGCCTTACGACCCTCAGGCCTATCGCACGCGCGGCTCGGGCGTCTTTGCCGAAGCTGTGAAGCTCGGCATTCCCGTTGTCGCCACGAAGGGCTGCGATTTTTCCCGTGCGGCGATCGAGCAGGGCAGGGCGGTTGGCGTGGAGGCTTTTTCTGCCGAAGGCTTGGCGCGTGCCGTTGGGATCGCAGCCGACCACCTCGACGAAATCTCCGCTCGCGCCACGCGGTTCGCGGAGAAAGCGGGCGCCGACAAGAACCTTGAGACACTGCTGGCGCGAACGGTAGCGGCAGCGGAAAGGCCGCGCGGCTGGCTGGACCGCAAGCTGAAGCGGTATCTCGGGGTGCGCGTTCCGGGCATCGCGGCACTTCCCTGACCAACGCGGAGATCGACGAACCGACGGTGGCTCTGCGCCAGACCGCCGGTGGGAAAGATCGCCGCCGGGACCTTCCATCGGCGAGCGATGGAAATTCCCATGCCGCGCGAGGGCGATGCACTATGAGGCCGCGGACGTCGATCCTGCCAATCGCGCCGGGATCATGGGCAGGACCTATCGGGACGCGCTGAAGCCTGGCCGGGTGACGAGGGGCTTTGCGATCGGCGAGGTCGTCGAGTCGAAAGTGCCGGGTCTTGCCAAAGGCGACGTCGTCGAAGGCAGCTGGGATACCAACTGCGGCAAGAGGGCGGTCAGAGCCTGACGGACGAGGGGCGGCCCGCCCACCCGTTCGTTCGTTTCAGGATCATGATGCGAGCGTCCCGTCCGCGGTCCGGAAGACTACTTCCCCTTGAACACGGGTTTCCTTTTCTCGACGAAAGCCTGGACCGCTTCCTTGTGGTCGGCGGTTCGCGAAGCGCGCACCAGCCGCTCGGCCTCGCGATGCAGCGCCGTCGCATAGTCGATGTGCAACGCGTCGTCGAGATTGTCCTTCATGCTGGCGAGTGCAAGCCGCGGTCCTTCGGCGAGCGACTTCGCGAGGGCAAAGGCCTCGTCCTGCAGCTTTGCCTCGTCGATGATGCGATTCACGAGCCCGATGCGCTCGCAGCGTTCGGCGTCGACCCGTTCGCCGGTGAACATCAGCTCGCGCGCCCGCGCCGAGCCTACCGCGCGGGTGAGCAACCAGGCGATACCGTAGTCGCCGGAAAGGCCGATCCTGGCGTAGCCGGTGCTGACGAAGGCCGATCGGGCAGCGACGCGGATATCGCAGGCGAGCGCGATCGCGAGCCCTGCACCGGCTGCGGCGCCAGGCAGGGCGGCGATGGTGGGCTTGCGCGAGGCGACGAGGGCGCCGGTGAGGTTGGCCTGGCGCCAGCGGAGGTCGGCAAGCCGTTCCTCGAAGCTCATCTGGCCGCGCGCGCCACGGCCGCCCATGCCCTTGACGTCGCCGCCGCTGCAGAAGGCGGTGCCGGCACCGGTGATCAGGATCGCGCCGACATCCGGATCCTCGCCGCGCTCCCTGATCTGGGTGCGCAGCGCGGGCGTGAGCTTGTCCGAGAGCGCATTGCGCGCCTCCGGCCGATTGAGCGTGATCAGCGCAACGCCGTCGCGCACGACGCACAAAAGCTCATTTGTTCCGGTGTCGATTTCCATGGGACCCTCCGGCGGAGACATTCCCGGTCGCCGGACGCATCGTCAAGCCGTTGCCGGCGTTCGCGTTGCCGCCGCTGTCCGCGGGCCCTTTGGCGGAGCAAGCGGGCGCATTGGCAGAGGCAGCCTGTTGCCGCGCCCCTGGCTTGGCGGCAGAGTTTTGCGATGACCTTCCCGATCACCGAACACACCGTCAAAACGCCCCGACACACGACGGGCTACCTCGCTTGCGGCGCACCGGACGCACCGCTGCTGATCTTCTGCCACGGCTGGCCGGAGCTCTCGCTCTCCTGGCGCCATCAGTTGCCGGCATTCGCGGCGCTGGGCTTCCGCTGCATCGCGCCCGACATGCGCGGCTATGGCCGTTCGAGCACCTATGCGCACCATGAGGACTTCGCGCAGGAAGTGATCGTCCAGGACATGCTCGACCTGCTCGCATCGCTACCGCGAGAGCGCGCGGTGTGGATCGGCCACGACTGGGGCAGCCCCGTCGTGTGGAACATGGCCGCGCATCATCCGGACAAGGTCGCGGGCGTGGCGAGCCTCTGCGTGCCCTATCTTGCGCAGGGCTTCACCCTCGAGACAGTCGTGCCCCTCGTGGATCGCAAGGTCTATCCGGCTGACGCCTATCCTGCCGGCCAGTGGGACTATCAGTTCTTCTACGAGGAGAGTTTCGACAAGGCCTGCAAGGGCTTCGAGTCCAACATCCGCAACGTCGTGAAGGCACTTTTCCGCAAGGGCGATCCGACCCGCGTCGGCCAGCCCGCGCCGACCTCGCGCGTGCGCAAGGCCGGCGGCTGGTTCGCCGGCGGGCCGGTTCCTGACGTGCCGCGCGACAATGACGTGATCACCGAGCAGGACATGGAAGCCTATGTTGCGGCGCTGACGCGCAACGGCTTCTTCGGTCCCGACTCCTGGTACATGAACCACAAGGCCAACGGTGCCTATGCCCGACGCGCGGTGAACGGTGGCAAGCTCGCGATGCCCGTTCTGTTCCTGCACGGTGCCTACGATACGACGTGCGAGACCATGACCTCGCGGCTTGCCGAACCGATGCGGGCGGACTGCGCCGACCTCACCGAGACAGTGGTGGCGTCGGGCCATTGGATGGCCCAGGAGCAGCCGGTCGCGGTGAATACCGCATTGGCCAAATGGCTGGCGGTCAAGCTGCCGGCCTATTGGCGATAGGGGCTCCTGTGCCGCTGGTCGCGGTTCACAGGTTCGTCTTCTCTTCGGACTGATGACCGACGTGCTTCGGCCGGTCGGGCTTGTATGCGGCGGCGATCTCGGACGCGGAGCCGACCAAGACCGGCCTGTGGAGGTTCTGGTACGAGACCCGCACGGGGTTGCTGCCGTTCTCTTCAATTCCGAACTGCCGCCGATCGATGTTGGCGACCCGTTCAACCTCATCGTGGTGATCGCCTGCTCGATGTGGCTATGGGCTGCTTCGTGGCGGCGACGCAGAGCGGGTTGCTGACGCTCAATCGATGGTACGAGACGGTGTTGCTGTAGCTGACCTGTCTCACCTTGTTCCGTCCGGCCCATTGGCTCGACAAGTTCGAGGCGCGGTTCAACGCTCATCCGTTGGGCGAGGTTCTCGCCGCCGCCGGCAGCCTGCCGGACAAGGAGACCCTGCGCTTTCAGGTGAGGAGCCAGAACCGTGCTGGTGAAGACGGGGAGAAGACGGTGCGGCTCACCATGAAGGGCGGCAAAGCCGGAGTGGATCGCCTGAGGTCGGCGGCCTTGCCCTGGCGCCAGGCGACAAGCCGATGATCCAGACGGCGCGCGCTTCGGCAGCGAGGCGGCCAAATACGGACTCGCGGCCGGCGACACGATCATCGCCTTGCCGGTGCGAGCCGACGGGCCGAGCTCCTATTGGGCGGCGATCCCGGCTTTCCTGTTGCTGGCGGGTGATCGTGCTGTTGCAGTTGCGGCGCCGGAACCGCTCGGGTGCGCGTCCTGCCGTTGCAGCCATGGCGTAGCCACAATCGCGGAGCGTGATCGCCCTCCATGTGTTCTCGGGGGATATTCGTGCGCGCGATTTCAATGGCAATCCAGGCCGCAATCAGCGTGATGGGTCATCGGCCAGCCTTTACCCCGGGGTGTGACCTATTATCCGCTACCGGCAGTCCTCCTTGGCCAACTCTCGCCGGTGCCGGCAGGATATCAATACGTGCGCGTCGCCAACGATATCCTGCCGATGGCTGTCGGTATTCGGCTGGTCGCGGGCGCTCTGGCCGACCTCGGCAGCTTCTGGCCGGGCGAGCGCGGTGACTGGAGAAAGCGGGGAAGTACATGCGGGCGGGTTTCATCGCTGTCGCGTGCGTGGTGGGCCTGGCGCTCGCCGCGATCATCCGCGAGGAACGAGCGGCCACGCCGGCACATCCCGCCCCGGCAGCGCGACCGTCTCCCGCGCCGCCGCAAATCGTGGTCTCCGCGCGCGACCGTGACGCGATCTACGACTTCTACGGCATCGACCACGCACCCGGTGGCTGCCCGCCCGGACTTACGAAGAAAAGCTACGGCTGTCTCGCGGCGGATGACGCACCAAGCAGTTGGACGATCGGCCAGCCGCTGTCCGACGACGTGCTCATTTACCCGTTGCCGGCTGTCTTGCTCGGCCAGGTGTCGCCACCCAACGGTTATCAGTATGTCCGCGTCGGCAGCGACGTGCTGATCCTCGGCCGCAAGGTGCGCGTGGTCGCGGGGGTTCTCGCCGGCGTTGGCGACCGCTAGGCCTTCGTCTTGGTCGCGGCGAAGCGCTGTTGGCTTGCCTTCGGCCACATCTCCCTCGGATTGTAGTACTCGCGCACTGCCGGCACGCCTTCGGGCAGGATCACCCACGGCTGCTTGGACATGGTGAAGATGTGGATGTCGGGCGGCAGGCGGTCGGGGTCGTCGAGCGTCCCCACACGCACGAAGCGGACCCCGTCGCCGGCGCCGGCATAATTGCTCCACATCGCGATGTAGCAAATCGGGCAGCGCCAGATTCGCTGGCCCTTGCCGCTGTTGGACGGCGTGTCCACCAGCTCGACTTCACCGCTCAGAAGCTCGACGCGATCGGCCTCGATCATGGCGTTCAGGGCAAAGGCGGTACCCGTCTCACGCTGACACCAGCGACAGTGGCAGCAATGGACGAACATCGGTCGAGACATCATGCGGTAGCGCACATGGCGGCAGGTGCAGCCACCCTCGAAGATCTCGGTCTCGCTGGCCATGGTGTAAAACTCCCGGCTAAGGTCTCTCGACGCATAACACCATGGCGGAGGAAGCGGAATGGGCGGACGTCTCGAAGGCAAGGTGGCGGTGGTGACGGGCGCGGCGCCGCGCGGCGAAGGCGTCGGCAACGGCATGGCGACCGCCATCCTGTTCGCGCGCGAGGGCGCGAAGGTGGTGCTGGTCAATCGCGACTCCGGGCGAGCCGAGAAGCTCGCGAAGCAGATCAAGGGAGAGGGTGGAGAAGCTTCGGTATTCGCTGGCGATGTCTCAAAATCGGAGGTCGCGGAGGCGATGGCGGCCTTTGCCGTCAGGACCTATGGCCGGCTCGATATCCTGCACAACAATGTCGGCATCGGTGCACCCGGCACGCCCGAAACGGTGACACTCTCCGACTGGAACAAGGTGCTCGAGGCCAATCTCACGACCACCATGCTCTGCACCAAGCACTGCCTGCCGCACATGAAGGCCGTTGGCGGCGGGTCGGTCATCATGGTGTCATCGATCGCGGGCGCGCTCGGCCTGATGGGCAGCCCCGGCGCGGTTGCCTATTCGACGGCCAAGGCGGGCCTGCACGGCTTCACCCTGTCGGTGGCGGCCGACTATGCCACGCAAAACATTCGCGCCAATTGCATCGTCGTGGGTTCGGTCCATACGCCGATGGTGGCGCATCTCGGAACGGAGGCGCGCGAGCGGCGCCGCAAGATGGTGCCGCTGCAGACCGAGGGCACGGCCTGGGATGTCGCCCACGGCGCGGTCTATCTCGCCTCGGACGAATCGCGCTGGGTCACCGGCCTGATGCTGCCGATCGACGGCGGTCTGGTGGCGCTCCGGGCATGGCCGCGGTAAGCCGATACCACGATCGGCTTCAGCGGACCGTACGCCAGTCGTGGTGCCAGGTGTAGAGGCCGCTGGCCACCACGATCGCCGCGCCCAGCATGGTCCAGCCATCGGGAACATTGTCGAAGACCAGGAAGCCCATCAGCGTCGCCCAGACGAGCAGCGTATAGGCATAAGGCTGCAGCGCGCCGGCCTCCGCATAGTCGAGCGCGCGGATGAGGGCATAGTGGGCAATGGCGCCGATCAGCGAAATGGCGACCATCATCGCCCAGGCCGCACCGGTCGGCCATTGCCACTCGAATGGGCCGACGAAGCTCGTGGCGATGAAGGCCACGATCGCTGACCAGAGGAGCGTCGTGTCGGGCTGGTCATGCCGGGCGGCGAGCCGTGTCAGAACCTGGTAGCCGGCCCACAGGATGGCGCCGGCCAGCGGCAGGAGAAGCGGCCAGTCGAAGGTACGGAAGCCCGGGCGCACGATCAGCAGCACGCCTACGAGCCCCGCCGCGACGGCGAGCCAGCGTGCGAGACCTGCCCGCTCGCCCAGGAAGACGACACCGAGCGCGATCACGATCAGGGGTGAGGTCGCGGCCACCGCATGCGTGTCGGCGAGCGGCAAGTAGCGGAAAGCGAGAACGAACGTCGCCCCTTCGACCACGGCGACCAACGATCGGACGATCTGCAACCGCGGCTGCGCGCTCTTGATGGCAACGCGCACGCCACGGCTGCGGGCGATGAAGAGGGCGAACAGGCAGAGCAGGCCGTAGCGGACCCACATCATCTGCCCCACGGGATAGTCGACCACCAGCGACTTGCTGATGGCGTCCATCCCGGCGAAGCACAGCATCGCCAGCATGGTGAGAAGGGCACCGAGGGCGTTGCGGCTCATTTTTCTTGTGGCCATTCCGGCGATCGCAGCCGTATCCGCGGCACGGGCGTCTTGCTTTTGGGTCATGATCTTTCGGCCAGCGATCCTAGGGGGCCTGCCATGCACTGGCCAGCGATTGACCCCTGGCCGACAGGGCGTAGGCTCCTGGCACCTACCGGAGGCTGCCATGACATTCGACCTCGTCGTCAAGAACGGCATGATCGTCGATGGTTCGGGACTGCCGCGTTATCGCGGCGATGTGGGGATAAGCGACGGCAGGATCGTCGAGATCGGCCGCATCAATGGCGCCGCCGCCCGCGAGACGATCGACGCCGAGGGCCATGTCCTGGCGCCGGGCTTCGTCGATGGTCACACTCACATGGATGCCCAGATATTCTGGGATCCGATCGGCACCAGCTCCTGCTTCCAGGGCGTGACCAGCGTGGTCATGGGCAATTGCGGATTCACGCTTGCGCCGTGCCGCGAGAGCGAGGCCGACCTCGTGTTCCGCAACCTCGAGCGTGCCGAGGATATCAGCCGTGACGCCATGCTGGCCGGCATCAAATGGCGCTGGGAGACCTTCCCGCAGTTCCTCGATGTCCTCGAGTCGCTGCCCAAGGGCATCAACTATGCGGGCTACATCGGCCATTGCGCGCTGCGCACCTATGTGATGGGTCAGCGCGCCTTCACCGACGAGGCGACCGAGGACGATCTCGCCAAGATGGTGCACTACACGAAGGAGGCGATTGCCGCCGGAGCTCACGGCTTCTCGACCACGCGCAGCGTCAATCACCAGACGTCGGACGACAAGCCGGTGGCGAGTCGTCTGGCGAGCTGGAGCGAGTTCGAGACCCTGGTGAAGGCGATGGGTGCCGGTCTGGTCGAAGTCGCGGGCGAGCCGACCGGTGCGCAGAGCGAGAAGGCGCGCAAATACTACGAAGGTCTGTCGAAGCTCGCGATCGAGAGCGGCCGGCCGATCACTTTCGGCCTCTTCAACCGGCGGACCATGCCGGGCGGCTGGCGCAGCACCTTCGACATCATCGAGCGCACGGTGCGCCAGGGTGGGCACATGTTCGCCCAGGTGCACAGCCGCGCGCTGAACGTCCTGCTGTCGTTCGAGACCCAGCTTCCGTTCGACAAGTGGGAGATGTGGCGCGAGATGCGGGTCAAACCGCTTTCCGAGCAGAAGAAGATGCTGCTCGATCCTGAAACGCGCCGGCGCCTGGTCGAGATCGCCTCCAAACCTTACGAAGGCCCGACCGTGCGCGGCACCGAGGCGCGGCCGCCGGAATGGGACTGGGTCTTCGCCATGACCGACATGAAAGGCCCGCACAAGTCGATGGCGGAGCTCGCGCGACAGAAGAACACGCATCCGGTCGAGCTCATGATCGACATGGCGCTCGAGCGCGACCTGAAATTCTTCATGATCCAGCCGATCGCCAACGAGAACCAGGCCGAGGCGCTGGAGCTGATGAAACATCCGCGCTCGGTCGTGACCTTCTCCGATTCGGGCGCCCACGTCTCGCAGATCATGGACAGCTCCCTGCAGACGCATCTGCTCAGCCATTGGGTGCGCGAGAAGCAGGCTTTCACGCTCGAGGAGGCGGTGAAGATGATCACCTGCGATACGGCCACCCAGTTCGGCTTCCATGATCGCGGCCTGCTGCGTGAGGGCATGGCGGCCGACATGGTCGTATTCGACCCCGACACGGTGGGCCCGCGCATGCCCGAGGTCGTGTGCGATCTGCCGGCCGGCGCCAAGCGCCTGCGCCAGAAGGCCGACGGCATCCGCGCCACGGTCGTGAACGGCCAGGTCCTGTTGCGCGACAACGAGCCTACCGGCGCGCTGCCGGGCAAACTGCTGAGAAAGAAACGGCGGACATAAGCCTCGAAATCCGTGTCATCCCAAGTGTGGGCGAGGAATCCTCTGTCAGCGTCGCAAAGGATTCCGCGCTGAGCTCGGGAGGACATGGCATGTTGTGCTTCTACTTCGTCGTGTAGCCGCCGTTGACCAGGATGGTCTGGCCGGTCATCCACCAGCCGTCGGAAACGAGGAAGCGGATGAACGGCACGATGTCCTCGATGTCGGTGAGGCCGGTCTTCGTGAACTTGGAGAGTGCCGCCGCGGTTTTGTGGTAGGCCACGGCGTCCGTGCCTTCGGCCGGGTAGAAGAACGGCGTGTCCATCGGCCCTGGCCCGATCGCCGTCACCGAGATGCCGCGCTGGCCGAATTCCTTGGAGGCGGCGCGCGTGAAATGCTCGACCGGAGCCTTGGTCCCGGCATAGGCCGCGTAGAAGGGCGTGAACGCGCCGAGGAGCGACGTGACCAGCGTGCAGATTTTGCCGTTGTCGTTCAGGTGCCTGCCCGCCTCCTTGAGGAAGAAGAAAGCGGACTTGGAATTGACCGCCGTCATGTCGTCGTACTCCGCTTCGCTGATCTCGACGAAAGGCTTCTTCAACACCTTGCCGACGGTATTTATGGCGATGTCCGGCTTGCCGACTGCAGCGACGGCATCGGCAAAAAGCTTCTCGACGGCGCGGGCGGTCGTGAGGTCGGCCTGGAAGGCCACGCCCGTCGCGCCGACGGCCTCGATCGCCGCGAGCGTGGCCTCGGCGTCCTTCTTGGTCTCGGCGCTGTTGTAATGGATGGCCACCGCCTTTGCGCCCTGTTGGGCGAGGTCTCGGGCCAGCAATCCGCCCAGATTCTTGGCGCCTCCCGCGATCAGCGCGACTTTGCCCCTGATGCTATGATCGGTCATGGCCTTGGTCTCCCTGTGCAGTAACGTCCTGGAGCCAACATATCTTCCAGAATGACGCTATAAAGTTGCCTCTCGTGACATGACCTGTCGGAGAAGCCGAACAATTCAGGCTCACCATTGGACCGGATCGACCTCTTCCGTATTTTTGTCCGCGTCGTGGAGTGCGCGAGCTTTACCCGCGCCGCCGCCATGCTGGGACTGCCGCGCTCGTCGGTATCGGCTGCCGTTCAGGATCTTGAGACGCGCGTCGGCGCGCGTCTCCTGCATCGCACCACGCGCAAGGTCGCGCCGACGCAGGACGGTGCGGCCTTCTATGAGCGCTGCCTGAAACTTATCGCTGATGTCGAGGAAACCGATCCGCCAGTCTTCGATCGGTCCAGCCGGTAAGCTTCGGGTCGACGTGCCCGGCCGCATCGGCCGGCTGATCATCGCGCCGGCCCTGCCGGATTTCCTGGCGCGCTATCCAGAGATCGACATCAGCCTCAACATGACTGACCGGGCGGTGAACCTTATCGAGGACAATGTCGATTGCGTGCTGCGCGTTGGCCCGTTAAGAGATTCCACGCTGATCGCCAGGGCGATCGGCGATCTTCCGCTCATCAATGTCGCCAGCCCGATCTATCTCGAGAGGCATGGCGTGCCGACAGCACCGGCCCATCTCGACATGCACCTTGCCGTCACCTACGCCTCGCCCGCGACCAGCCGCGTCGAGGAATGGGAGTGGGTCGAGAATGGTGAGACGCACACTCTACCCATGCGCAGCCGCGTCACGGTCAACAGTGCGGAGGCCTACATCGCCTGCTGTCTCGCCGGCCTCGGCCTGATCCAGATCCCGGCCTATGACGTGAAGGCCCATCTCGTTGCAGGCGAACTGATCGAAGTCATGCCGGACCATCGCGCTGCCCCCATGCCGATGGCGCTGCTCTACCCGCATCGCCAGCATCTTTCGCGTCGTCTGCAGGTCTTTGCGGACTGGCTGGAAGAGCTGCTGCGGCGGAATGTTCTCGTGTGACCCTGCGGGTTCACTTGACTTTGGTGTGCCGCACCACCATATACGCCGCAACCCGCCGAACTGCGGGTTCACAAGGTTTCTCGCGATCGCGCGACGCGCCCCTCAGATGGCGCTTCATCCCGAGACAATCTCCTAGAAGCAAGAGCCCTCCCAGCCGCGCGCAGGAACGGGCCCAAGAGCCGCTCAACATTTGTGCGCGCCTGAGACGGCGTGGCCGGCGGCAAGAAGGACTTAATTCCAAGTGAGTACTGTGACGTTTGCGGATCTCGGTCTGGCCGAGCCGTTGCTGCGTGCCCTCAACGCGGCCAAATATACCCATCCGACGCCCATCCAGGCGCAGACCATTCCCCTGCTGCTCGACGGCCGTGACGTGCTGGGCATCGCCCAGACCGGCACCGGCAAGACGGCGGCCTTTGCCCTGCCGGTGCTGCAGCGCCTGTCCCAATCGGGCCGGCGGGCGCAGCCGAAAAGCCCGCTCGCGCTGGTGCTTGCGCCGACGCGCGAGCTCGCGGTGCAGATTGCCCGGAGTTTCGACACTTACGGGCGCGGCCTTGGCCTGCGTCTCGGCATGGTGATCGGTGGCCTGGGGTTCGGCCGCCAGATCGAGACCCTGCAGCGCGGGGTGGACATCCTGGTCGCCACGCCGGGCCGCCTGCTCGATCTGATGGAGCGCGGCAATGTCCGGCTCGGTCATGTCAGCTTCCTCGTGCTCGACGAAGCCGATCGCATGTTCGACATGGGCTTCATCAAGGATGTGCGGCGCATCGCGGCATCGGTTTCCAAGGAGCGCCAGACGCTGCTTTTCTCCGCCACCATGCCTCCCGATGTCGCCAAGCTCGCGAACGAGGTTCTGCGCAACCCCGAGCGGGTCGAGATCGCGCCGCAGGGCCGCACGGTCGATCGCATCGACCAGCGCGTCTACTTCGTGAACGCGGCCAACAAGCGCTCTCTCTTGAGCCACCTGCTGGCTGACCAGGAGCTCGAGCGCGTGATCGTGTTCACCCGTACCAAGCGCGGCGCCAATCGCGTCGCCGAGGCACTCGACAGCCGCGGCGTGCGCTCCGAGGCGATCCACGGCAACAAGTCGCAGAACGCCCGCCAGCGTGCGCTCGAGAATTTCAGCCGCGGGCGTGCCCGCGTGCTGGTCGCAACCGACATCGCCGCGCGCGGCATCGACGTGACGGGCGTGACGCACGTCATCAACTACGAGCTGCCCGCCGATGCCGAGAGCTACGTCCATCGTATCGGACGCACGGCGCGCGCCGGCGCCTCGGGCATCGCCGTCTCCTTCTGCGACGGCAGCGAACGCGGCCAACTCCGGAGCATCGAGCGGCTGACCAATCAGCGCCTCACCGTCCTGCAAGCGCCAGCCAATGAGGACGTACCGCAGGAGCCGGCCAGCGCGGGCAGGTCGCGTGCACACGACGATCGCGAGCCGCGCGGCGCCCATCGAGGGCGTTCGGCCGAACACCGTGAAGGGCACCGCGGCGGACATCGTCGCGGCGAGCAACAGCACGAACATCGTGGCCATCGTCATGGGCATGGCGATCGCCCGCATCATCATGAGCGGTCCCGCAATGAAGGCGAGCGCGGTCATGCCGACCGTCGATGGGCACAGGGCGACTATCGCGATCAGCCCAGGCGCGAGGAGCGGACGCACGCCGAGCCTCAGCGTCCGGATCGGCCGAGTCATCACGGCGAGCGCGCCCATGGCGATCGCCCCTACGGTGACCGCCCCCATGGTGACCGCCCGAGACGACAGGGAGGCCGGCCTCATTCGCAGGGCCGTCGTTTCGGAGATGGCCGCGGCGGAAGGCGAACCTTCGGCCAGGCGAACTGATCGAATAGCCTGAAACGAAACGGGCGGCGGGTCGAAAGACCAGCCGCCCGTTCTGTTTCGAACTGTTGCGATCAGCTTCGCGTCGGAAGCTCGATCTTGGCATCGTTCAGTGCATGTTCGAGTACCGGGATGCCCGACGTGTCGCCCTTCATGCACTTGTCCGCGGCCATTCGAGCATTGGCGTTCTGATCGTTCGTACCGCCATGCCGTCCGCCGCTGCCATGCGAGAGAAACGTCTGGTACTTGCTGGCGAGCGCTTGGCAATAGGCGACGTCCTTGCTCTGGGCAGAGGCCGTCGAGACGGAAGCCAAAGCAAGAGCAGCGGCCAGGCCGAAGCTTTGAATTTTCATTTGTCACTCCTTTCGATCGAAGAGTCGGTCGATCGATGTCCGAGGCGGAGCGCGACGCCGCACTCCGCAGTACCTGTTGGACAGGCGCTCCAACTGTGGGAAGTGCCGCGATTGGCTTCAATCGGAATACGCTGACAGTCGGCTGACTGACTCGAAGCTGACTGACGCGAGTCTTACAGTGTCGCTAGACGATGCCTTCGTCCTTGAAGATTTCGAGGCATTTGCGCAGCGCGCGCTCGTAGCGGCTGCGCTCCTTCGCGATCGACTCGTCGTTCCAGTCGAAGAAGCCGTGCTTGGTCTTGAAGCCGATGCGGCCCTGATCGACGTTGCGCTGAAGGACTGGCGGTGGGCCGTCGGCGTTGCAGAGATCGGGATAGATCACCTTGGCGACCGCGCAGGTCGTGTCCCAGCCGGAGTGTTCCTTCTGCACGATCGGGCCGGCCGCGGCGTAGCGGAAGCCGAACGAGAGGCGCACCGTCGCATCGATATCCTCGGGCGAGGCGACACCCTGTTCGATCAGCCACAGCGCCTCGCGCATCAGCGCCGCCTGGATGCGGTTGCCGAGGAAGCCGATCACGTCCTTCTTCACCTGCACAGGCCGCTTGCCGAGCGCGCTCATGGTTGCGCCGACCTGTTCGGCAAGGGCAACGTCGGTATGGACCGACCGCACCACCTCGACCAGCGGGATGAGATGGGCCGGCATGAAGAAGTGCAGGCCCATCATGCGGTTCTGGGTCTTCAGGCCCTTGCCGATCTCGCTGATGGGGAAGCTCGAGGAGTTCGAGGTGAGTGCGCAATTCTGCCGCGCCAGCCCTTCCATCTCGGCGAACAGCTTCTGCTTCAGCGGCAGGTCCTCGGTCACAGTCTCGACGGCGATATCGATCCGGGGCCACGCTGCCTCGGCCAATGTCGCATAGGTCGCAAGCCCCGAGGTGTCGGTGGGCTTGCCCATTGCCTGCAGTGCACGTGCCGTCGCCGCCGGCAGGCCAGCCAGCGTCGCGGCCGAGCGCGACACGACGTCGACTTTCCAGCCGCCGGCCAGGAACATCGCAATGATGCCGACGCCCATGGTGCCACCGCCCAGCACGAGCGCATGTTGTTCGCTTTGCGGCATTTTCCGACCTCCCGTATCGACGGACGCCCTGCAGGCGGGGCAATATCCGCCGCCAACCGAGCCATTTGCAACACAGGAGAGGACGATGAGCGCCACCTACAAGGACATCGGGATCAGCAACGAAGGTCATGTCGGTGTCGTCGAGATCCGGCGGCCGCCGCACAACTTCTTCGACAATGCGCTGATCAACCAGATTGCCGATGCCTTCGAGGCGTTCGACCGCGACAACAACATCCGCGCCTATGTCCTGTGCTCGCAAGGCAAGTCGTTCTGCGCCGGCGCCGATTTCCAGAACCGTCCGCAGACCGGCTCGGCCGAGAGCGGCAAGCATCTCTACAAGGAAGCGACGCGGCTCTTTCGTGCCAGGAAGCCGAGCGTCGCGGCCGTTCAGGGGGCGGCGATCGGCGGAGGCCTGGGGCTCGCCCTGATGACTGACTTCCGCGTCACCTGTGCCGAGGGCCGCTTTGCCGCCAACTTCACGCGACTCGGCTTCCATCCCGGGTTCTCGCTCACCTTCACCCTGCCGCGCCTGGTCGGCCAGCAGAGGGCGAACCTGATGTTCTATACCGGTCGCCGGATCGGCGGCGAGGAAGCCTATGCCTGGGGCATGGCCGACATGCTGGTGCCGCTCGCCGACGTCCGCAAGGCCGCGATCGGCCTCGCAAAGGAAATCGCCGATTCCGCCCCGCTGGCCGTGCTCTCCACACGCGAGACCATGCGCCGCGGCTTCGCCGACGCCGCCGAGATCGCGACCGAGCGCGAGCTGGTCGAGCAGGATTGGTTGCGCAAGACGGAAGACTTCAAGGAAGGCATCAAGTCCTATGCCGAGAAGCGCGTCGGTAACTGGAAGAGCCGCTGAGAAGCGCCATGGCCCAGCTTGCGGGAAAGGTCGCCATCGTCACCGGTGGCGCTTCGGGTATCGGCGAGGCCTGCTCGGAGACGCTGGCCCGCGAGGGCGCGGCGGTCCTGATCACCGACATCGACGATGCGCTCGGCAAGGCTGTGGTCGAGCGCATCGCCAAGGCAGGCGGCAAGGCGCATTACCTGCACCATGACGTGCGTGACGAGACGGCATGGCCCGGCGTGATCGCGGAGGCGGAGAAGCGTTTCGGCCGCCTCGACATCATGGTGGCCAATGCCGGCATCGGCATCCTGGCGCCGATCGAGACCATGACGCTCACCGACTGGCAGCGACAACAGGCGATCAATCTCGACGGCGTGTTCCTGTCGATCAAGCACGCCATTCCGGCGATGCGGAAGGCCGGTGGCGGCTCGATCGTGCTGATGTCATCGGTCGCCGGCCTGCGCGGCGCTCCGGGGCTTGCGGCCTACTCCGCGACCAAGGGCGGCGTGCGCCTGCTCGCCAAGTCGGTCGCGCTCGAGCATGCGGCCGACAGGATTCGCTGCAACTCGGTCCATCCCGGCATCATCGCGACGCCCATCTGGGGCAAGATTCCGACAGGCGCCGAAGGCAACCGGCGCAATTCGCCGATCGATCCACGTGAGCGCGCTGCGGCCGCTGTTCCGCTGACGCGCGTCGGCGAGGCCCAGGACATCGCCAACGGCGTGCTGTTCCTCTGCACCGATGCCGCGAGCTACATTACCGGTCAGGAGCTCGTGATCGACGGTGGCATGACGGCGGGCGGCCGCGCGCAGCGGCCAGCGTAGGAGCGGGGCCTCTCACCTAGGAACAGGGCCTTTCACCTAGGAGAGCTGCTCGTCCATCAGTTTCAGGGCCTCGGCCGCGAAGGCACGCATGTTGGCGACGCGGTCCGACGAGCCCGTGCGCAGGGTGCGTGCGACCTTGCCGTTCGGGCCGACGACGGCGACGCAAGTGTGGCCGGCAGGATCGCCGTAGGAATTGCCGCTCGGGCCGGCGGCGCCTGTCTCGGCGAGACCCCAGGTGGTCTTGAGCCGCTCGCGCACATGCTCGGCGGCGAGCAGCGCCCAGGGCTCGCTGGAGGAGCGGACGCCGGCGCGCTTCTCCTTCGGTACGGCGAGGAAGGCATCCTGCGCCGGCCGCGCATAGACGACGGCGCCACCCATGAAATAAGCCGAGGCGCCGGGCAGGGCGAGCAAAACCGCCGAGACAAGGCCGCCGGCCGACGACTCGGAAATGCCAATCGTCTCCTTGCGCGCCTTCAGTTTCTCGCCGATGCGCCGGGCGAGCGGCAAAAGTTGATCCATGGCGTAACCCTTTCAACCTTTGAGTGCGTCGAGCACCAGCGGGACCTGCTGGCCGAGCCAGATGGCGCGATCGCGATGATCCTCCAGCGCCTCGCCGGTGTTGGGATGCACGAATACGGTGAGGTCGTCGCGGTTGACGGCCAGCCATGACAGCAAGGCGGCGAGTTGATCGTTCCTGAAATGGACCTGATAGCTGAAGCGCGGGTGCGGGCCGACAGGCTTCTCATGGAAGCGGCCCATATTGATGTCGAAGGTCTTCTCGATGCGTTCGCGCAATGCCCATGCGGCATCGCGCGATGCCGGGTCGAAGTAGATGTGGGCGTGCCAGTCCTTGATCTGCTCGGGGGTCATGCTCGCGATCCTATCATATTGCTCCACCCGCCTGACGGAACCCAGAACCGTTCCCCGATGGGAGGCCGCTTGCTAGGCTGGGGCCATCATGAACTTCGATTTCTCCGACGACCAGAAGCTGCTCAAGGAGCAGGTTCGCAAATTCCTTGCCGACAAGTGCCCGACCAAGGTCGTGCGCCGCGTCCTCGACGGCAATGAAGCGTTCGCCGACGAGGTCTGGAAAGGCCTCGTCGAGCTCGGTGTGCCGGCGACCGGTATCCCCGAAGCCTATGGCGGGCTTGGCCTCTCGCCACTCGAGCTATGTGTCGTCGCCGAAGAAATCGGCCGCGCGGCGGCGCCGGTACCATTCGACAGCTCGGTCGTGCTGGCGACGGAGGCGCTGAAGCTCGCAGGTTCGGAGGCGCAGAAGAAGAAGTGGCTGCCCGAGCTTGCCGCGGGCAAGGCAATCGGCACGCTGGCCGTGGCGGAGGGCGCACAACCGCCGCGCCCGCGCAATATCCGCACGATGTTCGGCGGCGGGAAACTCAACGGCAAGAAGGTGCCGGTGATCGACGGCGATGCCGCGACCTTCGCGATCGTGCTGGCAAACACCGGCGGGCAGGGCGATCGCGCCGTATCGCTGGTGCTGGTCGATCTCGCCCAGTCTTCGGTGAAGAAGCGGCGCGTCGAGACCATCGATCCGGCGCGCAAGCACGCCGAGCTCAGCTTCGATGGCGCCTCGGCCGAGTTGCTGGGTGCCGAAGGCGAGGGATGGCGCTTGCTCGAGCGGCTCTATGATGCGGCCGCGGTCTATTTCGCCTTTGCCCAGGTGGGTGGTGCAGAAGCGGCAATGTGGATGGCCCGTGACTATGCCCTGCAACGCCAGGCCTTTGGTCGCGCCATCGGCTCCTATCAGGCGATCAAGCACAAGCTCGCCGACTGCTACGTGAAGCTCGAGCTGGCGCGCTCCAACGCCTACTACGGCGCCATGATGCTGACCGATGGTGGCGCCGACCTGCCGTTGGCGGCGGCGGCGGCGCGCATCGCTGCGACCGAGGCCTACGACTTCGCTGCCAAGGAGAACATCCAGACCCACGGCGGTATCGGCTTCACGTGGGAAGCCGATACGCAGTTCCACTATCGCCGTGCCCGCGTGATGGCGCTATCGCTCGGCGGGCCGATGGCCTGGAAGGACAAGCTGGTTACGCGACTCGAGCAGAAGAACGCGGCGTGATTGTCGTCCTGACCGAAGCGAAGGGCCTTACGCCAGACCCAGAGAGGTTTTGGGGCCGGCGCGAGACCCTTCGGCTTCGCCTCAGGATGACAAATGAACTAGGAGGGTAACGAAGATGGATTTCAACGACACTCCCGAAGAAGCCGCATTCCGCAAGGAAGTGCGCGCCTGGCTCGACGCCAATGCAACGCGCAAGAGCGATGACAAGCAGAGCTTTCGCGCCCGCAACGACGATCCCAACCTCCTGAAGAAGGCCAAGGAGTGGCAGGCCAAGAAGGCGGCCGCCGGCTATGCCCGCCTGACCTGGCCCAAGGAGTTCGGCGGCCGCGGCGCCTCGCCGATCCTGCAGGTGATCTACCAGCAGGAGGAGGCGAACTATCTCGTGCCGTTGGGCTTCTTCGACATCGGGCTCGGCATGTGCATCCCGACGATGATGGCCTATGCGAGCCCCGAGCACCTCAAGCGCTACGTGAAGCCTGCGCTCCACGGCGAAGAGATCTGGTGCCAGCTCTTCTCCGAGCCTGCCGCCGGATCGGACGTCGCCGGCATCCGCACCCGCGCCGAGCGAGACGGTGACGGCTGGGTGATCAACGGCCAGAAGGTCTGGACCTCGGGCGCGCATTATTCGGACTACGGCATCATCATCACGCGTACTGACCCCAGCGTGCCAAAGCACCAGGGTCTCACGATGTTCTTCCTGTCGATGAAGACGCCGGGGGTGGAGGTGCGGCCGATCAAGCAGATGTCGGGCGGCGCCAACTTCAACGAGGTGTTCTTCACCAATGTGCGCATTCCCGACAGCCAGCGGCTGGGCAAGGTGGGTGAGGGCTGGAAGGCGGCGCTGACGACGCTGATGAACGAACGCCTGGCGGTCGGCTTGCCGTCGGGTGGCCTCGACGTCGACGAGCTGATGGAACTGGCGCGCGACACCGACCTCGAGGATGGGCCCGCGATCAAGAACCAGCAGGTGCGCGGCAGGATCGCCGACTGGTACGTCCAGCAGCAGGGCTTGAAACTCACGCGCTATCGCACGCTCACGGCTCTTTCCAAGGGACAGACGCCGGGACCGGAATCCTCGATCATCAAGATCGTGGCGGCGCCCAAGATGCAGGACATGGGCGCCTTTGCCATGGAGCTGATGGGCCCGGCCGGCGTCATGAAGGAGGAGGTGCCGCATGCCGGGGGCTTCCAGGCGCAATGGATCGGTGGCGCGGGCTTCCGCATCGCCGGCGGCACCGACGAGATCCTGCGCAATATCGTGGCCGAGCGTGTGCTGGGACTGCCTGCAGATATCCGCGTCGACAAGGACGTGCCGTTCAACAAGTTGGGGAAGATGTAATCCGTCGCCCTGAGCGCAGCCGGGCAGCCTTGGCCGATACGAACAAGGTCTTTCCGCTCGTCGCTGTGCTCCTCGGTCGAGACGACGGAAGAAAGCGGAGGAAACAACAATGAACAGACTCGACGGCAAGGTTGCATTCCTGTCAGGCGCGGCGCGCGGCATCGGCGGAGCGACTGCGCGGCTGATGGCAAGCGCCGGCGCCAAGGTCGTGATCGGTGATGTGCTGGATGAGCCGGGCAAGAAGCTCGCCAAGGAGATCGGGGCGCTCTACGTCCATCTCGATGTCACGCAGGAAGCGGCCTGGGCGGCGGCGATGGACGCCACCCTGAAGCAGTTCGGCAAGCTCGACGTGCTGGTGAACAACGCCGGCATCTTCAACGGCAAGGGCGTGGAGGAGGCCTCGCTCGAGGAATGGAACCGGTTGGTTGCGGTGAACCTGACGGGTGTCGTGCTGGGCACGCGCGCGGCGCTGCCCCATCTCAAGGAAAGCGGCGCCAAGAGCGTGCATGGGGCCGCCATCGTCAATCTCGCTTCGGTCGCGGGCTTGGTCGGCTCGCAGCTCGATCCGCTCTACTCGCTGACCAAGGGCGGCGTGACGCTCTTCACCAAGTCGACCGCGCTTGAGTTCGGCCGCAAGGGCTACAAGATCCGCGTCAATTCGATCCACCCTGGCGTCATCGACACGGATATGGGCCAGCAAACCTTTGCCATGCGCGCCCGGGCGCTGGGCGCCAACGATCCTGACACCTTGCGCAACGCTTCGGTGCGCCTGCATCCGATCGGCCGGTTGGGCATCGCTGACGACATTGCCAAGGGCATCGTTTTTCTCGCTTCCGACGACGCCGCCTTCATGACCGGGTCCGGCCTGGTGGTCGATGGCGGTTTCACCGCGCAATAAATGATTTAAGGAAGGGAATGTCATGCGGTTTGGACTTCTCTACGAGCATCAGTTGCCGCGCCCGTGGACTGGCGACGCCGAGCACCGGCTGTTCAAGGAGGCGCTGGCCCAGGTCGAATTGGCCGACTCGCTCGGCATCGACTACATCTGGGAAGTCGAGCACCACTTCCTCGAGGAATATGCCCATTCCTCCGCACCCGAGGTCTTCCTCGCGGCCTGCGCGGCACGCACCAAGCGCATCCGCATCGGCCATGGCGTGGTGCTGGCGCCGCCCGCCTACAATCATCCGGCGCGTGTTGCCGAGCGCATTGCGACGCTCGACCTGATCGCCGACGGCCGTGTCGACTGGGGCACGGGCGAATCGGCCTCGCGCGTGGAGCTGGAGGGTTTCGGCGTCGACCCCGACCAGAAGAAGGCGATGTGGGCCGAAGCCGTCGAGCAGACCGCCAACATGATGGCGATGAACCCGTATCCCGGCTTCCAGGGCAAGTTCTTCTCCATGCCGGTGCGCAACGTGGTGCCCAAGCCGTTGCAGAAGCCGCATCCGCCGATCTGGGTCGCCTGTTCCCGGCGCGAGACCATCCACGCTGCGGCGCGGGCCGGCATCGGCGCACTCACCTTCGCGTTCGTCGACCCGGCGGAAGCCGCCAAGTGGGCGCACGAATATTACGACATCATCAAAAGTGATCAGTGCGTGCCGATCGGCCACACGGTCAACGCCAACATCGCCATGGTGACGGGCTTCTCTTGCCATGAGGATGGTGCCGAAGCGCGTCGCCGCGGCTCGGAAGGCTTCCAGTTCTTCGGCTATTCGCTTGGTCACTACTACGTCTACGGGCACCACCAGCCGGGCGTGACCGACATCTGGGAGCGCTTCGAGGCGGCCAAAGACAAGCTGCCGCCGGCCGGACGCGGCAGCGGCATCGGCACGCCGGCCGAACTCGCCGACCACCTGCGTCAGTATCAGGAGGCTGGTGTCGACCAGGTCGTGTTCATCCAGCAGGGCGGCCGCAACAAGCATGAGCATATCTGCGATTCGCTGCGGCTCTTTGCCGACAAGGTGATGCCGACGCTGAAATCCGACCAGGCGGCACGCGATGCCAAAAAGCAGGCCGAGCTTGCTCCATTCATCGCTGCGGCACTGAAGCGCAAGCAGAAGATGCCGCCCGTCGCCGCCTCGGCCATTCCCACGGTTTCCGCTTATGGCCGGACGGTCGTGCAGGCCGACCAGAGCACAGAAGGCCCGACGCACCATATCGCTGCGGACATTGCGGTGATGATGAACGATCCGGCTGCCAAGAAGAACAAGGCCGCCGCTGAGTAGGTCCCTAGAAAATGCCGGCGGCGAGGCCGGCCGCCATCGCCGCGCCCAACTCCTCGCATTGCTCGACGAAGACGGGCTGCCAGGGGCCGCGACAGATCAGCGGCTCCTGCACCATGCGCCAGCGCAACCCGGTCAGGATGGTTTCGATGCCGCGGCGCGTCCCTGTGCCGTCGTTGCCGGCGCGGATATAGACGGCGCAGGGCAGGCCCTGGGTCCGGTTGAGCAGCGTATTGTAGGAACGGTCAAAGAAGTCCTTCAGCGCGCCGCTCATGTAGCCGAGATTTTCCGTCGTCCCCAGGATGACGGCTTCGGCGGCCAGGACATCGTCCGGCCCGGCCTGCAGGGGAGCGGCGACCCTGACCTCGATTGCCGTTTCGCCCAGCGCGCCGCGTTCGGCGGCCGCACGCAAGGCAAGCGTGTTCTCCGACGGCGCATGTGCCACGATCAGCAATCGCTTCGCCATGACCCGCTTTTACTCCGATCCCTGACCCCATGCTCAAGAAACTCCTGATCGCCAATCGCGGCGAGATCGCCATCCGCATTGCCCAGGCCGCGGCCGAACTCGGGATCGAGACCGTCGGCGTCCACTCCGAGGACGACGCAACGTCGCTGCACGTCAGGCGCGTCGATCGGGCGGTCGCGCTGAAAGGACGCGGTGCGGCCGCTTACCTCGACATCGCGGCAGTCGTTGCCGCAGCAAAGAAAGCGGGATGCGACGCCATCCATCCAGGCTATGGCTTTTTGTCCGAGAATGCCGGTCTGGCGCGTGCTTGCGGCGAGGCCAAGCTGGTCTTTGTCGGGCCGACGCCTGAACAGCTCGAGCTGTTCGGCGACAAGGCTGCCGCGCGCGCCCACGCCGAGAAATGCAAGGTCCCGGTGCTGCCGGGCACGGGCGGAAAGATCGATGCCGAAGGTGCGGCAACCTTCTTCAAGAAGCATGCGAAGTCTGGCGTTGCCTTGAAGGCGATCTCGGGCGGCGGCGGGCGTGGCATGCGGCTGATCAAGAGCGAAGGCGAGATCGCCGAAGCCTTCGCACGCGCCTCGGCCGAGGCGAAGTCCGCTTTCGGCGACGGCACGCTCTATGCCGAGCGGCTGGTGGACCGGGCGCGCCACATCGAGGTCCAGGTCGTGGGCGACGGAAAGGGCGGCATCGCCGCCCTCGGCGAGCGCGAATGCACCTTGCAACGGCGCAGCCAGAAGATTGTCGAGCTGGCGCCCAGTCCGAACCTCGGACCGGCTCTGCGGAAGAAGATCGTCGATGCCGCGGTCACGATGGCCAAGGCCGTGAAATACCGCAGCCTGGGCACTTTCGAGTTCCTGGTCGACGGCGATGAGTTCTTCTTCATCGAGGCCAACCCGCGCCTGCAGGTGGAGCACACCGTCACGGAGGAGGTGTGGGGCGTCGATCTCGTGAAGGCCCAGCTTCTGCTGGCGGGTGGCGCGGCCTTGGCGGAGACGAGTGTGAAAGACGCGTCGTCGCGCGGCAATGCCATCCAGCTGCGCGTGAACATGGAGACCATGACGGCCGACGGCTCGGCCAAACCGGGCGGCGGTACGCTCTCGGTCTTCGAACCGCCCTCAGGTCCCGGTGTGCGGGTCGACACCTACGGCTATGCCGGCTACCGCACCAATCCCAACTTCGATTCGCTGATCGCCAAGGTGATCGTGCACGGCGCCTCCTTCGAGGAAGCATTGGCGCGTGCCGACCGGGCGCTGGCGGCTTTCCGGCTGGAGGGCGCGCCCTCCAACGTTCCGTTCCTGCGTGCGCTGCTGGCCGATCCTGCCGTCCGCGCCGACAAGGTGCATACGCGCTTCGTCGACGAGAATGCCGGCAAACTGATCGAAACGGCGGCAAAGCTGCAGCCCGGACTTTATTTCCCTGCAGCGACATCCAACGGACCGACCGGTCGGCAGGCGGGAGCGCGCGTGGATGCTGTCGATCCACTGGCCGTGCTGGCGTTCGGCAAGCAGACATCCGTGCAGGCGGGGCCGGATGCGGCGGATCAGGCACCGGAAGGCACGGTGCCCGTGCCGGCGCCCATGCAAGGCACCGTCGTCAGCATCGCGGTCAAGGAGGGCGACGCCGTCGCGGCCGGCCAGCCGCTGCTGATCATGGACGCCATGAAGATGCAGCATGAGATCAAGAGCCCCGCGCGCGGCTATGTGCGGCGCATCGCCGTGGAAGCGGGCGAAACGATCTATGAAGGTCATTCGCTGCTGTTCGTCGAGGAGGCCGATGTCGAGGTGAAAGGCGGCGCGGTCGAGGAGAAGATCGACCTCGACCATATCCGGCCCGACCTCGCCGAATATTTCGAGCGCCGCGCGCTGACGCTCGACGAGAAGCGGCCGGAGGCGGTGGCACGGCGGCGCAAGACCAACCAGCGGACCGCACGCGAGAACCTGAATGATCTGGTCGACCCTGACACCTTCGTCGAATACGGCGCATTTGCCATCGCCAGCCAGCGCACGCGTCGATCGGTCGAGGAGCTGATCCAGAGAACGCCGGCCGACGGCCTGATCACCGGTGTCGGTCGGGTGAATGGCGGGCTGTTTGGGCCGGACCGCAGTCGTGTCGGTGTCGCGCTCTATGACTACACGGTGCTGGCCGGCACGCAGGGCAAGACCAACCATGAAAAGAAAGACCGGCTGTTCGAGCTGGTCGAGCAGCAGCGCATCCCGCTCGTGGTGTTCACCGAAGGCGGCGGCGGGCGGCCAGGTGACATCGATGTGCAGTCGGTCGCCGGCCTCAACACCATGGCCTTCCATATCTTCGGTCGGTTGAGCGGCCTGGTGCCGCTGGTGGGCATCAACTCCGGCCGCTGCTTCGCCGGCAATGCCGCGCTGCTCGGCTGCTGCGATGTCGTGATCGCGACCAGGAATTCGTCGATCGGCATGGGCGGTCCGGCCATGATCGAGGGCGGCAACCTCGGCGTCTTCGCGCCCGAGGAAGTGGGGCCGATGAGCGTGCAGGTACCCAACGGCACGGTCGATATCGCGGTCGAAGATGAGATCGAGGCGGTCGCCGTCGCCAGGAAGTATCTGTCCTACTTCCAGGGGGCGGTGACCGATTGGCGTGCCGCCGACCAGCGGCTGCTGCGGCGGGCGATCCCGGAGAATCGCCTGCGGGTCTATGACGTGCGCACGGTGATCGACACTCTGTGCGACGAGGGCTCCGTACTGGAGCTGCGCCGCGCTTTCGGGCCGGGCATGGTCACGGTACTGGCGCGCATCGAGGGCAAGCCGCTGGGCATCGTCGCCAACAATCCGACGCACCTCGCCGGCGCGATCGACTCGGACGGCGCCGACAAGGCGGCGCGCTTTCTGCAGCTTTGCGATGCTTTCGACCTGCCGGTCCTGTTCCTCTGCGATACGCCGGGCATGATGGTGGGGCCGGAGATCGAAAAGACGGCGCTGGTGCGCCACTGCTCGCGCCTCTTCGTGGTCGGCGCCAATCTCGGCGTGCCGTTCGGCACCATCGTGTTGCGCAAGGCGTATGGGCTTGGCGCACAGGCGATGGCGGGTGGCTCGTTCCATGCCGGCGCCTTTGCGATTTCCTGGCCGACCGGCGAGTTCGGTGGCATGGGGCTCGAAGGGGCGGTCAAACTCGGCTTCCGCAAGGAGCTGCAGGCGGTGAGCGATCCGGCCGCGCGCCGCGCGCTGTTCGACAAGATGGTGGCGGCGGCTTATGCCCGCGGCAAGGCGCTCAGCACCGCGACCTACTTCGAGGTCGACGAGGTGATCGACCCCGCCGATTCGCGCCGCTGGATCGCGACGGCATTGCTCGGCGCTGGCCCCAAGCGGCGCGACGGTCACAAGAAACGACCCAATATCGACACCTGGTGAGGAACGCATGAAGGACTTTGCAGGACGGATCGCCGTGGTCACCGGCGGGGGCTCGGGTATGGGCCGCGAACTGGTGCGCCAGCTCGTCGCCGAAGGCTGCAGCATCGCCATGTGCGACGTCTCCTCCTCCGGCCTCGCCGGCACCAAGGGGCTGTGCGAGAAGGAGCGCCTGCCGCAGGGCCTGCGCATCACCTCGCACGTCGTCGACGTGTCCGACGAGGCGCAGGTGCTACGCTTCCGCGACGAGGTCGCGGAGCAGCACCAGACCGATCGCATCCATCTCCTGTTCAACAATGCCGGCATCGGCGGTGGCGGCAGCATGATCGTGAACGAGCGCACCGAATGGGAGCGGACGTTCAACATCTGCTGGGGCGGGGTCTACTTCTGCACCCGCGGCTTCCTGCCCATGCTGCAGAAGGCCGACCAGGGCCACATCGTCAACACCAGCAGCGTCAACGGCTTCTGGGCCTCGATCGGACCGGGCGTGCCGCACACCGCCTACAGCGCCGCGAAGTTCGCCGTGAAAGGTTTCTCGGAAGCCCTGCAGACGGACCTTCGCCTCAATGCTCCGCACATCAAATGTTCGGTCGTGATGCCGGGCCATATCGGCACCGGGATCGCCGGCAATACCGGCAAGGTGCAGAACCGGAACGACAGCGATGCCGTGAGCCCGGAGCAAATTCAGCAGGCTCGTGCACGCATCACCTCCACCGGCCGGGATACCTCCACGCTCTCCGATGCCCAGATCGAGCAGTCCATCCGCGAGCGCGCCCGACGCTTCCTCGAAGAGGCGCCGATGACGGCGGCGGAGGCGGCGACCGTGATCCTCGACGGTGTGAAAGCCGACCGCTGGCGAATCCTGGTCGGCAAGGATGCACACCGGATCGACGAACTGGTGCGCCAGACGCCCGAGCAGGCCTACGAGGCCGATTTCTTCAGTCGCCTGGCCGCCGAGGTGAACTGGCGCGTCGGGCGCTGACGGCAGCGAAGGTCAGGCTTTGAGCCAGAAGGTGTCCGGCTTGTAGAGGCCGATATAACCGCCGGGATCCCAGGCATAATAGCCCTTCTTGGGCACGTTCCTCACCTTGGGGCCGACCACGATCGGCTGACCGATGCTGTTCAAGGTGCCGATCGAATAGACCTGATCCACGCTGTTCTGCAGGATCTTGTCCCAGGCCTTGCGGCGCGTGTCGTTGTCGGTTGCCGTCTCCCACATGCGCAGATCGTCGAGCAGGATGCAGACGTCCTGCACGTCGCACTTCTCTCCCTGCTTGCCCTTCGATTCGATGAACATGCCCCAACGCGGCCACTGCAGGCCGCCCTGCATGGTCGGGCAGAACTCCTTGGGTGAGGTTTCCAATGACGGGACGGCGGTCACCACGCCGGCATAGGCGGTCATGATGGCGTCGCCGGAGAAGGCACGCATGCGGAAGTTGTTGAGCGACTGAGGCTTGCTCAGGAGCTTGATGCCGATCTTCTTCCACTGGTCGGCGATGAGCGACAACATGTCGGTGTCTTCGCTGATCTCGCTCGAATATTCGACAATGATGGTGGCGGGCCGACCGTCGGACAGGAGCCGGATGCCTTCGTCGTTGCGCTTCTTAAGACCCAGCTCATCGAGCAGGCGGTTGGCGAGCTTCGCGTCGTAGTTCGCCCACTTGGTCGCATATTCCGGCTTGAACAGCACCGACTGCGGCATGATCGTGTTGTTCGACGGCTTGGCGAGGCCGGTGTAGATCACCTCGTTCAACTCGTCGCGGTCGATGCCCATGGAGAGGGCGCGGCGGAAGCGGACTTCGCGATTGAGCTTGCGCCAGACATCGTCCTTTGCGTTCAGGTTGGGATAGAGCGCGAGCTGCGAGCCCGAGCCCTGCTCCCACAGCAGCACGTCGACATGGCTTGTCTGACTGCTTTTGCGCAGGAAGGTATAGTCGCGCATGTTGAGATAGCGGCACTGCAGGTCGGACTCGCCGAGGCCGGCCTTGGCCGGCACGAGATTGGCCGCGACCACTGTGAAGACGACCCGGTCGAAGTAGGGGAGCTGGCAGCCCTTTTCGTCGACGCGATAATAGTAGGGATTGCGATCATAGACGAAACGCTGCGCCGGCGACGCCGTGGTCTGCATCCAGGGATTGAGCGTCGGCAAGTCGGGGTTGCTGTCGTAGTACATCGTGTCGACGCTACGATGGATTTGCACCCAGTTGCCGCCTTGGCCGCCGCGCGAGGCCTTGGTGATCTCGTCGATCGGGGTGTACTTGGCATGGAACTTCTTGAGATAGTGTGACGGCCGGAACAGCCACAACGGCGCAGCTCGCGCCTGGCTCTCGATGAAATAGGGGTTGGGCTTGTCCCAAGTGTAGCGGATCGTGCGTTCGTCGGAGATCTCGACCTTCGGCGGCTGGCCGTCGACCAGGAGCTCGACCGATGGACCCGATGGCGAGAGATCCTTGTTGTTGGCGATATCTTCCCAGAAGTAGCGAAAGTCCTCGGTCGTGAACGGATGGCCGTCGGACCACTTGTGGCCGGCGCGCAGCTTGAAGGTGAAGTCGCGTCCGTCCTTGACCTCGTAGCTATCGAGGATGTCGGTCTGCAACTTGAACTTGTCGTCGTAGACGATCAGGCGGGTGTTGGCGTAGATCGTCATTAGGCGGGTATCGCGGGCGTTGGCGATCAGCATGTTGACTTCGCCGCCCTGGCGACCCGGCCCGTCGCCGCCGGGGAAATAGCTGACGATCGAAGGTTGCTGGGGAACGCGGTTGGCGACAGCCGGCAGTTTGCCGGACTTCACCTTGTCTGCAAGCCACGGCGTTTCCTGAAGGGTAGGCAGCGGGGCTGCCCGAAGGATAGTCGGCGGGAAGAACGCACCAAGCGCCATGCCCGCGGTAAAGACGCGCCTCTTCATCGCCCTACCTCACCTGTCATCGTTATTGATATTGCTGCCATTGCCAGAATCCAGCACTGACCATGATCAAAGGGCCTGGCGGCGCACCGGTCAATGGCGTCGGCCTGCTGAAATCGACGCAGAGTGCGCCGACCGGTCTTCGCGTCAGTAGCGATCGAATGCGCGCTTCGGACCTGGCCTCGCACCCTCGGCAACGGAGGGCTTTACGATACCGTTGGCGGCGACGGTATCGGGTGCATAAGGGCCGGTCACGCCGCGTGGCTTGTCGCCTTTCACCGTTACGCGCTCCATGGTGCGGCGGGCGGGGTAGTAGTCATGTGCGGCATAGTGCAGGACGGAGCGGTTGTCCCACATCACCACCGTGTTGGGTTCCCACTTCACCCTGAGCTGATACTCGGGAATCGTGGCCTGCCGGTAGAGGAAGGCGAGCAGCGCGTCGCTCTCGTCGGGCTTGAGATCCTTGATGCGCACGCAGAACTGCTGGTTCACATAAAGGATGCGCCGTCCGGACACGGGATGAACGCGCACCACCGGATGCCAGGGATTGGGGAATTCGTCCTCGAGCTTGCGCAGCTTGGCGCGATCGCTGTGGCCGAACAGCGGCCGCCACGGCTTGAAGTCGTGCAGTGCCTCCAGGCCGTAGATGTGCTCCTTCATGCGCTCCGACAGGCCGCGATAGGCTGCGCTCATGCTGGAGAAAAGCGTATCGCCTCCAACCTCGGGCACGACCTTGGCGCGCAGGATGGTGCCAAGCGGTGGTGCGTCGCGGAAGGTCTCGTCGGCATGCCAGATGTCGGTCAGCGCCGGCGGGTTGTCGGCCGAGTAGTCGAGGATGATGACCTCGGGCTTGTTCTCGAGATTGGGGGAAAAGGGATGGATCGAGAGCTCGCCGAACAGCGCGCCGAACGTCATCTGCTGATCGACGGTGATGTTCTGGCCGCGCATCACGATCACCTCGTACTGTACAAGGGCGTCATGAACGACCTTGAACTGGCCGGGCGAAAGGGCGTGGCGCAGGTCGATGCCTTCGATCTCCGCACCGATGAAGCCGTTGATTGGACGAATGCGGATGTCCGTATCCGTCCTGGTGTGAGCCGCCGCCGACCGCGCCGCCATGGTGTTCCCTCCGGATCGTTGGCGAATCCTAGCGCCATCGGTCGCCGTGCGGAACACGCTATCGTGTTTGACGCCAACCGGCGAACGCGCAAGAACGGCCGCTCCTTTGCGCATCGGGGGAACCATGGCCAGCGGCCTTGAAGCTCAGTTCGTCACACTGCATGAGATCGTCAAAGCGGCCAAGATTCAGCTCAACCCCAATATCTGGGACTATCTGATCGGGGGCACCGAGACCGAGACGACGCTGCGCCGCAACCGCATGGCGCTCGACTCGATCGCCTTCAAGCCGCGTGTCCTGCGCAACGTTTCCGCGATTGATCCGTCATCGGAGATCCTGGGCAAGAAGCTGCGCATCCCCGTGTTGCTGGCCCCGGTGGGATCGCTCGAGTCGTTCGAGGCGGGCGGCGGCATCACCGTCGCCAAAGGGGCCGGCGCGGCAGGTGTCGGCATGCTGATCAGCTCGGTGACGACGCTCAAGCTCGAAGACATCGTCAAGGGCGGCAGCGGCCCCAAGATCTATCAACTCTACGTGCGCGGCGACGATGCCTGGGTGGCTGACCGGGTGAGACAGGCCATGGGCGCCGGCTACGACGCCTTCTGCATCACCGTCGACACCAACGTCTATTCCCGGCGCGAGCGCGACATTGCCAAGCGCTTCGTGAAGTCGTGGCGGACGGCGGCGACCGGGCAGGACCATCAGGCCGCCTTCGCCTGGGACAATTTCAAGCGCGTGAAGGAGAAGTTCCCGGACGTGAAGTTCGTGCTGAAGGGCATCGGCACTGCCGAGGATGCGGAGATCGCACTCCAGCACGGCGTATGGGGTGTCTACTGCTCGAACCACGGCGGCCGCCAGCTCGATCATGGGCGCGGCTCGGCCGAGGTCCTGCCGGAGATCGTCGAAGCCGTGAAGGGCCGCGCCAAGGTGATCGTCGATGGCAGCTTCAGTCGCGGCAGCGACATCGTGAAGGCCATCTGCATGGGCGCCGACTGGGTGGGCCTCGGCCGCCTCTATTGCTATGGCCTGGCCGCCGCCGGCGCCGGCGGCATCGAGCGCATGGTCGAGCTTCTGGAGGAAGAGATGAGGGAGGTGATGGGCCTTCTCGGCGTGACCAGTCTCAAGCAGCTCGACAAGAGCTATATCAGCGCCAGTCGCCCTACCAACCTGCCTCACGTCCACAGCGCGTTTCCGCTGCTGAACCTGGAAGACCGGGGATACTGACCCACGGGCCCTGCAATAACCCTATTTTCTCACGGTTTCTCACTTTTTCTCACCGGGTGAGAAGCCTCCGATGCCCATGGCATCGGCATTTCAGGTCATTTTCTCATTTTCTCACCACACCCCTAGCCGCGGCCGATGAACGGCATCTTGGTGGCCATCACGGTCATGAACTGCACGTTGGCGTCGAGTGGCAGGCTGTCCATATAGACGATCGCCTGCGCCACGGCGTCGACATCCATGCGCGGCTCGACCATGGTGGTGCCGTTGGGTTGGGGTACGCCCTTGGTCATGCGCTCGGTCATGGGCGTGGCGGCGTTGCCGATGTCGATCTGGCCGCAGGCGATGTCGTAGGCGCGGCCGTCGAGCGAGGTCGACTTGGTGAGGCCGGTGATCGCATGCTTGGTCGAGGTATAGGCGACCGAGAAAGGCCGCGGCGCATGGGCAGAGATCGAGCCGTTGTTGATGATGCGGCCACCGCGCGGCTTCTGGTCCTTCATGATCTTCATCGCTTCCTGTGTGCACAGGAACGGTCCGGTGAGGTTGGCCGCCACCACGCCGAGCCAGGTCTCGTAGGGCAGCTCCTCCAACGGCACGGGCGGCGCGCCGCCGCCGGCATTGTTGAAAAGGAGATCGAGCCGGCCCCAGGTCGACTTGACCTTGCCGAACAGCGCGACGATCTCGTCGCGTTTGGTGACGTCGGTCGGCACGGCCAGGGCATTGGATGCATTCCCACCGGCCATCTTCGCGGTTTCCTCCAGCGCGTCCTTGCGGCGGCCGGCCAGCGCTACCTTGTAGCCGTTCTTCAGCAGGGCCAGCGCCGAAGCGCGGCCGACGCCGCTGCCGGCGCCGGTGACGATTGCGATCTTTCCGCTCATAGGTCGGTTCCTCCTCGAAGAGAGGACCCTAGCAGACCGGGGCGCTGCCATTGAAGTGTCGCATGTAACGCGTAACAGTTGCGGCATGCACCGCCGTTCCTTTGTCGCCGGGCTCGGCACCCTGTGGCTTCCATCGCTGGCACGGGCCGAGGCTCCGCTGGCCGAAAATCCCTTTGGCCTGGGGGTCGCGTCGGGCCATCCCTCGCCCGGTTCGGTGGTGTTGTGGACGCGGTTGCTGGCGGCCGAGCCGACCCAGCCGCTCGATGGCACGTTTACCGTCGATTGGACGATCGCGGAGGACGAGCGTTTGCAGCGCGTGGTGCGCCGAGGGCAGGCGACGGCCGAACCCCACTGGGCGCACTCCATTCACGTCGATGTAAACGGACTCAAGGCCAGTCGGCCCTATTGGTACCGCTTCGCGGTGAACGGCCGCGAAAGCCCGATCGGCCGCACCCGCACGACACCCGCCTCGAACGAAAGCGTTCCGCTCCTGCGGTTCGCCTTCGCGTCCTGCCAGCAGTACGAGCAGGGCTACTACGCCGCGCTGCGCCACATGGCGGATGACGAGCTGAACGCCGTCCTGTTCCTGGGCGACTACATCTACGAGACCTCGTGGGGCCGCAATCACGTGCGCCATCATAACAGCGGCCGCCCGACGCTGTTGTTCGAGTACCGCAACCGGTACGCGCTCTACAAATCCGATCCTGACCTGCAGGCGGCGCACGCCGCCCATCCCTGGATCGTCACGTGGGACGACCATGAGGTGGCGAACGACTACGCCAACGACCTTTCGCCAACAGACCTCGATCCGAAGCAGTTCCTCGCCATCCGCGCCGCGGCATACCAAGCCTACTGGGAGCACATGCCGCTTCCCAATGCGATGCAGCCCAGGGGCGCGTCGCTCAAGCTCTACGACCGCTATCGCTTCGGCAATCTGGCCGAGCTTTTCGTCATCGACGATCGCCAGTATCGGGCGCACAACGCCTGCCATGCCGAACTCACGCGCGACCGGATGCTAATCGATTGCGCCGAGCGTCTGGATCCGGCGCGCACCATGCTGGGTGCCGAACAGGAGGCGTGGTTCGCCGATGGCCTGAAGCGCGCCTCGGCTCGCTGGAACCTGATCGCCCAGCAGACGCTGATGGCGGAGGCAGCCCGGCTCACCAAGAACGACAAGCGTGCCTTCTGGGGCGATGGTTGGGACGGCTACCCGGCGGCGCGGCGCAAACTGCTGGATGCGGTTGCGGCGTCGCCGGTGAAGGACACAGTGGTCATGAGCGGCGACGTTCATTCCTTCTGGGCGACCGATCTCAAACAGGATTTCTCGACGTCGACCTCGCGTACGCTCGCGACCGAGTTCGTCGGCGGCTCGATCACGTCGCAAGGCTTCTCGAACGAGCGCATTCAACTGCTGCGGCGTAACAACCCTCATCTGCGCTACGGTCTGGGGGATGCCCACGGCTACGGCCATATCGCACTCCAGGCGAAGACCGCGACCGTTTCCTTTCGGACCGTCGACGACGTGCGCAATCCCAAGTCCGGCATTGCCACGGCGTCGCGCTTTGTCGTCGAGGCCGGAGAGCCCGGCGTCAAGCGCGCCTAGGCCGGCGGCTCGACGCCCTTCGGGCAGGATCGGCTTGCGAAGGCGTCAGGCCTGCCGCATTGCCGGTACCTGGTCTTTTACCGAGTCCGCGGCAAGGTCGCTCTCGTTGGTCTCTGGTCCCCACCAGACGGAAAGGGCCGTGATCAGCGACAGGAAGATCACGTAGCAGGCAACGCCCCATGGCGCGCCTGCCATGTAACCCACCAGCAACGCGGCGATGAAGGGCGAGGGCCCGCCCGCCAGGATCGAGCCCAGCTCTCGGGCGAAGGCAAAGCCCGAATAGCGCAGGCGCGGACCGAACAGCTCGGCGAAGTAGGCTGCCTGCGGCCCGAACATCGCGCCGCCGCCGATGCCCATCACCAGGATGAAGGCGAGCGAGATCAGCATCGGATCGAGTGTGTTCGTGAGCAGGAAGAACGGGAAGGCGAAGGCGGCGGAGAACAGGGCACCGCCCATATAGACCGGTCGCCGTCCGATCTTGTCCGAAAGCCAGGAGAAGAACAGGATGCCGAATATCTCGGCGAAGTTGCCCAGCATCACGCCGGTGATGGCGACTTCCTTCGGCATGTGCAGCGTGTTGATCACATAGCCCAGGCCGAACACAGGGAAGAGATAGCCCAGCCCGTTCTCGGCGAGCCGCGCGCCGATCACGACCAGGAAGTTGCGCGGATGGCGCCTGACGGCTTCGATCGCCGGAGCCTTGAGCGGCGGCCGCTTGGCGCCGACTTCGCTGAAGATCGGCGTTTCGGACACCTTGGAGCGAATATAGACACCGAGGCCGAGCAGAAGCAGAGAGATCAGGAACGGGATGCGCCAGCCCCAGGACAACAGGTCGTCCTTCGACATCATGGTCACGAGGTAGAAGACGCCGGCGGCGAGAAGATTGCCGATCGTCACGCCCATGGGAGCGAAGCTCCCGTAGAGACCACGCTTGCCGGGCGGGGCGAACTCGACGGCGAGGATCACCGCGCCGCCATACTCGGCGCCGGCGCCGAACCCCTGCAGCAGACGCATCAGGAGCAGCAAGATCGGCGCCCAGATGCCGATCGAGGCATAGGTCGGCAGGCAGCCGATCAGGAAGGTGCCACCGCCCACCAGCAGGATGGTCGCCACCAGCATCGGCTTGCGGCCGATGCGATCGCCGAAATGGCCGAAGAAGAGGCCGCCAAAGGGGCGGGCAATGAAGCCCACCGCGAAGGTCGCGTAGGCCGCAAGCGTGCCGATGGAGGCGTCGTACTTGGGGAAGAACAGCTCGCCGAACACCAGGGCCGACGCCGTGCCGTAGATGAAAAAGTCATACCACTCCAACGCCGATCCGACGGCTGCCGCCATCAGGACGTGACGCAGTTTGGACGAGGAAACATTGTTGCTCGCAGTGGCCGCCGCTTCAGCCATTCTTCACTCCCTCAAATTCTTGTTACTTTTCATGTTAGCGTTATCATCAAAGGCCGGTCAATGGCCACGGCGAGTTGAAAAGGGCTGCAGACGCCTTACGTCGTCAGGGTATGCGGCCTTTGAAAGACCTGATCGCCGTCCACATCGCCGACGACGATGTGGGCGATTACCTCGTCCGCGAGGCGGGCTGGTATGCGGTCGACGACAGCGACAAACCTGTCCTCGGTCCGTTCGCCAGCCTCGCCGAATGCGAGCGCGCGATCCGCGAGCGGCTCGGTCCGTTGCGCTAGTTCCCCGGGCCGCGCTCCATCGAGAAGGGCTGCCAGCGCTCGAGCTTGGACTTCTCCAGGACTGCGGGATTGACGCAGGCGCGCGGCCACTTGCCGGAGAGCACCAGCGAGAGCTCGGCGCCGACCCTGCGCTTGCGAGCCCTGTCGAAACGGTCCGAAGCCGAGGCGACATGCGCGGTCAGGATCACGTTGTCCATGCCCAGCAGCGGATTGTTGTGGCCGACCGGCTCGGTCTCCAGCACGTCGAGGCCGGCGCCGGCGATCCAGCCTTCCTGCAAGGCCTTGATCATCGCCGGCTCGTCGACCGTCGAGCCGCGGCCGGTGTTCACGAACAGCGAGGTCTTCTTCATCTTGCGGAAGTGCTGTTCCTTCATCAGGTGGTAGGCGTCCTTGGTGCCCGGCGCGTGCATGGAGACGATATCCGAGCACTGCAGAAGCTCGTCGAGCCCGACCGGCTGCACGCCGTGCTCGGACATCACCAGTTCCTCGATGTAGGGATCGTAGGCCAGCATCTGGAAGCCGAACGGTGCGGCGCGCTTGGCGACGGCGCGGGCGACATGACCGAAGGAGATGAAGCCCAGCGTCTGGCCCATCAGGCGCGGGAACTGGTAGAGCATCGGCCGCGCCTTGGCCCATTCGCCGTTGCGCACCATGCGGTCCTGCACCACCAGGCGCCGCCAAGTGGCGAGGATCAGCGTCATGGCATGGTCGGCTACCTCTTCGATGAAAGTATCGGGACAGTTGGTGACCGGGATGCCGAGCTTGGTGGCTGCATCGACATCCACCGAATCGACGCCGACGCTGCCCAGTGACACGACCTTCAATTTCTTGCCGGCCTCGATCACCTTGGCGGTGATGCGCGGCCGACCCTTGCCGTAGATCGCGTCGGCGTCGGCCGCAGCCCTGGCGAGCTCGTCGTCGCCGCCTGAAATCTCGACGATCTCCGCGTCCAGCGCCGACAGCGTTTCCATCTCCAGCGAATGGTCGGTGCCACCCGGGCCGGTCGTCACGATCTTGAATTTCGCCACGGTTAGTCTCCTCCGATGATTTGGCCGCACTCTAGCGTATTATCGCCGGCCTCCAACCGCGGGGAATTGCATGCCAGCCTTCAGGCCAGCCGTCAGGAACGTGTTGTTGATCGTGGTCGACCAGTGGCGAGGCGCAATGCTGCCCAAGCTCGGCGCCGACTATCTCAGGCTGCCCAATATCGATCGCCTCAGTGCCGAGGGCGTGACATTCCGCAATCATTTCACGCAGTCGGTGCCCTGCGGGCCGGCGCGCGCGAGCCTGCTGACCGGCATGTATGTGATGAACCATCGCGCAGTGCAGAATACGATCCCGCTCGATTCGCGCTTCACGAACCTGGCGCATGAGCTGCGCCGCGGCGGCTACGATCCGGCGCTGGTTGGCTACACGACGACGACGCCTGATCCACGGCGGACCGCGCCCAATGATCCCCGGTTCTTCGTGCTGGGCGACATCATGGACGGCTTCCATGCGGTTGGCTCGTTCGAGAACCGCGACGCCTATTTCGGCTGGGTGGCGAACCAGGGCTTCGAGCTGCCCAAGCGCCGCGACGACATCTGGCTGCCGCAGGGCGGGCCGGGCGCCGGCGCCACCACGCGGCCGGCCGTGATCCCCAGGGAACTGTCGGATACGGCCTGGTTCACGGAGCGCGGGCTTGCCTACCTGAAGGGTCACGGCGACAAGCCGTGGTTCCTGCATCTCGGCTACTATCGGCCGCATCCGCCGTTCATTGCGCCCGCTCCCTACAACGCCCTTTATCGGCCCCAGGACATGCCCGACGTGGTGCGCGCTGCATCGCCCGAAGAGGAAGCCAGGCAGAACGCGCTGCTCGCCTACTACGTGAACAACATCAAGCAGGCGAGCTTCTTCCAGGACGGCCAGGGGCTCGGTTCGGCGATGACCGAGGCCGAGGTGGCGCAGATGCGCGCCACCTATTGCGGCCTGATGAGCGAGATCGACGATCACCTGGGCCGCGTCTTCGACTATCTGAAACAGACCGGACAGTGGGACGACACGCTGATCGTCTTCACTTGCGATCATGGCGAGCAGTTGGGCGACCATCACCTGCTGGGCAAGATCGGCTATTTCGACGAGTCCTACCGCATTCCGCTGATCATCCGCGATCCGCGTCGCCAAGCGGACGGCACGCGCGGCAGCATCGTCGAGAAGTTCACCGAGACGATCGACACCATGCCGACCATCCTCGAATGGCTCGACCTGCCGGTGCCGCGCCAATGCGACGGCCGCTCGTTGCTGTCCTTCTGCGAAGGTGCGGCGCCGGCCGACTGGCGTACGGAAGTGCACTACGAGTTCGATTTCCGCGACCTCTACTACAGCCAACCCGAAAGTTCGCTCGACGTGCCCATGGACAAGTGCTCGTTGGCCGTGGTGCAGGACGAGGCCTTCAAGTACGTCCACTTTGCGGCCTTGCCGCCGCTCTTCTTCGATCTCAGGGCCGATCCCCACCAGTTCGTGAATCGGGCCGGCGATCCGGCCTATGCGGCCCGCATGGGCGACTATGCCGCGCGCATGCTGAACTGGCGGCTGGGCTTCGCCGAGCGCACGCTCACCGGCTATCGCGCCACGCCCCGGGGCCTGGAGGTGCGCGCCGCCTGAGCCGGCGCTAAACTCGACAGCATGACCAAGGACCTCTACCGCCGACCGGTCGCCGGGACACATCCGCCCAATCTCTTCGAGGGCTACAAGTCGACGCCGGCCCGCGCGCCACGTCAGGCGCCGGTGGTGCTGCCGCACACGCTGTCGGAGGTGACCGGCCCGTTGCTGGTTGCCGAACGGCTCGATGCGCTGGAGAACGACCTCACGCGTCAGCGTATGGGCGAGCCGCTCGGCGAGCGCATCGTGGTGCATGGTCGCGTGCTCGACGAGGACGGCAAGCCGGTGCCGCAGGCGCTGGTCGAGATCTGGCAATGCAACGCCGCCGGCCGCTACCACCATCCGGGCGATCAGCACGACGCACCGCTCGATCCGAATTTTTATGGCGGCGGGCGGGCGCGGGCCGACGCGGACGGGCGCTATCAATTCATCACCATCAAGCCCGGCGCCTATCCGTGGAAGAATCATCACAATGCCTGGCGACCCGCGCACATTCACTTCTCACTGTTCGGGCCGGCCTTCGCCACGCGCCTGATCACGCAGATGTACTTCCCCAACGATCCGCTGCTGGCTTTCGATCCGATCTACAATTCGGTGCCCGAGGGCGCGCGGCATCGCCTGCAGGCGGCGTTCGACATGGACTCGACCCGGCCCGAATGGGCGCTTGCCTATCGCTTCGACATCGTGTTGCGCGGCCGCAACGCCACGCCCATGGAATGAGTTCATGTCAAACGAGCTGACGCCGTCGCAGACGATCGGGCCGTTCTATTTCGGCACGCTGATCAAAGCCTATCGCCACGACCTCGCGCCGCCCGGCGTGGCCGGCGAACGCATCGACGTCGTGCTGAGCCTGCACGATGCCGACGGGGCCGTTGTGCCCGACGGTTTGTTCGAGATCTGGCAGGCCAACAGCCACGGCCGCTACAATCATCCCGAGGATCGGCGCAACCTGCCGCTCGACCCGGACTTCGACGGCTTCGGCCGTGCCTCGACCTGTATCGACGGCTCCAGCCACTTCAGCACCGTCAAGCCGGGGCGCGTGCCCTGGCCCGAGGGCGGCCTGCAGGCACCGCACATCAACGTCTCGATCTTCGCCCGCGGCGTGCTCAATCGGTTGGCGACGCGGCTTTATTTCGACGGCGATCCGGCCAATGCCGAGGACCCCGTGCTGAAGGCGATCGACCCGAAGCGGCGTGCGACGCTGCTTGCCAAGCGTGACGCCAAGGGAACATGGCGCCTGCCGATCCATCTCGGCGGGCCGAACGAGACCGTCTTTTTCGACTGCTGAGGCGAAGGCCGGAAGCCGGCGCCCTAGCGCCCTAGACGTATTCGACCTTCACGATCTCGATCTCCTCCACGCCGCCGGGCGTGCGCATCTTCACGAGATCGCCTTCGTAGGCGCGCAGCAATGCCTTGGCGATGGGGGAAATCCAGCTCACATGGCCCTTCGCCGGCTCGACCTCGTCGATGCCCACGATCTTGATCGTGCGTTCGTCGCCCCTGGAATTGGCCCAGGTCACGGTGGCGCCGAAGAACACCTGGTCGGTCTTGGGGCGCTTCGCCGGATCGACGACCTCCGAGCGCTCCAGCCGCTTGCTGAGGAAGCGGATGCGCCGGTCGATCTCGCGCAGGCGCTTCTTGCCGTAGAGATAGTCGCCGTTCTCCGACCGGTCGCCGTTGGCGGCGGCCCAGGACACAACCTGGACCACCTCCGGCCGGTCCTTGCGCATGAGCGTCATCAGCTCCTCGCGCAGGCGTTCGAAGCCCTGCGGGGTCATGTAGTTCTTCGCGCCGGCCGGCAGCCCACCTGTATCCTCGGGCAGGTCGTCGTCCAGTTCGGTGTCGCTCTCCTTGGTGAAGGCCTTGCTCATTTCGGTCCGTAATCTATCAAGGGCAGGCCGATGAACGCTACCCGTCCCCGCCTGCAGCGCGCCTTCGGCGAGAGTCGCGTCGTCTTCGCGGTGCGGGACGGAAAGACGCGCCTTGCCGATCTCTATCAACGCGATCCCTGCCGGGTCTTGTTCCCCGATCCGGAGCCGGGAAATCCGCCGGAAGCCGTTCTGCTGACGACCTCGGGAGGCGTCACCGACGGCGACAGGCTGAAAATGACCGTGGAGGCGGGTCCGGGCACGCAGGCCGTGGCGGTGACACAGGCGGCGGAGAAGATCTACCGGGCTGCCGGGTCGGCCGACCATTGCGGCATCGATGTCGCGCTGACGGTCGGAAAGGATGCCGCGCTCGACTGGTTGCCACAGGAGACGATCGTCTTCCAGGGCGCGCGGCTGAAGCGCCGTACCGTGGCCAGCATCGCGCCCGGCGGATCGTTGCTGGCCTGCGAGATGGTGGTGCTGGGCCGCGCCGCCTCGGGTGAACGCTTCACCGAAGGTCTGCTGCTCGACGCCTGGTCGGTGCACCGTGCCGGCCGGCTGGTCTGGACCGACACGCTGCAGGTGGAAGGCGAGACGCCGACCGGTGCGGGTTTCGGTGACGCCAATGCCCTCGCGACGGTGATCGGCGTATGGGAAACGCCCGAACCGCATTTCGAGACGATGCGGACGTTGCTGGAAAATGCAGAGGCCGTGCGGGCGGGTGTCACCTCGGTCAACGGCGTGCTGGTGGCGCGATTGCTGGGCGAAGCAACCGTTGTGCGTCGTGCAGTGGTCCGTTTCCTCGCCGATTTCCGCGGCCGGCGACTGCCGCGCGTTTGGCACGTTTGATGCATCGATGCGCCGGATATAGTCAAATAATGGACAAGGGGGAACGCGGGCAATGAATCTCACGCCTCGCGAAAAGGACAAGCTGCTGATCGCGATGGCGGCCAATGTCGCGCGCCGGCGCCTCGAGCGCGGCGTGAAGCTCAACCACCCGGAGGCGGTGGCGTTGATCACCGATTTCGTGGTCGAGGGCGCGCGCGACGGCCGCCCGGTCGCCGAGCTGATGCGCGACGGCGGCACCGTGATCCGGCGCGAGCAGGTGATGGAAGGCGTGGCCGAGATGATCCACGAGATCCAGGTCGAGGCGACCTTCCCCGACGGCACCAAGCTCGTCACTGTCCACAACCCGATCCGCTGAGGACAGCCTGTCATGAAGCCGGGGGAAATCCGTACAAAGCAGGGCGAGCTCGAACTCAACGTCGATCCAGGCCGCCGCCCAATCGCCATCGAGGTGGCCAACACCGGCGACAGGCCGATCCAGGTTGGCAGCCACTATCATTTCTTCGAGACCAACGAGGCGCTGAAGTTCGATCGCAAGCGCACCAAGGGCATGCGGCTCGACATTCCCTCCGGCACGGCCGTGCGCTTCGAGCCCGGCCAGTCGCGCACCGTACGGCTCACCGCGTATATGGGTGCACGCGAGGCGCATGGTTTCCAAGGCAAGGTCGCGGGCAAGCTCGGGCCGGTCGCGAAGGCCGGCACCTCCAACGAAGGGCCGACACGTCTGTCCCGCGCGGCCTATGCCGGCATGTTCGGCCCCACGGTCGGCGACAAGGTGCGACTCGCCGACACCGATCTCTTCATCGAGGTCGAGAAGGATCACACGATCTACGGCGAGGAAGTGAAGTTCGGCGGCGGCAAGGTGATCCGCGACGGCATGGGCCAAAGCCAGCGCACCCGCGCCCAGGGTGCCGTCGACACGGTGATCACCAATGCCTTGATCCTCGACCATTGGGGGATCGTGAAGGCCGATATCGGCCTCAAGGACGGACTCGTCGCCGGCATCGGCAAGGCCGGCAATCCCGATGTGCAGCCGGGCGTCGACATCATCATTGGACCCAGCACCGAGGCGATCGCGGGTGAGGGCAAGATCGTCACCGCCGGCGGCATCGACTGCCATATCCATTTCATCTGTCCGCAGCAGGTCGACGATGCGCTCTACAGCGGCATCACCACCATGATGGGCGGTGGTACCGGTCCCGCACATGGCACGCTCGCGACAACGGTCACGCCAGGCCCCTGGCACCTTGGCCGCATGCTGCAGGCGGCCGAGGGCCTGCCGATGAATCTGGGCTTTTTCGGCAAGGGCAACACGTCCAGGCCGGCCGGCATCCGCGAGCAGGTCGAGGCCGGCGCCTGCGGGCTGAAGCTGCACGAGGATTGGGGCACCACCCCGGCGGCGATCGACAATTGCCTGTCCGTCGCCGACAGGATGGATGTGCAGGTAGCGATCCACACCGATACGTTGAACGAATCGGGCTTCGTCGAAACCACGCGGGCCGCCTTCAAGGGCCGGACCATTGCGACGTTCCACACGGAAGGGGCGGGGGGCGGCCATGCTCCCGACATCATCCGGCTCGCGGGCGAGAAGAATGTGCTGCCGAGCTCGACCAATCCGACGATGCCCTACACGACGAACACCGTGGACGAGCATCTCGACATGCTGATCGTCTGCCACCACCTCGATGCCCGCATTCCCGAGGACGTGGCCTTCGCCGAAAGCCGCATCCGCAAGGAGACCATCGCGGCGGAGGATATCCTGCACGACATGGGCGCTTTTTCCATGATGTCCTCCGACAGCCAGGCGATGGGCCGCGTCGGCGAAGTGATCATTCGCACCTGGCAGACCGCCGACAAGATGAAGAAGCAGCGTGGGCGGCTGAAGGACGGGCAGGGCGACAACGACAATCTTCGCGCCAAGCGTTACGTCGCCAAATACACGATCAATCCCGCGATCACCCATGGCATCTCGAGGTACGTCGGCTCGGTCGAGGTCGGCAAGCGCGCCGATCTCGTGATCTGGTCGCCGGCCTTCTTCGGGGCCAAGCCCGACATGGTGCTGATCGGCGGCTCGATCGCCGCCGCGCCCATGGGCGATCCCAATGCCTCTATCCCGACGCCGCAGCCGGTCCACTACCGTCCGATGTTCGGTGCCTTTGGCCGCAGCCTCGTGGCAAGCCCGGTCCTGTTCACCTCCCGGGCGGCGATCGCCAAGGGCGTGGCGAAGAAATGGGGGCTGAGCCGGCCAATGGCGGCGGTGAAAGGCACGCGCAAGCTTGGCAAGAAGGACATGGTGCACAATTCGCTCTGTCCCAGGATCGAGGTCGATCCCGAAACCTACGAGGTTCGTGCCGACGGAGAACTCCTGACCTGCGAGCCGGCCAAGGTGTTGCCGCTGGCGCAGCGGTACTTCTTGTTTTGAGGGACCTAATGTTTCATTGCTGGGCGCGCGCCACTGCAGTAGCGCGATCGTTCTCTGTCATCCGCAAAGATGAGCGACCGAGCGCGGAGGTTGCTCCGCGCGAATCGCTCGCTTCCGGCCTATGAAGAGAGCCACTGAAGTCGTTCGCGTAGGCCGCTGGCCGACGGCGGAAAGGATCGACGCCGTCACCCTGCCGTACGACGACCGCTATCGCCGGCGGCTCAGGTTGCTGGGCGACGGCGGCACCGACTTCCTGCTCGACCTTGTCGAGCCGATCGTACTGCACACCGGCGACGGGCTCCGGCTCGAGGAGGGGGGCTATGTCGAGGTCAGGGCGGCGGCAGAGGACCTTGTCGAGGTGCGTGCCCGGGATGCGGTCGCTTTCGCGCGGATCGCCTGGCATCTCGGCAACCGACATCTGCCGACCGAGATCGCAAGCGACCGCATCCTGATCCGTGACGACCACGTCATCGTCGACATGCTGAAAGGGCTGGGCGCGGAGGTCCGCAAGGTCAGGGCGCCCTTCGATCCCGAAGGCGGGGCCTACGGCCAGCACAACCACGATCCTGGCCATCGCCATGGCGCCTTGCATGACGAGCGCCATGGTTGATGTCCTCTATCGATTGCTGGCCTGGCTGTCGCCGGCCTATCCCATCGGCGCCTTCAGCTACAGCCACGGGATCGAGACGGCAGTGGAGGAAGGCTTCGTCAGGGATCGCGGGTCGCTGGTCACGTGGCTGGAAAGCGTTCTGCGCGATGGCACGGGTCGCGTCGACGGGGCGCTGTTCGCGATGGCCTGGCGGGCCGCGGACGCCGGGGATTGGCCAGTGTTCGACGCCATCGCCGAACGGGCGGCCGCCTGGCGGGGGACGTCCGAGATGGCACTCGAATCGCGCCAGCAGGGCGGCTCCTTCCTCGCGATTACCCGCACGGCTTGGCGGCACCCCGATCTAGACGCCGTGCACGAGCGACTGGGGGGCGAGATTGCCCTGCCGGTCGCCGTGGCACTGGCGGCCGCCGTGCATGGCATTGCACTTGAGACAGCGCTTGGCGGCTATCTCCATGCCTTCACGGCCAACCTGATTTCGGCCGCCGTGCGGGTCGTGCCGCTGGGACAGAGCGACGGCCAGTTGGCGCTGGCCAGCCTCGAAGAGGCGGTGAGGCGAGCGGCGGAAGCCGCCGTCGCCGTTCCCGACCTCGATGAGGTGGGCACCGCAACCCCATTGCTCGATTGGTGTTCAATGCGGCACGAGACCCAGTACACGCGCCTGTTCCGCTCGTGACGCGGCCGGCGTAAATGGATCGACAGGAGCGTTCAGGATGGATGTGCGGGGTCCCTTGCGGGTAGGTGTCGGCGGTCCGGTGGGATCGGGCAAGACGGCGCTTGTCGAACGCCTTTGCAAGAAGATGCGTGAGACCTATGACATCGCCGTCGTCACCAACGACATCTATACCAAGGAGGATGCCGAGTTCCTGACCCGCGCGGGAGCGCTGGCGCCGGAGCGTATCGTGGGCGTCGAAACCGGCGGCTGCCCGCATACCGCCATCCGCGAGGATGCCTCGATCAATCTCGCGGCCGTCTCGGACATCGTCCGCAAGTGGCCGAAGCTCGAGATCGTGTTCGTCGAATCGGGGGGCGACAACCTCGCTGCCACTTTCTCGCCCGAACTCGCCGACCTCACGATCTATGTCATCGACGTGGCGGCCGGTGAGAAGATCCCGCGCAAGGGTGGACCCGGCATCACGCGCTCCGATCTCCTGGTGATCAACAAGATCGACCTCGCGCCACTCGTCGGCGCCAATCTCGACGTGATGGATCGCGATGCCCGCAGGATGCGTGGCCAGCGGCCATTCCTGTTCACCAATCTCAAGGAGAACAAGGGAGTCGAGGAGGTCGCGGCCTTCATCGTACGCCAGGGCGGGCTAGCGGCGCACTAAGAGCACCGACATGTCTCGATCCCTAAAGACGACGTCTCCGCTCCGGCCGCGCAAGACGCCGCGGCAGCCGCGCTCCTCCGAAACCGTGGCGTCGATCCTGGAGGCGGCGGCTCAGGTCCTGGAGACAAAAGGCCTCGAAGGCTTCAATACGAACGCTGTCGCACAGCGGGCAGGCGTCAGTATCGGATCGCTCTATCAGTATTTTCCCGGCAAGGACGCCTTGACGATCGCGCTCATGCGCCGCGAGACGGAGCGATTCAGGGCCGACGCTGTCAAGGCGCTGAACCAGCCCTCGGGCATCGCGGCGATGGATTATCTGATCGCGGCCACGGTCAGGCAGCAACTGCGGCGGCCCATACTGGCCCGCCTTCTCGACGTGGAAGAGAGCCGGCCAGCGTTTCGCGCCGAGGTGACGGGAATGAAGAGGTTCCGGGCCATGATCGTCGAAATCATCCGGCGCGACGACATGCCGAAGCTGGCACGGCCAGAGGTTGCGGCCGGCGATCTTGCGGCCATGATGAGAGGCATGGTGGATGCAGCGGGCGAGTGCGAAGAAGGCGATGTCCAGGACCTCGAACGTCGCGTTCGGGCGGGCGTCTTCGGCTATCTTTCCGAGGCGGCCAACATCGATGGCAAGTTGCCCGTCATGCGCCGGAATGTGAGTAGGCGCCGCAGGTCGGCGAAGATCTGAAGCGTTAAAGCATTCATTCTACGGGCTTTTCAGGGGTCTCGCGGCGGCCCGATGCCATGCGAGTAGCCGATAATGAGCTTTTGCTCATATTACCTGTCGATGGCGGGAGAGCGGCACGGGGCCGCTCCGCTTCAAGACGGATGGACCACAATGATGGACACGATCAGCACAATGAAGCTCAATCACCTGAGCTTTCCCACCAGCGACCTGCCGGCCACGGCAGAATTCTTCGCGAAGCATTTGGGCTTCACGATCGCCCAGAAAGTCGGCGAGAAGTACTACATCCTGAAACGGCCCGGCTTCGACGTGGTGATCGAGACGGCGACCGACGCCAAGCCCGATTGGCCCGGAAACTTCCATATCGGCTTCGAGCTCCCGAGTGTCGAGGAGGTTCGCAGGCTCTACGACCGGTTCAAGGCCGATGGCGTTCACCTCGAGACCGACATCTTCAACAACGACCGCGGATCCCGTTTCTTCTGCCGGGCGCCCGGTGGCGTGATGTTCGAGCTGAATACGCGTGCCGATGCTTCCGAGGAGTATCGCGGAACATTCGACAATTGAACCTTGCGATGCGCACCTGAGCAACCGGCGCGTCGGCAAAGGTCAAATCTCCGGCAGGTGACCGCATCCTGGGCAAATATCTGCCCTCCAGCGGGAACACCTGCTTTGGAGGATCCGTCCAGCCTGAATCAAACGTGTTTGTGAGCCGTCAATTCTGCGGTTCCCAGGGGTGTTGGACGATTCCACCAACTCCGGACGTCTTTCTCGCCCCTGACTTGGCACGGCTTTCGCTTTCCTGATCCCGGCGGGCTTTCCGTCAAGACAAGAAGAAGGAGAGCGGGATGAAGTTGGGATCACTTTTGCGGACGGGCCTCGTCGCCGCTGGCCTCCTGGCTGGCGCTGCGGCTGGAGCCTTCGCCCAGGACAAGGAGCCGATCAAGGTCGGCATCCTTCATTCCCTGTCCGGCACCATGGCCATCAGCGAGACGACGCTGAAGGACGTCATGCTGATGCTGATCGACGAGCAGAACAAGAAGGGCGGCCTGCTGGGCCGCAAGCTCGAAGCCGTGGTGGTCGATCCGGCCTCGAACTGGCCGCTGTTCGCCGAAAAGGCGCGTGAGCTTTTGCAGAAGGACAAGGTGGCCGCCGTGTTCGGCTGCTGGACATCGGTCAGCCGCAAGTCGGTGCTGCCGGTGTTCGAGGAGCTGAACGGGCTCCTGTTCTATCCCGTCCAGTACGAGGGCGAGGAGAGCTCGCGCAACGTCTTCTACACCGGTGCGGCGCCCAACCAGCAAGCGATCCCGGCGGTCGACTACCTGATGCAGAACGAGGGCGTGAAGCGCTGGGTGCTGGCCGGCACCGACTACGTCTATCCACGCACCACCAACAAGATCCTCGAGGCCTACCTCAAGATGAAGGGCGTCAAGGCCGAGGACATCATGATCAACTACACGCCGTTCGGTCACTCCGACTGGCAGTCGATCGTGGCCGAGATCAAGAAGTTCGGCTCGGCCGGCAAGAAGACGGCGGTGGTCTCGACCATCAACGGTGACGCCAACGTGCCCTTCTACAAGGAGCTCGCCAACCAGGGTATCAAGGCCAAGGACATCCCGGTCGTGGCCTTCTCGGTCGGCGAGGAAGAGCTGGCCGGCATCGATACCAAGCCGCTGGTCGGCCATCTCGCCGCCTGGAACTACTTCGAGTCGGTCAAGACACCGCTCAACGAGCAGTTCATCAAGGAGTGGAAGGCGTTCACCAAGAATCCAAAGCGCGTGACCAACGACCCGATGGAAGCGCACATGATCGGCTTCAACATGTGGGTGCAGGCCGTGAAGAAGGCCGGCAGCACCGACCCGGACAAGGTGATCGATGCCATCATCGGCGTGTCAGTTCCCAACCTGACGGGCGGCTATGCCACCATGATGCCGAACCACCACATCACCAAGCCGGTCCTGATCGGCGAGATCCAGGGTGATGGCCAGTTCGATGTCGTCTGGCAGACTCCGGGCGAGGTCGTGGGGGATGAGTGGTCGGACTATCTGCCCGATTCAAAGAATCTGATCTCCGATTGGCGCAAGCCGATGAACTGCGGCAATTTCAATGTCGCCACGGGCAAGTGCGGCGGCAAGGGCCTCTAGGTCCACCGGCAACCGGGCGGGGCGGCTTTCCGGCTGCACCGCCCGTTCTCTCCAGGCGATTTTCCTGCACATGACCCCATCGCGCGTGCTCACTGGCATGGTCTCGCTGATCACCGCGCTCGCGCTCGCTGGTGCGGCGGTCGCGGGCGATCTCGGAACCCTTGTCGTCAATTTGACGACCGGCGGCTTCGGCGATCGGGAGACCGCCATCAACGCGCTGGCCGCGTCGGGGGAGCCGCGGGCCGCGCCGATCCTGGAAGCGCTCGGCGCGGGCCGACTCTATGTCCGCCCGGCCGACAAGGCCGTGGTCATCGGCAAGGCCCAAGGCAACCAACTGGACCTGACCGACGCCCTCACAGGCAAGCCTGCGGGGACGGCGTCCGAGGATGCGCTACAGCGTGTGCGCATCAACAATCGACTGCGTGGCGTCATCGACGACGCCGTCGGATCTCTGACGCTGTTGAGCCCGGACCCCAGGATGCGCCGCAGCGCCGCCGACTCGCTCTTCAAGCAGCGCAGTCCATCGGCACTGCCGGCGGTCGAGCATGCCTTGGCAGCGGAGAAAGACGCCGGGATCAAGCGTGCCTTCGCCGAGGCCCGGGCGTCGATCATTCTTGCGTCCAACGATGCCTCCAAGGCCCAGAAACTTGAAGCCATTTCCGTCATACGTGGCCGCGGCGACCGCGACGCGATGGGGTTTCTGCAGGCGGCCGCATCGTCCTCCGATGCCGACATCAAGGCTGCGGCCACGGCAGCGGCAGGTTCGCTGAACCAGACACTTGCGGTCTGGGAAGCGGCACAGAATGTCTGGTACGGCATCTCGCTGGGCTCGGTGCTGCTGCTGGCGGCGATCGGGTTGGCCATCACGTTCGGCACCATGGGCGTGATCAACATGGCCCATGGCGAAATGGTGATGCTGGGAGCCTACACGACCTTTGTCGTGCAACAGGTGATCCTGGCCTACGCCCCCGGCCTGTTCGACGCTTCGATCGTGATCGCATTGCCGTTGGCCTTCCTGGTCGCGGGCGTCATTGGCGTCCTGATCGAGCGCAGCGTCATCCGCTTCCTCTACGGTCGGCCGCTCGACACGCTGCTCGCGACCTGGGGATTGTCGCTGGTGCTGCAGCAGGCGGTGCGCACGATCTTCGGTCCGACCAACCGTGAAGTCCGCGCGCCGTCCTGGATGTCGGGTTCGTTCCTGGTCGGCCAGATCGATGTCACCTACGGACGCCTGTGGATCGTCGTGTTCGCGCTTCTGGTCTTTGCGGTGCTGATTCTGGTCCTGCGCAAGACGCCTCTCGGTCTCCACATGCGTGCGGTGACGCAGAACCGGCCGATGGCCGCGGCCATGGGAATCCGCACGCCCCGCGTGGATGCGCTCACCTTCGGACTGGGCTCGGGCATCGCGGGGCTCGCCGGCGTGGCGCTGTCCCAAATCGACAATGTCAGCCCCAACCTCGGCCAAGGCTACATCATCGATTCCTTCATGGTCGTGGTGTTCGGCGGCGTGGGCAATCTCTTCGGCACGCTTTTGGGCGCAACCGCGCTCGGCATCGCCAACAAGTTCCTCGAGCCCTATGCCGGCGCGGTGCTGGGCAAGATCCTGGTGTTGGTCTTCATCATCCTCTTCATCCAGCGCCGCCCGCGCGGGATGTTCGCGCTGAAAGGCCGGGCGGTCGAATGATCACGCGCTTCCTCTGGCAGGGTGTCGACCGGAAGCTGCGCTGGTTCATCGCGCTGGTGCTGGCGGCGGGGATCGTGCCCGTTCTCCTCAATCTCTTCACGCCACCGGGCAGCGCACTCCATGTGCCGGCCTGGGCGCTGCAACTCGTCGGCAAGTATCTTTGTTATGCCGCGCTCGCGCTGGCGGTCGATCTGGTGTGGGGCTATTGCGGCATCCTCACGCTCGGCCATGCCGCCTTCTTTGCATTGGGCGGCTACTGCATGGGCATGTATCTGATGCGCCAGATCGGCAGCCGCGGCGTCTATGGCAACCCGATCCTGCCCGACTTCATGGTGTTCCTGAACTACAAGGAGCTGCCCTGGTTCTGGCGTGGCTTCGACCATTTCTGGTTCGCCGCCCCCATGATCGTGATCGTGCCGAGCGTTCTGGCGCTGGCGCTGGGCTGGTTCGCCTTCAGGAGCCGCGTCACCGGCGTCTATCTCTCGATCATCACCCAGGCGATGACCTTTGCGCTGATGCTCGCCTTCTTCCGCAATGATACCGGGTTGGGTGGCAACAACGGCATGACCGATTTCAAGGACATCCTGGGCTTTCCGGTGCAGGCCGACGGCACGCGCGCGGCGCTCTATCTTGCGTCGGCGCTCATGCTCGCGCTCTTTCTGCTGATTGCGGGCGCTATCGTCGGTTCGCGTTTCGGCAAGGCGCTCACGGCCGTACGCGACGCCGAAAGCCGCATGCGCTTCCTGGGTTATCGCGTCGAGGGCTACAAGCTCTTCGTCTTCGTGCTGTCGGCAGCCATGGCAGGCATTGCGGGCGCGCTTTACGTGCCGCAGGTCGGCATCATCAATCCCAGCGAATTCGCGCCGGGCAACTCGATCGAGGCCGTGCTGTGGGTCGCCGTCGGCGGGCGCGGCACGCTGATCGGTCCCGTGATCGGCGCCGTCCTGGTCAATTGGGCCAAGACCTATCTCACCGGCGCCTTGCCCGAGGTCTGGCTGTTCGCGCTGGGCGGCCTGTTCATCGCCGTCACGCTGTTCCTGCCCAGGGGCGTGGTCGGCCTGTGGGCCCAGCTCAAGGCCGGCCGCGAACGTTCGAGAAGAGTGGCACCGGCATGAGCGCTCCCCGATCCACTTCGGCGCTGCTCTATCTCAGCGGCGTCACCGTCTCGTTCGATGGCTTCAAGGCGCTGAATAATCTCTCGCTGCTGGTCGAGCCTGGCGAGATGCGCGCCATCATCGGCCCCAACGGTGCCGGCAAGACCACCATGATGGACGTGGTCACCGGCAAGACCCGGCCGGATGAAGGCGAGGTGGTGTTCGACGGCCAGGCCGATCTCACCAGGCTCGATGAGGCCGATATCGCGACGCTGGGCATTGGACGGAAGTTCCAGAAGCCCACCGTGTTCGAGAACCACACGGTACGCGACAATCTCCTGCTGGCTCTGGCAGGCCAGCGGAGCTGGTACCGGCTGCTCACGGCCGCGCCGACCAGGGCCGAAAACGACCGCCTCGAAGAGATCCTGGCCGTGATCCGCATGCGACCGCAGCAGCACATGTCGGCGGCGCGTCTCAGCCACGGCCAGAAGCAGTGGCTGGAGATCGGCATGTTGCTGGCGCAGGATCCCAAGCTCCTGCTGGTCGATGAGCCGGTCGCGGGCATGACAGATGTCGAAACCGAGACCACGGCGCAGGTGTTGCGCGAGATCAACAAGTCCCATTCGGTCGTGGTGGTCGAGCACGATATGAGCTTCGTGCGTGCGCTCGGCGTCAAGGTGACGGTCCTGCACGAAGGCTCGATGCTCGCCGAGGGTACGCTTGATCAGGTGAGTGCCGATCCGCGCGTCGTCGAAGTTTATCTGGGACGCTAGCCGATGCTTGCCGTCCGGAATATCGATCTCTTCTACGGTGCGGCCCAGGCGTTGCGCTCGGTGTCGTTGACGGCGGCAGTTGGTCGCGTGACCTGCCTGCTGGGCCGCAACGGTGTCGGCAAGACGAGCCTGCTGCGCGCCATCGTCGGCCTGCAGCCGATCGCCTCGGGTTCAATCGCGCTCGACGGGCAGGATGTATCGCATCTCGCGCCGTTCGATCGCGCGCGCCGCGGCGTTGCGATCGTGCCGCAAGGACGTGAAATCTTCCCGTTGCTGACGGTGAACGAAAACCTCGAGACCGGGTTTGCGCCGGTCAAGCGCGACTTGCGCAAGGTGCCGGACGAGGTGTTCGAGCTCTTCCCGGTGCTGCAGACCATGCTGCGCCGGCGTGGCGGGGACTTGTCGGGTGGACAGCAGCAGCAGCTTGCTATCGGCCGCGCGCTTACCATGCGGCCGAGGCTGCTGGTGCTCGACGAGCCGACCGAGGGCATCCAGCCGTCGGTGATCAAGGATATCGGTCGAGCGATCACTTTCCTGCGCCAGCGCGGCGACATGGCGATCCTGCTGGTCGAGCAGTATCTCGAATTCGCCCAGGAGCTCGCTGACGATTTCGCCGTCATGGATCGCGGCGAGATCGTGCTGTCAGGGGCCCGCGAGACCTTCGACGCCGAGGCCGTGCGCCGTCACATGACGGTTTAGCCTTCCTCCCCATTCATGCCCTCCTCCCCATTCATATGGGGAGGTGGCCCCGAGTCGTACGTGCTTGCACGCGCTTTGCCGGAGGAGGTTGAGCTGCGGGTGTGTTGCTCATGACCCCCGCCACCCCGATTACGGGGCATCTCTCCCGCTGACAGGGGAGGCCTTCTGGGAGCCCCTGACCAGCCGCCCGGGCCGTTCGCCGGTCAGTTCGTCGTTCTGCATCGTCTCGACGCCGGCCACGAAGGTGTGGCGATAGCCCGAGGCGCGCTGCACCAGGCGGCGGCCGCCGGCCGGCAGGTCGTAGACGACCTCGGGGCGCTTGAGCTGCAGGGCATCGAAGTCGATCACGTTGATGTCGGCCTTGCAGCCCGGCGCGAGCAGGCCGCGATCCAGGAGGCCGTAGGCCTCGGCGGTGCCGCGGGTCTGCTTGGCGATCAGGAATTCGAGGGACAGCCTCGGCCCCCGCGTGCGGTCGCGGCCCCAGAGCGTGAGCAGCGACGTGGGCGAGGAGGCGTCGCAGATCACGCCGACATGCGCGCCGCCGTCGGCCACGCCCAGCACCGTGGCCGGATCGGTGATCATCTCGTGCACGACATCGAGGCTGCCATAGGCGTAGTTCTCGAACGGAAGCATCAGCAGACCCTTGCCCTGATGGCTCATCAGCACGTCGAGCGCGACCGCCTGGGGCGTGCGGCCGGTGCGCTGCGCGACGGCCGCGACGGAGTCTTGCGGATTAGGCTCATAGTCCGGCCTCTCGCCGACCGGGAACATCTTGTGGAACGATTCGCCCATGAAGGCGGGTGCGGCGCTGTCGGTCCGCGGTGCGAGCAAGCGGGCACGCACATCGGCATCGCCTGCGAGACGAGCATACCGCTCCGCTGGCGCAAGATCGCGCAGCTCGCGCCACACCGGATGGGCGACGAAGGGATGGACCGTCGTCTCCAGTCCCATGATGACGCCGATCGGCCTCGAACCCACCTGTGCATTGGCAGCGCGGCCGGCGCGGCGCACGCCGTGGACCTGGTCGAGCGTCTCGCGCCAGAGCTTGGGCTGCGCGTCGACCTGCACCAGCAGGACGGAGAGCGGTCGGCCGGCAAGCGCCGCGGCGGCCTCGAGCGCCTCGAACTCGCCGGGACCGAAGTCGGAGTTCACCTGCAGGACGCCGCTGCCGGCCCGTTTCATCCCCTCGGCCAGTGCGAACAGTTCGGCCTCGCGCGCGGACAGAGACGGCGTGAAGCGGCCATCGCGCGCCTTGTGCTTGGTGGTGCGCGACGTCGTGACGCCGAGTGCGCCCGCCTGCAGCGCCTCGACGGTAAGGCGTGTCATTTCTTCCCGCTCGTGCTCGCCCGGCACCTCGGCGTGATCGGCACCGCGTTCGCCCATGACATAGAAGCGCAGCGCACCATGCGGAAGCTGCGCCGCGACATCGACGGCGCGCGGCATCGCTGAGAGCGCATCAAGAAACTGCGGAAAGGATTCCCAGTCGAATTTCACGCCTTCGCTCAGCACCGTGCCGGGAATATCCTCGACGCCTTCCATCAGGTTGATGAGATAGGCCGACTTGCCAGGCCGTACCGGCGCGAAGCCGACGCCGCAATTGCCGAACACGGTCGTGGTGACGCCATGCCAGGATGACGGCGTGACGAACGGATCCCAGGTCGCTTGACCGTCGTAGTGGGTGTGGATGTCGACGAAACCCGGTGCGACGATCAGCCCGCCGGCATCGATCTCGCGCTTGCCTCCGCCGAGCTTCGGCCCGACCGCGGCAATCCTGCCGCCCTGCACTGCAACATCGGCCACGCGGCGCGGTGCGCCGGAGCCATCGATCACGGTTCCATTTCGGATGACGAGGTCATACATGCCGCAAGGATAGGCTGGACCCGGGGCCCCGGTCTATGTTCTGCCGCGCGCAAGCCATCCGATTGGGGAGACCGACCCTTGCAAAGACCGCTGCTCTTCACGCCCTTCAAGATGCGGGGTGTCACGGCCCCCAACCGCGCCGTCATCTCTCCCATGGTGCAATATCGCGCAACGAACGGGCAGGTGAACGACTACCATATGGTGCATCTTGGCAAATTCGCCCTGGGCGGATTTGGGATCGTCTTCACCGAAAACTGCGCCGTCGAGCCGCGTGGACGGGTGACGCAGGGCGATCTCGGCATGTGGGACGACAGCCAGATCGAAGGCCACCGCCGGCTGACGCGGTTCCTGAAGCAGGAAGGGGCGCTGGCCGCCACCCAGATCACGCATTCCGGGCGCAAGGGCTCGACGCCGCGCTCCTTCGACAAGCCCGGCCAGCTCGGGCCGGACGGTGCGGGCTGGCAGCGGTGGCAGGTCGTGGGGCCGTCGGAGCTGCCGGCGGGCGAGGGCTATGTCACGCCCAAGCAGCTCTCCGAGCCGGAGATCGAGGATATCGTGCGGAAGTTCGGCCAGGCGGCGCGACGCGCCGATGCGGCAGGCTACGACGTGATCGAGGTCCACGGCGCGCATGGCTATCTGCTGGCGCAGTTCCTGTCGCCCGTCAGCAACAAGCGCAACGATCAGTATGGCGGCGACCGTGCCGGCCGCATGCGCTTTCCGCTCGCCGTCGCGCGCGAGGTGCGCACCCACTGGCCCGAGCACAAGCCGATGTTCATCCGCGTGTCGGCTGTCGACGGTGCCGGCGGCTGGGATGTCGAGGACTCCGTCGCCTATGCCAGGGAGCTGAAGGCGCTGGGCGTCGATGTCATCGACACGTCGTCGGGTGGCCTCACCGGCCTCTCGACCGCGCTGCCGGTGAAGCGCACGCTCGGTTTCCAGGTGCCGTTCGCGGCGGCGATCAAGAGCGGCGCCGACATTCCGACCATGGCCGTCGGGCTGATCCTCGACGGGCCGCAGGCCGAAGCGATCCTGCAGGCGGGCGATGCCGACCTGATCGCGATCGGTCGCCAGGCGCTCTACGACCCGTTCTGGGCATTGCATGCGGCCCAGGAGCTGGACTGCGATTCGAGCTTCGGGATGTGGACGCCGGAATACGGCTGGTGGCTGGACAAGCGGAAGAACAACCTTCCGGATCGCAAGCCGACGGGAGCCGCATTGTGACGGGCATCCTTGCCGGCCTGCGCATTGTCGAAGGCTCGGCCTTCATCGCGGCGCCGCTCGGCGGCATGACCTTGGCGCAGCTCGGCGCCGACGTGATCCGTTTCGACGATATCCGCGGCGGCCTCGACAGCGACCGCTGGCCGGTGACCAGGGACGGCCGGTCGATCTATTGGGCCGGTCTCAACAAGGGCAAGCGCTCCATCGCGGTCGATCTGCGCAATCCGAAGGGCCGCGAACTGCTCACCGCGTTGATCACGGCGCCGGGCGAGGGTGCGGGCATCTTCGCCACCAACATGCCGGCGCGCGGCTGGCTCTCCTACGACGAGCTGAAGAAGAAGCGCGCCGACCTGATCGCGCTCAATATCGTGGGTGCCCGCGACGGCTCGGCGCAGGTCGACTACACGGTGAACGCCATCACCGGCTTTCCGATGGTGACAGGACCGGTTGCCCACGAAGGCCCTGTCAATGCCGTGGCGCCGCCATGGGACATCGCGACAGCCTATGCCGGCGCGATGGCCTTGCTGGCCGCCGAGCGCCACCGCCGGCTCACCGGGCAGGGCCAGCGCATCGTGCTGCCGTTGCAGGACATGGCGCTCGCCGCCACCTCGGCGCTGGGTTACCTCGGCGAAGCTGCCGTCAACGATGTCGATCGGCCACGCTTCGGCAACGAGATCTTCGGCACCTTCGGCCGCGACTTCCGGACCCGGGACGGCAAGTTCGTGATGATCTGCATCTTCTCCGACCGCCACGTCGATGCGCTTGCCGCCGCAGGCGGTTTCGCGGAAGCCTTTGCCGCGATCGAAAAGAAGACCGGCGTCGATCTCAAGACCGATGCCGGGCGCTGGACGGCCCGGGCCGACCTCTGTGCCGTGATCGAGCCTTGGGTAGCCGCACGTACCGCCGCAGAAGTGGGGGCGGCGCTCAAGCAGGCCGGCGCACTTTGGGCATCGTACTTGACCTTCCGCGGGCTCCTGCAGGACAAGGACGCCGTGCGCGACAACCCGCTGTTCACGGTGATCGACCAGCCGGGGATCGGCCGCTATCCGGTCGCGGCCACGCCGCTGCAGTTCGGCGCCGTGCCACGGGAGGCGCCCCGGCCCGCACCGTTGCTGGGCCAGCACACCGACGAGATCCTGTCTGGCATCCTGGGCCTTCCTGCCCCGGAGATCGCGCGGTTGCATGACGAGAAGATCGTTGCCGGACCACGATAGGGTCCTCATCGCCGGCGGCGGCATCGGTGGTTTGTCGGCGGCGCTGGCGCTGGCGCAGAAAGGCATTGCTTCTCTGGTGCTGGAGAAGGCCTCGCAACTGGGGGAGATTGGCGCCGGCATTCAGCTCGGACCCAATGCATTCCACTGCTTCGATCGCCTGGGCGTGGGCGAGGCGGCGCGCGCCATGGCCGTCTATATCGACCAGCTCCGCCTGATGGATGCGATGGCGGACGGCGAGATCACGCACATCGATCTCGGCGAGACCTTCCGCAAGCGTTTCGGCAATCCCTATGCGGTGGTGCATCGCGGCGATCTGCACGGCGTCCTGCTCAAGGGGTGCCGCGAACATCCGCTGATCGAGCTCAGGGTCAGCAGCGAGGTCATCGGCTACGATCAGGACGGTAAAGCAGTCACGGCAAGGCTCGCCAGCGGTGAGACTGTCGTTGGCGCAGCCTTGGTCGGCGCCGACGGCTTGTGGTCCCATGTACGGCGGCAGGTGGTGGGCGACGGCGCGCCGCGCGTGTCAGGCCACACGACCTACCGTTCGGTGATCCCGACCGAACAGATGCCGGAAGACCTGCGCTGGAATGCCGCCACGCTGTGGGCCGGTCCGAAGTGCCACATCGTCCATTATCCGCTCTCGGGTTGGAAGGTGTTCAACCTTGTCGTCACCTATCACAACGATGCGCCCGAGCCGGTGGCCGGCAAGCCGGTGCCGGTCGAGGAGGTGCGTCGTGGCTTCGCCCATGTCTGCGAGCGGGCGCAAAACATCATTCGCCACGGCATCGACTGGAAGATGTGGGTGTTGTGCGATCGCGAGCCGGTGGGCGACTGGATCGACGGGCGCGTGGCACTGCTGGGCGATGCCGCCCATCCCATGATGCAGTACATGGCCCAGGGGGCCTGCATGGCGATGGAGGACGGCGTGTGCCTGGCCGATTCGCTGGCGCGCGACCCGGCCGACCTGCCGACCGGACTCGCACGCTATCGTGATCGTCGCGTGCTGCGGACAGCGCGCGTGCAGCTCATGTCGCGCGCCATCGGCGATCATGTCTATCATCCCGATGGCCCGCATGCGGCACTGCGCAATGCCATCATGAGCGCCAAGAGCCAGGGTGAGTGGCTGGACGTCCTCGATTGGCTCTATGGCGGCAACGGACTCGACTGATCTGCCAAATCCTTTCGGCCGCGACCGAAGGGACAGTCGACCGGGAACGCCTATCTCCCCGGCATGACCCAGCAGACTTTTCACATCCTTGCGACCGCCGCATGTCCGTCGCTCTTCATCCGTCGCCAGCCGCAACCGGACGCGCCGGCCGTCCTGTATGTCCATGGCGCCACTTTCCCGTCGGCGCTCTCGGTTGGCTTCGGTTTCGGGGGCGGTTCGTGGCTCGACGACTGGAATGCCCGAGGTTTCGATGCGTGGGCCTTCGACTTCGCGGGCTTTGGCGAGAGTGGACGCTATGCCGAGATGGCCGAGCCGGCCGACCGTCATCCGCCGCTCGGCCGCACCGCTCACGCGGCTGCGCAGATCGCGGCAGTACTGGCGCTGATCCGCCGCGAGACCGGCCGTCAGCGCGTGTCTCTGGTCGCGCATTCCTGGGGCAGCATGCCCGCCGGTCTCGCGGCCGTGGCCGAGTCCGACGCGGTCGACCGGCTCATTCTCTTTGCACCCATCGCGCGGCGGGCAGGTAACGGCGGGGCGGTGTCCCTACCGGCTTGGGGCGATGTCACCAACGAGGCGCAATATGCGCGGTTCGTCGAGGACGTGCCTCGGAGGTCCCCTCAAGTGCTGGTCGCCTTCGATCGCTGGGCGCCGGCCTATCTCGCGAGCGATCCGGGAGCCGAGATGCGCTCGCCCCCGGCCGTCCGCATCCCCAATGGACCGCGCGCCGACAATATCGACGCCTGGCACGGGCGGCTCGCCTGGAACCCGGCCAAGCTCGCGCGGCCCGTGACGATCGTGCGCGGCGCCTGGGATTCGCTTTGCCGCAACAGCGATGCGGCCATGATTTTGGATACCGCCACGGACGCGCCTTCGCGCCGCGACATCAGGCTGGAGGGCGGGACGCACCTGATGCACCTCGAAACAGGCCGCCGCGTACTCTATGAAGCGGTGGGCCGCAGCCTCAGGGGAGAAGAGCCGTGATCGCCGTGATCTTCGAAGTCTGGCCGGCCGACGGCCGCAAGCAGACCTATCTCGACATTGCCGCCGAGCTTCGGCCGGAACTGCAGAAGACCGACGGCTTTCTCAGCATCGAGCGCTTCCAGAGCCTCACCGATGAGGGGAAGATCCTCTCGCTCTCCTTCTGGCGCGACGAGGCGGCGGTGAGGACCTGGCGCACGCTTGAGCATCACCGCCAGGCGCAGCAGGCGGGCCGCAACGGTGTTTTTCGCGATTACCGCCTGCGCGTGGCGCAAGTGGTGCGTGACTACGGCATGAACGAACGCGCCGAGACGCCGGCCGATTCGCGGGAAAAGCACGGGTAGCTCAGGGGGAATGGTTCCAGCAGGAGTCCCGCGCTGCCCACCAAGGATCGTCGCGCGAAAGCCGGCGGCGCCGGTGTAGGTGGCGCGGACGGCAGCAGAAATAGCTGCGGGATTCAACGTGGTCCCCATGCGTGGGCCACGGTCCTGTAACTCAATTTCCCGGTCTGCTGTTCGACCGGGTAGGTCGCGGTCTGCGGCCACCACCACCCTTGAGGATCCCAGACCGGATAGCTTGTTTCGGCCCGATAGTTTTCGGCTGGCCGGCCCCAGGTGGTGTCCGGGCCAAAGCGCAGCAGGCCGAAGCTGCGCTCGGCACCCTGTTCCCACGGCCGCTCCTCGTTCAGGAAGACGCATGCGCCCAGCATCTGCCCGCCGCTTCCTCCCGGCCTGGACGCTTCGATCTGCTCCAACAGCCAGCGCGCCTGCTGCCTTTCACCACCGGCCTGCTCGATGCTGGACCCGAGCTCCGTGAACATGACCGGCGGTGCGGGAATGCCGTTCTGCCGCCAATAGGCCGGCAAGCGCCGATCGAGATAGTCGCGGATCTCAGATCCAGGATTTTGCGGATTGGTCGCGAAGACGATGCGCTCGCGCCACAAGGACGGCGCGTCGTAGGAGCCGATCCTGCCTTCACCCAACAGCACATCGTGCACGTCCTTCAGGGCGCCGGCTCCCTCGATGCCGTCCTTCAGGGCGAACGAGGTGCAGACCATCATGGGAAGACGGTTTTCCTCGATCACGCCGTGGGCCCGCTCCCAGTCGGCGATCCAAGCCAGGACTGCGACCACGCGCTCGGCCTTGCGGTCGAAGTTGAGTTCGTACTCGTTGAAGATCTTCCACATGCCCGCACCCGGCACGGGCGCCCCGGCACTGTTGGAGCCATGAATTTCCGCGACGATACGCTCGACATTGCGGCGAGCGGCGTCTTTCTTGCCCTGGCTCAGGAGGTTCATCGTGTAGTTGCTGATCGGGATCGTAGCGGTCATGCCAAGCTCGTGGCACGCCTGCAGAAAGCCCAGATGTTCCCGAAGGTGGCGATCCCTGCCGGATGCATCCTTCTGGAGGATCGGCGGCGCCCAGTCGTAGCAATGGATGAAATTGACGCCAAGCCGTTCGCGAAAGCGCCGCAGATCAGCGCGCCCGCGGGCTCCCGCCGTGAGGTTCACCGGCCCCCACAGCTCGGCGAAGATGTTGCTGTAGAAATCCGAGGTCTCATAGAGCCCGGGCGCGCCTGTTGGCCGGTAGTCGCTCGGGGCAGGCATGTAAGCCAGCCCCCGAATATCGGCGACATTGAAATGCCTGCATCGTTCCAGTGCCGTCATTCCAGCCATAACGGCGGGGGTGACATCAGGCTCCGTACTCGGTGGCCAATTTGTCGGGCCGGAAGATCTTGAGGACGAGATGGTCCAACGAGATCGGTCCGGGGCCGATGATGGCGAGCCAGGCGAACACGACGAAATAGGATACTTCCTCGAGACCGAGGAGGTCCTCAAGCGACTGCCCATTGGGCAGAGATGATCGTGACCACCATCACGATCGTGAGCGGCACGGCGGCGAAGCGAGTCAGCACACCCAACAACAGGAGGCTGCCGCCGACAAACTCCACACCGGAGACGAGAAGTGTCAGGATTCCCGGCGCGGGAATGCCAAGGGCGGTGAAGTTCTCGATGATCTGGGGCAGATACGTGAGCTTGGTCCAGCCGGTGGCCATGAAGAAGACGCCCACCGTGATGCGTTCCGCGAGCGGCGCCAGCCATGTGAGGGAGTTCACGCGCGACCAGTCATAGAAGACCGTGACGAAGGCATTCATGGCAGGCTCGCCGTTGATGCCCTGGAACGACTATCGCCTTTCAACTTCACTGAGCATAAACAAGTCGTGAAGGGCGGTTGGTCGACCGGGCTTTTCCATGCCACTCTGTCCGCGATCGATGGGGAGGTCCCCGTTATGGAAGAATGTGGTCCGGCGCTGGTCTCCGCGTCCCACCGACGGGACGGCTACCGATACCGCCGACGGTCTCGTTGCATTCGGGATCGCCTGACGACCGTCAGCTCGCCATCCAGCCGCCATCGACCATCAGATTCTCGCCGGTGATGAAGGTGGCCTCGTCGGAAGCGAGGAAGAGGGCGGCGTTGGCGACATCCTCGGAGCGTCCGAGCCGCGGCAGCGGCGTGCGGGCGTGGCTGTATTCGATCCAGCGCGGCTCGACGGCCCGGCCCCCTTTGCCGGTCAGGATCTTGCCCGGGGCGACCGCGTTGCAGACGATGCTGTCCTTGCCGTAATCGGCTGCGATCTGCCGCGTGAGGTAGACAACAGCCGATTTCGACACGCCGTAGGAGCAATCCCCGGGTGCAGCGATCATGCCGTGCTGGGAGGAGATGTTGACGATGCGTCCGCGCGCCTCGTTGTGGATCTCCTGCTTCAGCATCCGGCGCACGGCGGCGCGGCATATCAGGAACACGCCGGTCACGTTCACCGCCATCACCCGGTTCCATTCCTCGAGGCTGGTCTCGACGAGCGGCTTGCCGGCGCGGATCACGGCATCGTTGACCACGATGTCGAGCCGGCCGGTAGGTTCGGCGGCGCGGCGCACGGCCTCTTCGGCATCCGCCTCCCGCGACACGTCGCCCTGAAAGAACGGCACATCCAGGATCCTGTGCGTCGGCTCTCCGCCTTCGACAACCTTCTCGGTGATGTCCATCAACAGCAGTGTAGCGCCCTCGGCATGGAATCTCTTCGCGATGGCGCGGCCGATGCCCGACGAGGCGCCGGTGACCAGCGCCGTCTTGCCCTCGAGTCTTTTCATCTCTGCCTCATCAGCATGTCGCGTTCGAGCTTGGCCACCCAGCGCGCGAAAGGCCAGAGCAGGACGAAGAAGATCACCGCTACGGCCGTGAGAGGTGTGGGATTGTAGGTCTGTTCCTGCGCGACTCGCGCCGAGCGCAGGAGCTCGGGCAGGGCCACAAGGGATGCAATCGAGGTGGTCTTCACGAGCTCGAGCGAATTGGAGGCAAGCGGCGCCAGCACGCGTGCGATCGCTTGCGGCAGGATCACCAGGAAGACGACCTGCAGCGGACGGAGGCCCAGCGCCCGTGCGGCCTCGCGCTGGCCGGTCGGCACCGATTCGATGCCGGCGCGGAAAATCTCGCCGTAGTAGCCGGAATTGTTGAGGGCAAGCGCCAGTACGCAGGCGGCGAAGGACGGAAGCTTCAGGCCGAGGAACGGCAAGCCATAGAAGATCAGGATCAGCAGGACCAGGACAGGAAACGATCGGAACAAGTCGATCCAGATCAACAGCAGGACGTTCACCGTCTTGTTGTGGAAGCTGTAGATGACGGCGATCGCGAGCCCGACCAGGATGGCAAGGGGCAGCGTTACCGCGGCGAGAAGAGCCGTAAGTCGCAGGCCCTGCCAGAGGAGCGGCCAGATGCGCTCCAGGCTTTGCCAGTCGGCGAAATTGTCGAGGAAGAGCTGCAAGGCATCCATGGTCAACGCCCTACGGGACCGAGCGCCTCGAGCCAGCGGCTGGCGACGACGAGCGGCACGAAGAAGACGAGATACAGGGCAGCCGCAAGGGTAAGCGGCGAGGGATTGGCAGCGATCGCCATGGCGCTCTCGGCGCGACCCAGCAGCTCCGGCAAAGCCACTGCCGTGCCAAGCGCGGTTCCCTTGGTGATGGCGATGGCGCGATTGGTCAGAAGCGGCACGGCGAGCCGGATTGCCTGCGGCAGGATCACCAGGAAGAGTATTTTGAAGAAGCCGAGGCCCAGCGAACGCGCGGCGTCCCACTGCCCCTGCGGGACGGCCTGGATTGCCGCCCAGAAGATCTCCGTCGCAAATGCGGCCAACACGGCGCCGAGCGCGATCACCGTGGCGGCGAAAGGCGAGAGCTGGATGCCGGCATAAGGCAGGCCAAAATAAATGAACACGATGACGACGAGCTGCGGCAGCGTGCGGAAGACATCGACAAAGATGGTGATGACGATGTCGGCCGACCTGACCCTCATCGCACGCACGATGGCGAGGATCAGGCCGCTGCCAACCCCGACGATGATCGTCAGCAGCGCAACAGCAACCGTCGTCCCGAAACCGCCGAAGATGGCGGGGCCGTACTGGGCGAGGATTTGCGGGTTGAAGAAATTGTCGAGAAGTGGATGCATGACGGCCTGATCGGCCGCCTACTTGCAGCTCGGCACGTGCGGCTTGAATTCATAGCCCTTGAAGCCCGGTGCGCCGTACCCCACGAACACCGCGTTGATCGTCGAAGTCTGGTCGGGTGCGGAGCCGTACCATTTCTCGTACATCTTCGCGAGGGTGCCATCGAGCTTCATGCACTCGATCGCCCCCTCGACCGTGTCGCGATAGGCGGTATCCTCGAGCCGGAAGGCGTAACCGAAATTGCGGCCGTTGAAATCCTTGAAGCCGACCTTGATCGCCTTGTTCTGGCTCGCGGCAAATATCGTGGTCGGGATCTCGTTCAGCGCCGTGAAGGCCCGGCGCGTGATCACGGCCTGCACCGAGTCGGGGAAGGTGTCGTAGCGCTGCACCTCGAAGCCGTATTTCTCGGCGTTGGCCGTGGCCCAGGTGTCGGAGATCGTGCCGCGGTTCACGGCAAGCTGCTTGCCTTTGAGGTCCTCGAAGCCCTTCATTTCGTCGGCCTTGCGAATGAGAAAGCCGTTACCCGTGGCGAAGAACGGCTCGGTGTAGAGCATGCGCTCGGCGCGCTCGGCCGTGATGTTGAGCGGGTTGACCGTGAACTCGATGCGCTTGGCGAAGAGTGCTGCGAACAGGCCCGAGAAATTGATGTCGACGATCTCCACGCCCGGCCGGCCGATGCGCTTGGCGACGTCCTTGATCATGTCGACGCCGAATCCTTCCGGTCCGGAAGCGCCACGCACCATCCAGGGCGCCACGCCGAAGTCCGAACCGACGACCAGGGCCTTGTCCTTGGGGTGGTCGGCATCCTGCGCCATGGCCGCGCTTGAGAAGGCAACGGCCGCAACCGCCGCGACGAACATGCTTCGCATCATGAAATCCCTACTCTTTGTCGTAACCGGACAAGCAAAGACTATGCCTCCGTTTTGGCTGTGGCGCACGCCGCCCGTAGCAACGAAAGCGCGCCAGCAGCGCATTGTCGGGACATCGAGCCGGAGATATCCCACAGCTGGTCGTTTCGGCCATTCTCTCTCGTTACCATCCTTGCAGTTCCCGGACTCTCGGGACGCGCCGGCCTCGAACCTTCTGCAACATGGTGGCGCGTCGTGCGAGAGACGCATCCTGCCGCATGGACGACAACGCGTTGCTCGACGCCCAGGCGGGCGCTGATTGCTTTCAGCCGCGCCGGACGCTGGCTCCACCGTCGACCGGCAGCGTTACGCCGGTGATGAAGTTGGCCTCGTCCGAGGCGAGGAACAGTGCGGCATTGGCGACGTCCCAGCCGGTTCCCATCTTTCCGCGCAGCGGTACCTGCGCGTCACGCAGCGACTCGATCTCGGCGCGGGTCTTCTTGAACTCGCGGGCGCGGGTGTCGACCGCCATCGGCGTGTTCATCAGGCCGGGCAGGATCACGTTGGCGCGGATGCCGTAGCTCGCGTTCTGGTAGGCAAGCTGCTCGGTGAAGGACACCATCGCCGCTTTCGTTGCCTTGTAGGCGACGTAGGGATAGGTCGTGACCACCGCCATCGAGGAGATGTTGATGATGGCGCCGCTCTTCTGCTGACGCATGATCGGGATCACTTCCTTGCAGGCAAGGATGCAGCTCTTGAGATTGATCGCCACGCAGCGGTCGAACGCCTCCTCGCTGATCTCGAGCAACTCGGCGTCGCCGCCCGCCAGCGACACGCCGACATTGTTGTGCAGGATATCGATGCGGCCCCAGCGCGCTTTCGTATCGGCGACCATGGACTTGATGTCAGCCGCCTTGGTCACGTCGGCCTTCAGGGCGACGGCTGTGCCCTGCTTCTCGGCGACCATCTGCGCCGTTTCTTCGGCCGATTTGAGATCGCGGTCGACGCACACGACCTTGGCGCCCTCGCGTGCGAAGGTGAGGGCGGTGGCCCGGCCGTTGCCGATGCCTTCACCCGGGCTCTGTCCCGCGCCGACCACGATGGCAACCTTGTCCTTGAGGCGCATGTCACGACACTCCGGGGATGGGATACTGCTTCAGCACTTCCTTGTAGCGGGGTTCGTTGTCGATCTTCATCGTCGCGAGCACGCGCACCACGGCACAGTAGAAGGCGATCGTCAGCACGAGATCTGTCATGTGCTCGTCGGAGAGGTGTTGCCTGATTTCGGCAAAGGTGGCGTCGGACATGCCGAGGTCGCGCACCATTTCGCGCGCACCTTTCAGGATCGCCCTGGCGAGTGGCTCCAGCTTCGACGGCTTGCCCTCGGTCTCGGCCATTAGGCCCTGGATATCCTCGTCGGTGACCCCGAACTCCTTGCCGATCTTCACGTGATGGGTGAACTCGTATTCCGACTTCTCCATCCAGCCGACCTGCAGGATGGCAAGCTCGCGCAGGCGCGGATCGAGCTTGCTCTTGAAGCGGATGAAGTTGCCGATCCCGTTGAAGGCCAGCGCCATGTCGGGGCTGTTCACCAGGAGCTTGTGCAGGTTGGTGTTGCGCTTCAGCATGTCACGGTACTGGGGCGCGACCTGGTCGGGCTCGAGATAGGGCAGGCGGGCCATGCTTGTCTGTCTCCTCAATGATCCTGTGAATCCCGTTCCGGTCCCTGCAGCGTGACGCCACCATCGACCACCAGCACCTGGCCGGTGATGTAGCGGGCGTGGCTGCTTATCAGGAAGCGTACGGCGTGGCCGATGTCCCAGCCCACTCCCTCGACCTTCAGCACCGAAGCGCGCGAGCGCTGGCTGCGGGCGGCGTCGCTCATGCCGCGGGCGTAGACCATCGGCGTATACATGGGGCCGGGGCAGATGCAGTTGACGCGGATATGGTCCTTGCCATGATCGACCGCCATCGCGCGGGTGAGGCCGATTACGGCGGCCTTCGAGGTCGTGTAGGTGGTGAGGCCGCGCGGCCGGAGCGCCGAGATCGAGGAAATGTTCACGATCGAGCCGCCCTTGGCGGTCTTGATCATGGCCGGGATCGCATGCTTGGAGAGCAGGAACATCGTCTCGACATTCACCTGCATGACGCGACGATAGTCCTCGGGTCTCTCCTCGACCACGCTGCCGCGGCTGCCGATGCCGACATTGTTGTCGAGGAAGTCGAGCCGGCCCCACCGGTCGACGGCGGCGTCGACGAGGCGCCGGCAGTCGGCTTCCTTGGTGGCATCGCAGGCCTCGGCGACGGCGATGCCGCCCTCGGCCTTGATCATCTCGACGGTGCGCTCGGCGAGCTTGGCGTTGAGATCGGACACCACGACCTTGGTGCCGGCGCGCGCCAGCAGGATCGCGGCCGCGCGACCGTTGCCGATGCCGTCGCCCGTGGCGCCGCCACCCGACACGATCGCCACCTTGCCCTCGAGACCGGGATCGTCTTCAGGACCCTTCATCGTTTTCCCCCCTTGTAGACGGCTCACGGCCAGCCGGCGCCCGGCACATCCACCCGCATCGTCTCGATCCGGCCATCGTGCTTGTCGGCGATGGCTGGTCCGCTGCCGGAATTGGTGATGACGTAGAGCGTGCGCCGGTCTGCGCCGCCCAGCATGCAGGCATAGGCGCCGCGCGGCGCGAGATCGACGCTGTGCGTGATCCGGCCGCCTTCGAGCACGCGCAACACGCGATGCCCGAACGGGTCGGAGACCCAGACGCCACCCTCGGCATCGAGGCAGATGCCATCAGGATAGCAGCCGTCGATCGCGGCCCACAGGCGCTTGTTGGAGAGTGTGCCGTCAGGCGCGACGTCGAAAGCGGTGAGGCGATGGGCAAAGGTTTCGCCCACGATCATGGTCCGGCCGTCGGGCGTGATCACCGTGCCGTTGGGAAAGAGGAGCCCGTCGGCCGCTTGGCGCACCGAGCCATCGGGATCGACGCGGATCAGGCAGGTTGTGCGCGGTGCCTCGCCAGCGTGGCGGTCGTAACCGAAATTTCCGACATAGGCACGGCCCTGGCCGTCGACCACCATGTCGTTGCAATAGCCTGACGCGAGCGGCTTGAGTTCGGCTTCGACCGCAAGCTTGCCGCCGGCGAAGCGCATCAGCCGGCGGTCGGTCATGCTCACGACGAGGAGCGTGCCGTCGGGGCGCCAGCCGAGGCCGGACGGCCGGCCTGGCACCTCGACAACCGTCTCCGCCTTGCCGCTCTCATCGACGGTGCGGACCTGGTGAACGTAGAAATCCGAGAACCAGAGCCTACCGTCATGCCAACGCGGCGCTTCGCCGAAGCAGAGGCCGGAAAGGAAGGGCGCGAGTTTCATCATCGATCCCATTCGATCTTGAAGGCGTCGCCTTGCCGCTTGATATGGCCGGCGTTGGCGCCGGGGAAGTGCGCGGGGCAGAGCAGTGCGTTGCTTTCGGCGCAGTCCTCAAGGAGTTGTCGGCGGCTTTTGGCCGAGAGATCCTGGTTCCAGCAGAACTGGCTCGACCAATCCGGATAATAGACCTGGATCGGGTGGTGCATGATGTCGCCCGAGAAGCACGCCTTTCGGCCGCCGTCGTCCAGGTTGATCGCGACCGATCCCGGCGTGTGACCGGGATAATCCTTGAGCGTCAGCAGCGGATCGGGCTGATGGTCGGTCTCGACCATTACCGCTTTGCCGGCTTCGACCACCGGCAGAACCGAGTCGTCGAACGAGCCGTCATTGACACTGGCGCCCTTGTCCTTTCGCTCCGCCTCCCAGTGCGCGTACTCGCGCTTGGCGAAGAGATATTTCGCATTAGGGAAGGTCGGAACCCAACGGCCGTCCTTGAGCTGGGTGTTCCAGCCGACGTGGTCGACATGGAGATGGGTACACATCACGAAATCGACGGACTCGGCCGGGCAGCCGCAGGCCTTCAACCGCTCGAGAAAAGGTGTGTTGAGACCATTCCAGCCTGGATTGTGTCGCTGCTTGTGATTGCCGAGGCAGGTGTCGATCAGGATCGTGTGATGCGGCGTCTTCACGACCCAGGTGTGGACGCTACCGACCAGTCGATCGCTGCCGGGCTCGACATGCTCCGGCAGCATCCAGGATTTGTGCGCGTCGAAGGCTTCCTGGTCGAACTTTGGGAACATGCGCGCCGGCTTGAAGCCGGGGCCGCAGATCTCCTCGACCTTCTCGATGGTGGTACTGCCCAGCTTGCGCACGGTCATGGCGGTCCGCTCCCTTTCAGAAGGTAACGACGCTGCGGATCGATTCGCCGCGATGCATCAGGTCGAAGGCGTCGTTGATCCTCTCCACTGGCATGGTGTGGGTGATCAGCGAATCGATGTCGATCTTGCCGTTCATGTACCAGTCGACGATCTTCGGCACGTCGCGCCGGCCCTTGGCGCCGCCGAACGCGGTGCCGAGCCATTGCCGACCGGTGACGAGCTGGAACGGCCGGGTGCTGATCTCCTGGCCGGCGCCCGCCACACCGATGATCACCGACTTGCCCCAGCCGCGGTGGCAGCATTCGAGCGCCTGGCGCATCAGCTTGGTGTTGCCCACGCATTCGAAGCTGTAGTCGGCGCCGCCGTCGGTCATTTCGACCAGATGGGCCACCAGGTCCTTGCCCTCGAGCGTCTCGGGATTGACGAAATGGGTGAGGCCGAACTTGCGGGCCAGCGCCTCGCGTGCCGGATTGAGATCGACGCCCACGATCATGTTGGCGCCCGCGAGCCGTGCGCCCTGCACGACGTTGAGGCCGATGCCGCCCAGGCCGAACACCACGACGTTCGCTCCCGGCTCGACCTTGGCGGTGTTGATCACTGCGCCGATGCCGGTGGTTACGCCGCAACCGATGTAGCAAACCTTGTCGAACGGCGCGTCGGGCCGGATCTTGGCCAGCGCGATCTCCGGCAGCACGGTGTAGTTCGAGAAGGTCGAGCAGCCCATATAGTGATGGATCTTCTTGCCCTTGATCGAGAAGCGCGAGGAGCCGTCCGGCATCACGCCCTGGCCCTGCGTGCCGCGGATCGCGGTACAGAGATTGGTCTTGCCCGAGAGGCAGGATTTGCACTGCCGGCATTCGGGTGTGTAGAGCGGGATCACATGGTCGCCCTTCTTGAGCGACACGACGCCCGGTCCGACATCGACCACGACGCCCGCGCCCTCGTGCCCGAAGATCACCGGGAACAATCCCTCTGGATCGCCGCCCGAGCGCGTGAATTCGTCGGTATGGCAGACACCCGACGCCTTGATCTCGACCAGCACCTCGCCGAACTTCGGTCCCTCGAGGTCGACCGTCTCGATTTCAAGCGTCTTGCCGGCCTCGTAACAGACTGCCGCCTTCGTCTTCACGCGCTGCTCCTTGTGCTGAGGGGCGGAGCCTAGAGCAGAGGAGCGGCTGCAGTCTACGCCGCTGCTGCTTTTGCGTGGCCGCCGGTCATTTGAGACTTCGCTTCGCGATACTGCTGGATCAGACGGCGGCAGAGTTCCGCGGCGGTCGGGATGTCGTCGATATTTCCGACGCCGTGGCCCGCCGTGTAGATGTCCTTCCAGCGCTTTTTGCTTTCCTGCGCGGCCACGATCCTGCCGGGCAGCGTCGTACGCAGCACGTCGAGATCGATGCCGGCCGCAAGCAGGCTCGGCACCAGCCAGTTGGCGGGCGCGCCGTCGATGGAGGCTGTGAGGAAGACTTCGGTGGCCCGCGTGTCGAGGATCATCTTCTTGTGCGCGTCCGCAGCCATTGCTTCGCCGGTGGCGATGAAGCGCGTGCCGATATAGGCGAGGTCGGCGTCCATCGCCTCGGCCGCCAGCACGTCGCGTCCGGTCGACATGCCGCCCGCCAGCACGACCGCGAAGTGATCGCCGAGCTGCCGCACCTCGTTCATCAGCGCAAAGGGATTGATCGTGCCGGTATGGCCGCCGGCGCCGCCGGCCACCGCGATCACGCCATCCACGCCAGCCTCCAGCGCCTTCTCGGCATGGCGGCGGTTGGCGATGTCGTGCAGCGCCACGGCGCCCCAGCCGTGGATGCGCTTGATGGCATCGCCCGGCGCGCCTTTCGATGTCAGCACGACGGGAACCCGATACTTCTCGACCAGCTCGAGATCACCGGGATAGCGCGGGTTGGAGGAATGGACGACGAGGTTGACGGCCCATGGCGCCGGCGCCTTCCCCGCATCCTCCAGACGCTGGATGCCCTCCTGCATCTCGTCGAGCCAGGCCTGGAACTCCTCGCGGCTGCGCGTGCCATGCGCGGGGAAACTCCCCATGACGCCTTCGCCGCAGCAGGCAAGCGCCAGGGAAGGATTGGAGACGAGGAACATAGGCGCCGCGATCAGGGGCATCGCCATGCGATCGATCAGCTTCTGCACTTCGGCGCGCGCCATCATACGTCTCCCACATCAGGCGTGACCGACGTCACGCCGGCCTTCGCGAGCTCCTCGAGTTTCGCCTCGTCGTAGCCCAGCAGATTGCGCAGAACCTCCTCGGTATGCTGGCCGAGGTCGGGTGCCGCGCGTTCGATCGTGATGCCCCGGCCGTCAAGACGGTAGGGCAGGCCCTTGACCAGCTGGCCTTTCTCGTCGCGCACCAGAGTGACGCCGGCCAGGGCCGTGTCGCGCAGGAGATCGTTGCCGTCATTGCACGGAGCGACGGCGAGGCCGCGGGCCAGCAACTCGGCAACGGCCTCTGCGCTTGTCCGGCCGGCGCAGAAGGCCAGCAGGCCGGGCTGTGCGCTTTCCGAGGTTACGGCGATCCAGCGTCCGTCGCGGCAACGGTACGCATCCTGCTGCGTGACGCCTTCGGCCGCATTGCCGCGTCGCGCTTCTGTGCGCTTGGGGTCACAGGCGGAAGCGAGGATCTCTTCTCCCAAGGTGAAGGAGGCGACCTCTCGCTGGGAGAAATCGAGGAAGCAGCCCTTGCCGCTGCGCCGCGCTTCCATGATCGCCGTGATCACCATGCCGGCGGCGAACAGCGATACGATCTGGTCGGGATAGTTCACGTCCATGCCCGAGATACGCGGTTCTTCACCCTCGTAGCCGGTCAGCGCGGCAATGCCCGAGGTCGCATCGAGCGTGCTGCCGAACGAGACATTCATGCGCTCGGGTCCGGTGTCGCCCTGGCTCGAGATCGCGGCAAACACGATCCCGGGATTGATCGCGCTCAACTCCCTATACCCAAGGCCTGCACGATCGAGCACGCCGCGGCGGAAATTCTCGACAACGACATCGCATTGGGCAGCCAGCGCACGAATGACATGCTGGCCCCGCGGATCCTTGAGATTCAGGGCGAGCCCGCGCTTGTTGCGGTTGGTGAAGCGGAATTGCGGCGAGCGGTTCCACCAGCCATCGGCATTGTCGGATTTGCCCACGACGCGGAACGGATCGAGGTAGGCCCCCGATTCGATCTTGAAGACCTCGGCACCAAGATCGGCCAGCATGGCCGAGGTGTTGGCGCCAGCCGTCAGCAAGCCGAAATCCAGCACGCGCACGCCGGAGAGCGGGCGGACCGTCATGTCGGCAGCTCCGGCGCCGGCCGGGGGGCGAAGGATTGACCGTTCCATTGCACGGGAAGCTGTGGCAGGCGCAGTGTCCCGAGCCGCGGATGCGCCACTTCGGCGAAGAAGCTGCGGGCGACATATTGCTCGGTTTCGAGCAATTCGGCCGGAGAGAAGATCGGCCCGAACGGAACGCCCCTCGCCTGGGCAAGTGCCTGGACCTCCAGTCGCGTCTTGTCCGCGAACCAGGGCCGAATGACTTCGTACAGCTCGGTGACGTTCCGCCGCCGGTCGGCGCGGGTGGTGAACTTCCGGTCGTCGAGCCGTGGATCGCCAATCAGGGTGCGCACCGCCGGCCACTGCGTCACCGTGTAGACGATCGCGACGTAGCCGTCCCGGCACGGTACGATCTGGAATTCCGACCGTTTGCCCTCTCGGCCCGGGGAAACGCCTGTGGCATCGGCGCCCGAGGCGGCCTTCCAGTTCACCCACTGCATCACCTCGGCGAGCGATATGCGCACGGCGGACGCCGTGCGTCCCGCCTCCCGTGCCGCCAGGGCGGCGGCGAGGCCTGTGAAGGCAGTGAGGCCTGCTGCATAGGACGCCTGATGGCCGCCGAGCTTCAACGGCTTGCGTTCAGGCTCTCCCACCATATGCAAAAGGCCGCCCAGCGCCAGGATCGTGAACTCGCTGGCCGGCCGGGTCGTGGCCTTCATCTCGACGGGAAAGGCTGCGATCTCGATCGGTGTCGCGTGCTTGATGCGAAGCTCGGCCGCGACCGAAGCTGGCTCTTCGAACAACACGGCATCGGCCGCGTCGAGCAGCTTGCCCAGAGTCACGCGACCGGCATCGCTTGCGAGGTCGAGCACCAGTGACCGCTTCGAGGTGTTTAGGAACTGGAACAACGCGCTTTCGCCGTGCGGCAGAAAGGGCGGTGCGCGACGAACCGGATCTCCGCCAGGAGGCTCGATCTTGAGCACGTCGGCGCCGAGGTCGGCCGCGATCTTGCCGGCGAGCGATGTCGCAAGGCGCAGGCATTGCGGTATGTCGCGATCGTTCACTTCGATCACGCTGAAACGCTGAAGCGGCAAGAGATCGGTGGCACCCATGGCGATTGTTCGGCCTATCGCGCGCAAGGAGTTCGGTCAACGCCGGCCTGACATGCTAGCGTGGCGTCAACGGAGGTAACGACATGGCGCAGACCGGCAATCACAAGGGCCTGACGTTCGGCATTTTCCTCGCGCCGTTCCATCGCGTGGGCGAGAATCCCACACTTGCCATGGCGCGCGACATGGAGCTGATCGAGTGGCTCGATGAGCTGGGTTACGACGAGGCATGGATCGGCGAGCACCATTCGGCCGGATGGGAGACGATCGCCGCGCCGGAAGTCTTCATCGGTGCCGCCATCGAGCGCACGCGGTTCATCCGCCTTGGCTCGGGCGTGACGAGCCTGCCCTATCATCACCCGCTCATGGTCGCGAACCGGTTCGTGCAGCTCGATCACATGTCGCGCGGTCGCACCATGCTCGGCTGCGGTCCCGGCGCATTGCCGTCGGATGCATACATGATGGGCATCGAGCCTTCCACGCAGCGCCCGCGCATGGAGGAAGCGCTCGAAGCGATCATGCGGCTCCTCGAATGCAAGGAGCCCGTCACCATGAAGACCGACTGGTTCGAGCTGCGCGAGGCGCGGCTGCATCTGGCGCCCTACAGCACCCCGCATTTCCCGATAGCCTGCGCCAGCACCATCACGCCCTCGGGCATGATCGCGGCCGGCAAGCATGGCGTTGGCGTGCTGTCGATCGGCGCCGGCCTGCCGGGCGGACCGGAGGCGATGGCCAAGCAATGGGCGATCTATGAGGAGACCGCCGCCAGGCACGGCAAGACAGCCGACCGCTCGAAATGGCGGATCGTGGTCAATGCGCATGTTGCCGAGGACGATGAGCAGGCACTGCGCGAGGTCCATGCGGGCGAGCGGCGCGAGACCGTGACCTATTTCGAGGACACGCTCGGCCGTCCGCCGGGACGCTCCGACAATCCGCTGCGCGAGGGCGTGGCCCAGGGCACGACGCTGGTCGGCACGCCCGAGACGGTCGCGAAGGGCATCGAACGGCTGCTGGGCTACTCGAACGGTGGCTTCGGCGGCGTGCTGTTTCGTGCTCATGAATGGGCCAACCGCGAGGCCACCTTGCGCTCCTACGAGCTGTTCGCGCGCTACGTGATGCCGCGCTTCCAGGGCTCGCTGGACACGATCGTGGCCTCGAACGAGTGGGCACGCACCAACCGCAAGGCGGTGTTCGGTCCAACCGTCGCGGCGGTGAAGAAGGCCTTCACCGACGTCGGCCGCGACGTGCCGGACGAGTTCCGCCAACGGACCGTCGGCGCTCGCGACGTGACGGACTAGGACGTGACGGACTAATCGTTGCTGAGGGCGCAGCACTGGAGTGGCGCCCCGGCAACGGATCAAGACTCCTTCACCTGGCCCGGCTGCCAGCCGTCCGCCGTGGTGAGCTTGGATGCCGGCTGTGCGAACCACTGGAGCTGAATCTTGCTCTGGGCATTCGCGGCACCGATAAAAGCCAAGCAAGCTGCGGCAACAGCGGCGAAAAATCGAAAGCGCATTCCATCTTCCTCAGTCGATCGCAGGCTGACAGATTCCTCAGAACGGAAACGGTCGCTTTTCCGCGAGCGGCGAATCGCTCACGATGCAGTGCAACATGACGCAAGGAGAAGGTGCCCGATGAGCATCAAGGGCAAGGCCTATATCGCCGGCATCTACGAGCATCCGACACGTTTGGCGAAGGATCTGTCGCTGGCCCAGATCCATGCCGAGGTGGCCAAAGGCGCGCTCGAGGATGCGGGTCTCAACAAGGAAGATGTCGACGGCTACTTTTGCGCCGGCGATGCTCCGGGGCTGGGCCCGATGTCGATGGTCGAATATATGGGGCTGCGTCCGCGGCACGTCGATTCGACCGACACCGGTGGCTCATCCTACGTCCTTCATGTCGGCCATGCCGCCGAGGCGATCGCGGCAGGCAAATGCAAAGTGGCGCTGATCACGCTCGCCGGCCGTCCGCGCGCCGAAGGCATGGCGACCGGCACGGTGCCGCGCAGTCGCGGTGGCACCCCCACGCCCGACGAGCCGTTCGAGTTCCCCTACGGACCGACCGTGGTGAACATGTATGCGATGTGCGCCATGCGCCACATGTACGAGTTCGGCACCACCTCCGAACAGCTCGCCTGGATCAAGGTCGCGGCTTCGCATCATGCGCAGCACAACCCGCATGCGCTCCTGAAGGACGTGGTCACGGTCGAGGAGGTCGTGAACTCACCCATGATCTCCGATCCGCTGCACCGGCTCGATTGCTGCGTCATCACCGACGGCGGCGGCGCCATCGTCGTCGTGGCGCCCGAGATCGCCGCCAGGCTGAAGCGACCCAAGGTCAAGCTGCTGGGCGCCTCCGAGTTCATCAAGACCCAGATGGGCGGCAAGGTCGATCTCACCTATTCCGGTGCGCGCTTCACCGGGGCAGCCGCTTTCGCGGAGGCGGGCGTGAAGCCGTCCGACATCAAGTACGCTTCGATCTACGACAGCTTCACCATTACGGTGCTGATGCAGCTCGAGGATCTCGGCTTCTGCGAGAAAGGCAAGGGCGGCCGCTTCGTGGCAGACGGCAACCTGATCTCGGGCACCGGCAAGCTTCCGTTCAACACCGACGGCGGCGGGCTCTGCAGCAACCATCCCGGCAATCGCGGTGGCCTTACCAAGGTGCTGGAGGCCGTCCGCCAGTTGCGCGGCGAGGCGCACCCCAAGGTGCAGGTGAAGAACTGCGATCTTGCCCTTGCGCACGGCACCGGCGGCTCGCTGGGCCTGCGTCACGGCAGCGCCACCGTCATTCTGGAGAGGGAGTAAAGCCATGGCCGAGACCAAAGAGCGCAAGTTGCCGGCGCCGGCCACCAGCCCGGAGACGCAGGCCTACTGGGACGCCGCCGCCAAGGGCAAGCTCCTGGTACGCAAGTGCACGAGTTGCGGGCAGGCCCATCACTATCCGCGCACCATCTGTCCCTTCTGCTTCAGCGACAAGACCGAATGGATCGAGGCCTCGGGCAAGGGCACGATCTATTCCTACAGCGTGATGCGTCGCGCACCGGTACCCTACGCCATGGCCTACGTCACGCTGGCCGAAGGCCCGCGCATGGTGACCAACATCGTCGACTGCGACTTCGACAAGCTCAAGGTCGAGCAGCCGGTGAAGCTGGTCTTCAAGCCGACCGACGGCGGCCCGCCGCTGCCGATGTTCACGCCGACTTAGGACTGGCCGCCTCCCCAGCGTGTTGCCGGGGAGGTGCCCGCGTCTTCGCGGGCGGAGGGGCATGATCCCATCATTGCCGTATGACGGCGACACTTCCCCTTGGCGGACTCCGCCAAGGGAGAAGCTTTAGGCCACCGCGTAGATGTAGCGATCGGGACGCAGCAAAGCCGCTCGCAGGCCATGCTGCGCGAGCCATTCCCCGCCGACGTCAGGTAATTGCGTCGCATCGGGCCTGAGATACGCGAGCCGTTGGCTGTCGCCCACGATGGCGAAGCGCTGACCGATGGCGTCGTCCATCAGTCGCCCATCGGCAAGCCGCGGCTGCGGGAAGATCGTTCCTACGGGCGGCGGTGCGTCGAGACGGCAGCCGGGGCCGAGTTGCGGTTGCGGAAAGTCGAAGGTTTGAGGGCCTTCGGCGAAGCGTTTGTCGCGTTCGGCTACGGCCGCCGGATCGGTCGCCTGGATGACGGCGCCCAGCCGCACGGCAAGCTCGATGAAGGCCGTGACGTGTGGGCGCCGTTCGCTTTCGTAGGTGTCGAGCAACGGGTCGGGAGCCTCGCCTCCGATGATGGCGGCAAGTTTCCAGGCAAGATTGGCAGCGTCCCGCATGCCGGCGCACATGCCTTGCCCAAGGAAGGGCGGCGTCTGATGGCAGGCGTCGCCCGCCAGCAGGAGACGTCCCTTGCGCCAACCTTCGTGGATGACGGAATGGAAAGTGTAGACGGCCGCCCGCTCCACGACGGCGTCTTGCGGGCCGAGCCATTTCGCCATCATCGGCCAGAAGAGGTCGGGCTCGACAAGGCGCGCCGGATCGTCGCCGGGCATCAGCATGATCTCCCAGCGACGCCGCTTTCCGCCGACATTCACAATGGTCATCGGCCGGCTCGGGTCGCAGAGCTGGATCGTGTAGTCGGGCAGGGACTGCACCCGCGGCGAATCAGGATCGCACAGGAGGTCGACGACCAGCCACGGTTGGTGCAGGTCGAGATCGTGCGCGCGACTGCCGATGGCACGTCGCACCAGCGAGCGGGCGCCGTCGCAGCCGACCACATAGCGGGCGTCGAGATCGTCGACCGACACGACCTCGTGGCCGAGATGGAGTCGCACGTTCGGAGAACGGTCCAGGCCGTCGCGCAGTACACGCTCCAGGGTCGGCTGGTGAAAGTACCAGTTGCCGGCCCAGCTATGCGGACCGGGTCCCTTGATGCCACGCCGGACCATGAGCGTGCGGCCCATCGCATCGATGAAGTGCATGCCCCTGGAAGAGGTGCGGGTCACGGCGGCGATCGCCTCGGCCAGTCCCGCCGCCTGGAAGATGCGCATCACCTCGCCGTCGAAATGCACGGCGCGCGGGAGGGCATGGATGCCGACTTCCCGGTCGTGGATATCGACCGAGAGGCCAGCCTGGCCCAGCAGGTTCGCGAGCAGCGCGCCGACTGGCCCGCAGCCGACGATGGCGACGTCGGCGCCGCTCAGGAGTTCAGCGCCTCCCACACGCGCTCGGGCGTGCAGGGCATGTTGATGTGCTTGCCGCCCAGCGCATCGACGATCGCGTTCATCACCGAGGGCAGGGAGCCCGCACAGCCCGCCTCGCCGCAGCCCTTGGCGCCCAGCACATTGGTCTTGGCCGGCACCGAGTGGTAGTCGACGCGGAAGGATGGCGTGTCCGAGGCCCGCGGCAGCGCGTAGTCGGTGAAGCTGCCGGTCACGATCTGGCCGTCGTCGCTGTAGACGACGCGTTCGAACATCGCCTGGCCGATGCCCTGGACCACGCCGCCGTGGCTCTGGCCCTCGACCAGCAGCGGATTGATGACCGTGCCGAAGTCGTTGACCATGGTGTACTTCACCACCTCGATCCAGCCGGTATCGGGGTCGATCTCGACCTCCGCGACGTGCGCCCCGTTGGGGAAAGCCGACGGAGCGGCCTCGTGGACATGGCTGACGTCGAGCGTGGCCGGCACGCCCTCGGGCAGCTTCATGCCGCCGCGCAGCTTCTCCGCCAGCTCCATGATGCCGATGCCACGGTCGGTGCCGACGATGGTGAAACGGCCGGCCTTGAACTCGATGTCGCCGGCCGAGGCCTCGAGCGCGACACCTGCGATCAGCTTGCCCTTGTCGATCACCTTGTCGGAGGCTTCGACGATCGCCGCCCCCGAAGCCATGATCGACTTCGAGCCGCCGGTGCCGCCGCCCGCGATCAGCAGGTCGCTGTCGCCCTGGATCAGCTTGATCCGGTGGAAGGGGACGCCAAGCCTTTCGGTCAGCACCTGCGCGAACGGCGACCAGTGGCCCTGGCCGTAGTCGAGCGTGCCGGTGATGATCGTGACGTCGCCATTCGGCTCGAAGCGGATGCCGCCCATCTCCTTGGTCGGCGGCGCCGTCACCTCGAGATAGTCGCCGATGCCGAGCCCGCGCAGCTTGCCGCGCGCCTTGCTCTCGGCCTTGCGCTTGTCGAAGCCCGCGACGTCGGCGAGCTTCAGGGCCTTGTCGAGGAGTGTCGTGAACTCACCGCTGTCGTAGGTCGTGCCCGACGCCGTCTTGTAGGGCATTTCCTCCGGCCTGATGTGGTTGCGCCTGCGCATCTCGACGCGGTCTATGCCCATCTCGCGCGCCGCGGTGTCGATCAGCCGTTCCATGAAATAGTTGGCCTCGGGGCGGCCGGCGCCGCGATAGGCGCCGACCGACGAGGTATGGGTGAACACCACCTTGGACGAGACCTCGATCAGCGGTGTGCGATAGATCGCCGCGAGATTGCGCGTCACGCCCATCGAGCCCATCAACGGGCCGACATTGGCGAGGTAGGCGCCGACATTGGCGAAGCCCGTCATCCGCACGGCAAGGAAGCGGCCGTCCTTGTCGAGCGCCAGCTCGGCATCGAAATCGTGGTCGCGGCCATGCTGATCGGAGAGGAAGCTGCCGCTGCGCTCGTCGGTCCACTTCACCGGACGGCCGAGCAGCTTGGAGGCATGGAACAGGCCGGCATATTCGGGATAGGGCGAGCCCTTCATGCCGAACGAGCCGCCGACATTGCCGGTCAGGACGCGCATCTGTGCCGGCTTGATCTTCAGGAGATCCGCCATCTGGTGCTTCAGGCCGAACACACCCTGGTTGCCGGCGTGGAGCGTGTAGCGATCGGAGGCGGCATCGTAATGGCCGATCGCCGAGCGTGGCTCCATGGCGCAAACGACGATGCGATTGCTGACCAACCGCAGGCGCGTCACGTGCGCGGCCTTGGCGAAAGCCTCAGCCACCTTCTCGCTGTCGCCGTAGTGGAAGTCGACGCAGATATTGCCCGGCACGTCGTCGAAGACCTGGGGCGCACCGGGGGCTGCGCCCTCGCGCGCGTCGGTGACCGCGGGTAGCGGCTCGATGTCGACCATGACAGCCTCGGCGGCATCCTTCGCCTGGGCGAGCGTCTCGGCGACGACAATGGCCACCGGATCGCCGACGAAGCGCACCTTGTCGGTCGCCAGCGAATGGCGCGTCGGCGTTTTCATCGGTGAGCCGTCGCGATTGGGCACGGGGATCAGGGTCTTGAGCGGCCCGTAGCCCGCCTGGTTGAGGTCGGTGCCGGTCCAGACGCCCAGGACGCCCGGCATCTTGCGGGCGTCGCCAGTATCGATGCCTTTCAGGATGCCATGAGCCATCTGGCTGCGCACGACGACGGCATAGGCCTGGTTCGGCAGATTGACGTCGTCGGTGTAGCGTCCCTGGCCCTTCAGCAAGGTCGGGTCTTCCTGGCGAGGCACCGGCTGACCGACGCCGAATTTCGTCAAGTTGAGAGTGTCCGCGTCCAGAGGGGCGTTCATGGCGGTCCGTCCGAAATGGGGTGGAGATCGGGAACGATCATAGCGCACGACCCGGGGGGCTGTGCTAGTCATTGCTGCCATGTCGAACCTCGACCCCGTGACCCTGACGGTCATCCAGAACGGTTTGATCCAGGTCTGCAACGAGATGGATCTGGCTTTCGTGCGCTCGGCCTTCTCGCCGGTGATTTCCGAGGGCATGGACCGCTCCGACGGCATCTACGCCGCCGAGGACGGCGCCCTGATCGCCCAGGGCGAGCTCGGCCTGCCGGTGTTCGTCGGCACCATGCAATTCTCGACCCGCGCGGTGATCGATCGGGTGAAGACCCACTATGCCGGCAGGGTCGATCCGGGCGACGTGTTCATCGTCAACGATCCCTATCTCGGCGGCACGCACCTGATGGACGTGCGTTTCGTGAAGCCGTTCTTTTACAAAGGCGAGTTGTTCGCCTGGCTCGCCAACACCGGACACTGGCCCGACGTCGGCGGCATGGTGCCGGGCGGGTTCTCGGCGAGCGCCACTGAAGTCGAGCAGGAGGGCCTGCGCCTGCCGCCGGTGAAATTCTTCAAGAAGGGCGAGATGGACCAGGAGATCCTGTCGATCGTCCTGAGCAACATCCGCATCGCCGACCAGCGCATCGGCGACATCAAGGCCCAGGCGGCGGCGCTGACCACCGGCGAGCAGCGGCTCACGGCGCTGATCGACCGCTATGGCGCGGCGACCGTGCGCCAGGCGATCGCCGAGATGCGACACCGCGCCGAGCGCCAGATGCGGGCCAAGATCGCGGCGATCCCCGACGGCATCTATGAAGGCAGCTCCCAGGTCGACAGCGACGGCGTCGTCGACGAGCCGCTCACGATCAAGATGAAGGTCACGAAGAAGGGCGAGGACCTCACCTTCGACATGACAGGCTCGAGCCCGCCCTGCCGCGGGCCGATGAACAGCGTCATCGCCACCACTAAGTCGGCGATCTATCTCGCCATCAAGCACATCTTTCCCGACGTGCCGATCAATGCCGGCACCTTCGAGCCGCTGCACATTGTCGAACCGGAAGGTACGTTCCTCTTCGCCAGATATCCGCGGCCGGTGTCGGGCTGCGCGGCGGAAGTGAGCCAGCGCATCGCCGAAGCGGTGTTCGCGGCCCTGACGCACGCCATTCCCGATCTGCTGTTCGCGGCGCCGGCCGGCACGTCGGGCAATCTCGGCGTTGGCGGCTACGATCCCGAGCGCAACCGCAACTACATCATGTATCTCTTCACTGGCGGCGGTTACGGCGGCTTCCAAGGCGGCGACGGCCTCTCGAACGGCTGCTCGACCATCGGCATCTCGAAGATGCCACCGGTCGAGGTGCTGGAGCAGTTCTATCCGGTGCTGTTCGACGAGTTCTCGCTGTGCGAGGGCTCGGGTGGCGCGGGCGAGTATCGCGGCGGGTTCGGCATCAACTATGCGATCCGGCTGCGTCGCGGCGAGGCGCGCGTGTCGATGGTGATGGATCACGGCCGCACCGGTCCGCAGGGTGTGCTGGGCGGCAAGGACGGCGGTACCAACACGGTCCTCGTGACAAGGGGCAGCAAGAGTTATCGACCGCCGCATCTTTCCAAGGACCAGGACATCCAGATCGGCCCAGGCGACGTGGTGCGCGTGTCGACACCGGGCGGCGGCGGCTTCGGCGATCCGGCCAAACGCAAACCCGAGCTGGTCGCCCGCGACATCGCCCGCGGCTACTACACGCCCGAACAGGCACGCGAGAGATTCGGCATCCGGCCGGCGGCGAAATGACTTTCTGTCGTCGCGGGTTCCTTGCGTTGCCGGCCCTTGTCGTCGCGCCGCGCGCCAGGGCGCAGACGCCGCTGCGATTGCCCGAGCAATGGTATGGCGTCGAGGTTGAGGACAATGTGTTCACGGTGCAGATGCCGGGCGTGCCCGACCATCGCATCGTGAGGGACGTGTCGGCGCATGGCACGCCGTTCCAGCTCCACTCCTACAGCCTGGATGCCGGCGGTTTTTCGTACGTCGCTCAGAGCGCGCTCTATCCCGGCGACGTCGATGCTGGAAATCCGCGCGTCATCCTGCAGGCAGCACTCGACAGCCGGGCGCACAGCCTCGAGGGCGGCAAGTGGAGCAAGATCGACTGGCGCCAGATACAGGGCGCGTCGGCGGTCGAATCGGTCGGTCCCCTGCGCGGCGGCAAGGCCCTGCGACAGCTCGTGCTGCTGAAGGGCAGGCGCTTCGTGTCGCTTGCTTTCCTCGGTCCGGTCGGATCTGTCACCGGCTCCGACGCCCAACGCTTCTTCAACTCGCTGAAACTGCAATCATGAGCAAACCGCATATCCATGTCCTTGCGCTCGGCGGAACCATCGCCACGCGTCCCGATGTCACCGGCGCCATGCAGATGGGGCTGGGCGCCGACGACCTCGTGGCGGCTGTGCCACTGCTCGCCAAGATCGCCGACATCGAGGCGGAGACCGTGTCGCGCGTCGGCAGCCATTCGCTTTCCTTCGACCAGATCCATGCGCTCGCGGCCAGGATTCGCACGCTCAAGGCGGACGGCGTCGTGGTGACCCAGGGCACCGACACGCTGGAGGAGACGAGCTTCCTGCTCGACCTGCTGCTCGATCTCGAAATTCCCGTGATCGTGACCGCGGCGATGCGCAATCCTGCGCTCACCTCGCCCGACGGCCCGGGCAACCTGCTGGCCGCGGTGCGGGTGGCGGCCGACCCTTGGGTGCGGGCGCATGCGAATGCGCTCGGCGTCGTGGCAGTGATGCTGGACGAGGTCTACGCAGCGGCGGACGTACTGAAGGTCCATCCGACGCGACTGAACGCCTTCGCCTCGACCCAGACCGGACCGCTGGCGGCGCTGGTCGAGGACCGGATCGTGCCGCTCGCCCTGCCGGTGCGCGACGCGCTCGTCGCGGCGCGTCGGCGGCTGGGCGATGCGGCGAGGGGCCAGGCGTCACCGGTCGCGTTGCTCTGGATGTCGCTCGACGAGCCGGGATATCTGATCAATGCATTGCTCGCTGCACCCGATCGTCTCGGCTATCGCGGTGCGGTGGTCGCTGCCATGGGCGGCGGCCACACTCCGGAGCGAGCAACGGACAGCGTCGTGCGGCTCGCCACCGAATTGCCGACCGTCGTTGCGCCGCGCGCCGGCGGTGGCCCGCTGCTGGAAAAGACCTATGGCGGACCGAGCTCGGAGATCGCCTTGCGCAAGGCGGGCCTGATCTGGGGCGGCAGGCTGCATCCGCTGAAGGCGCGTATCCTGCTCGAAACATGCCTTCGGGCCAGTCTCGATCGTCCGGCGATCGCCGAGGTGTTCTCCGCTTGGAATTAGGCTCTGGCCCGCTTCGCCGCAGCGAAGCCATGCATTCCCATCTGCCACTGCAGGGCGACGATCAGACCCTTGATCGGCTGGAGCAAACCGACACCCAGGCCCAGGACCAGCGGCGCCCACAACGTGGTGTGCAGCCAGTAGGGCGGCGAGTAGGCGATCTCGACCCACATCGCGAGCGGCACGACGATGTGACCAACCAGGACGATCACGAGGTAAGCGGGAAAATCATCGGCGCGGTGATGGTGGAAGGCTTCGCCGCATATCTCGCAGCGGTCAGCGACCTTGACGAAGGCGCGAAACAGGTGGCCTTCGCCACAGGCTGGGCATCGACCGCATAAGCCGCGCATCAGCCAGTTGCCGCGAGTCGCAGGAATCGTCATGGGACCATCCTTCGTTGGTGCGGCTTGAATATCCGTACAATACGCCATACAATCAAGGACAAGACAGGCAATTTGTATGGATTGGCGACCTACACTCAGCGACCGTCGCGGCCCGATCTATGAAAACATCGTCGATGCCCTGGCAGCCGATATCGATTCGGGCCGGCTTCATCGCGGCGAGCGCCTTCCCACCCATCGTGCGCTGGCCGATGCGCTTGGCGTCGATCTCACGACGGTCACCCGCGCCTATAGCGAGGCGCGACGCAGGGGATTGACCGAGGCCCGGGTGGGGCAGGGTACGTTCGTCGCCGAAAGCCGCACCCGCGCCCCGCGCTCGGCTGCCGCGGGCATCGAGTTCGACCTGTCGATGAACCTGCCGCCGGAGCCGATCGAGGCCGATCTCGAGGGCCGGATCATGCGCGGCCTGGAGGCCTTGCGGCATGACTACGGCATCACCGATTTCCTGAGCTACCAGCAGCCGAGCGGAAGCGAACGCGATCGCGGCGTCGCGGCGGACTGGCTGCGACGGCGCGTACGGACCGCCAAAGCGGCGACGCTGCTGATTTCGCCCGGCACGCAGACGGCGCTCGTCGGCCTGCTGCTCACTCTCGCCAAGCCGGGTGAGACGGTGCTGGTCGACCGGCTCACCTATCCGGGGATCAAGGCCGCCGCTGCGGCCGTCGGCGTGCGTCTGCGAGGCATCGAGGCCGATGATCGTGGGATGATCCCCGCCGCGCTCGACGAAGCCTGCAGGCGCCACGCAGCCAAGGCGGTGTATCTCATTCCCACGCTGCACAACCCGACGACGGTCACGATGACGCAGGCGCGGCGCGAGGAACTCGCCGCCATCATCCGCAATCGCAATCTGGTCCTGATCGAGGACGATGCCTACGGCAGCCTCGAACCCAAGGCGCAGCCGATCGCCACGCTCATTCCCGAGCGCAGCTACCTTGCCGCGGGCTTCTCGAAATGCATCGCTCCCGGATTGCGCGTGTCGCTTGTGCTGGCACCCGATCGGACCGCGGCAGCGTCGCTTGGAAATGCACTGCGTGCCGTGGCCCAGATGCCGGTGCCGCTGACGGTTGCACTCGTGCTGCGATGGCTGGCCGACGGTAGTGCCGACGCCATTATTGCCGCCATTGCCGCCGAAGCCGCGGCGCGACAGAAGCTCGCGGCCAAGGCCCTGTCCGGACAGATCTACAAGGCTCATCCCAAGGGTCACCATCTGTGGCTTGCGCTGCCGTCGGCGTGGAACCGCGTCGAATTCGCGGCCCATATCCAGCGACAGGGACTTGCCGTCGTCACCAGCGATAGCTTTAGTGTCGACGGTGCATCCGAGCATGCGATCCGCGTCGCGCTCGGAGTGGCCCGAAACCGTACTGACTTGGTCGCTGCCCTGGACGTCCTCGCGATTGCCTTGAAGGCGCCTGCGTCAGCGTCCCGCATCGTCTAACATCGATCCTGCGATTGAGATGGCAGCATGTTCGAAGCCCTTGACGCTACTCTGCTGGCCCGGCTGCAGTTCGCCTTCACCGTTTCGTTCCATTTCGTCTTCCCGTCGTTCACGATCGGGCTCGCGAGCTATCTTGCGGTGCTGGAGGCGATGTGGCTGGTGACGGGCCGCGAGGTCTATCTCAATCTTTTCAAGTATTGGTTGAAGGTCTTCTCGCTGGTGTTCGGAATGGGCGTGGTGTCGGGCATCGTCATGTCCTACCAGTTCGGCACGAACTGGTCGGTCTATTCGCAGAAGGCGGGCCCGGTCGTCGGACCGTTGATGGCCTACGAGGTGCTGACCGCCTTCTTCCTCGAGGCGGGCTTCCTCGGCGTCATGCTGTTCGGCATGAACCGCGTCGGCCGCGGCCTGCATTTCGTGGCGACGCTTGCCGTCGCGGTCGGGACCCTGCTCTCGGCCTTCTGGATCCTCGCCGCGAACAGCTGGATGCAGACGCCGGTCGGCCATACCATCGCCGCCAATGGCCAGTTCGTGCCAGCCGACTGGTGGCAAATCATCTTCAATCCGTCTTTCCCCTATCGGCTGCCTCACACCGTCGCCGCGTCCTATCTCACCACGGCGCTGGCTGTGGGCGCAGTCGCGGCCTGGCATTTGTTGCGCGGGCAGAAAGGCGAGGGCGTGCGGGTCATGTTTTCGATGGCGATGGGCATGATCACGGTGACAGCCCCGATCCAGATCCTGCTTGGCGATCAGCACGGCCTGAACACGCTCGAATACCAGCCGGTCAAAGTGATGGCGATGGAAGGCCACTTCGAGAGCCATCCTGACGGCGCGCCTCTGATCCTGTTCGGCCTGCCGGATCAGGAGGCCGCGAAAGTGCGCGCCGAGATCGCTGTGCCCAAGCTTTCGTCGCTGATCCTGAAGCACGCGCTCGATGCGCCGCTCAAGGGTCTGGACACGGTGCCACGCAGCGAGTGGCCGCCGGTGGCGATCGTGTTCTGGTCGTTCAGGATCATGGTCGGGCTCGGCCTGCTGATGTTGCTGCTGGGCGCATGGAGCCTGCTCGCACGCCTGTGGCGTGGCCTATACGACTGGAAGTGGCTGCATCGTCTCGCCCTGGCTATGGGGCCGGCCGGCTTCGTCGCGGTGATCGCGGGTTGGGTGACCACCGAAGTCGGTCGCCAGCCCTACACGGTCTATGGCCTGCTGCGCACGGCTCAGTCGGTATCGCCGCTGGATGCGCCGGCCGTCGGCACGTCGCTGGTCGCTTTCATCGTTGTCTATTTCATCGTGTTTGGCGCGGGCATTTTCTATGTCCTGAAACTGATGGGCCAGACGCCGCACGAGGGCGAGCCGGGCCCCGAGGCTGTGCCGAGCCACGCCGCCGGCATCACGCCGGGTCCTGCCGTCTCTGCAGGCCGGAGGACGTAGGCATGACGATCGCCTTCGATCTGCCCATCGTCTGGGCCTTCATCATCACCTTCGCGATCTTCGCCTATGTCGTGATGGACGGTTTCGATCTCGGCACCGGCATCCTGTTCCCGTTCTTCGACGCCGGGCAGGAGCGCGATCGCGCCATCAATTCGATCGCGCCGGTATGGGACGGCAACGAGACCTGGCTGGTGCTGGGCGGCGGCGGGCTGATGGCGGCATTCCCGGCCGCCTACGGCATCATCCTGTCGGCGCTCTACACGCCGATCATCGCCATGCTGCTGGCATTGATCTTCCGCGGTGTCGCCTTCGAGTTCCGCTGGCGCAATCCGCGGCATCGCAAATACTGGGATACGGCTTTTGCGCTGGGCTCGACCGTGGCTGCCCTGGCGCAAGGCATCACGCTCGGCGGCCTGCTGCAGGGCATCGCCGTGCGCGACAATGCTTATGCCGGCGGCTGGTGGGATTGGCTGTCGCCGTTCAGCCTGCTGGTCGGCGTGAGCCTGGTTGCCGGCTATGCGCTCCTGGGCGCGACCTGGCTGATCATGAAGAGCGAGGGGTCGCTCCGGGACCATTGCCAGCGCCTGGCGCTTCGACTCGGCATCGCCACCATTGCCGGCATGGCCGCGGTGAGCGCGGCCACGCCGTTCCTCAGTAACGACTATGCCACGCGCTGGTTCGCTTGGCCGCAGGTCCTGTTCACGGCGCAGGTGCCGCTTCTGGTGGCGATCGCCTCGATTGCGTTCTTCTTCGCGCTGCGGTTCAGGCACGACCATTGGCCGTTCCTGATCGCGCTTGCCTTGTTCGCGCTCGGCCTCGCTGGCCTCGGCGTCAGCCTCTATCCCTATGTCGTGCCGCGCGCCGTCACGATCTGGGATGCTGCCGCGCCCTCGGCCAGCCTGCAATTCATGCTGGTCGGTGCGGCGATCATGGTGCCGATCATCCTCGCCTATACCGGCTATGCCTACTGGGTGTTCCGCGGCAAGACCGGTCACGAGGGCTATCATTGAGGAGTGATTGCTGATGCCGTCCGCCCGGCAGTGGCTGTGGTTTGTGGGTCTGTGGGCCGCTGGCGTCGGCGTTGTGGCGCTGGTTGGTTATGGCATCCGTCTGTGGCTGAAGTAGCTGCTCGACATGCACCGTGACGTTCGCGTTGCTATGTCGTGAGGCGTGTCGGCCGGCAATTCCAGGCCAGCGGCCGGCCGGTGCCGAAATTTTCCCGCAGGGCCGCAAGATCATCGCGACCGCTCCATTGCACCGAGGGATCGGTATAGCGGAAGCCGTCGCCACCGGGCTGATATTCCATGCGCCATGTCCTGTTCTCGAACGTGACCGTCGCCCGGTTCTTGGCATAGACCACGCGGACTTCCTTGTGATTCTCGCAGGCATAGGCGATGCCACGCGGCACCAGATCGTCAGGAGCTGGCCGCGCGATGGACGCCGGGGCCGTAACTGCCGCGCCGTGCTGCGTGCAAGCGCCCAGGGGCGCGACGAGCATGAGAACGGCAGCCGGCAGAGGACGCATCGAACGATATTCCTTCCACATGTTTCGGGGAGCGCGAGCTTAGCGAGCTTGTGAGGCGGAGCAACGCTTCCCAGCCCGCTGCCGCCTGCGCATACTGCCGCGCCTGCTTCGAGCCAAGGGGGAGAGGGATGCCGCACCTGAAATTGCGCGACGGCGCTGAACTCTACTACGACAAATTGGGCAGCGGCCCGCCGCTCTTCCTCGTTCCCGGACTGGGCGGCGACAGTCGCTTCTGGGGCGACAATGTCGCGGGACTCGCCAAAACATTCACAGTGGTGGTGCACGATCACCGCGGCACGGGGCGCAGCTCGCTATCGCGGATCGATTACAGCGTCGGACAGATGGCCGACGACGCTTTGCAGCTCATCGAGGCGCTGGGCTTCGACAAGGTCCATTGGTGCGGCCATTCGACCGGCGGGGCGATGGGCCAGGTGCTGGCGATCGAACATCCGGAACGCATCGACCGGCTGGTGCTGAGCGCCACCTGGGCCAAGACCGACACATTCTTCCGCCGCCTGTTCGAGGCGCGTTCGCAGATATTGCGCGAACTGGGACCGGAAGCCTACCTGAAGGCGAGCGCGCTTGCGCTCCACATGCCGGCCTGGATTCGCGACCATGATGCCGACCTCGCGACGGCCGAGGCCAAAGCCAAGGAAACCATTCTGATTCCCGAGATCGTGCTGTCCCGCATCGCCGCCATCGTGGCGCATGACCGGCGCGAGCAACTCCAGAAGGTGCGATCGCCGGCCCTCGCCATTTGCGCGCGGGACGACATGGTGACGCCGCTCTATTTCACGGAAGAGCTGGTGCGCCTGATCCCGCGGGCCCGTGCCTATATTCTGCCCGACGGCGGCCATCTCTATCCCAACGTGCATGGCGCCGAGTTTCGACGTGTAATGACCGCCTTCCTGCTGGAGTCCTGACATGCCCGCCAAGATCGAACCGAAGATTGCAGCTTTTGCCGCCGAGCTGACTGCTATCCGTCGCGACATCCACGCTCATCCCGAGCTTGGCTTCGAGGAGGAGCGGACCTCGAAGATCGTCGCCGGCAAGCTCAAGGAATGGGGCTGCGAGGTCACCACCGGCATCGGCAAGACCGGCGTCGTGGGCACGATCCGCGTCGGCAACAATCCCAAGGCGATCGGACTGCGTGCCGACATGGATGCGTTGCCGATGGACGAGCACAATACCTTCGATCACCGCAGCCGCCACGAGGGGCGCATGCATGCCTGCGGCCACGACGGCCATACGACCATGCTGCTGGGCGCGGCCAAGTATCTTTCGGACACGCGAAACTTCGATGGCACGGTGCATTTCATCTTCCAGCCCGCCGAGGAAGGTCGCGGCGGCGCCGAAGCGATGGTGAAGGACGGGCTGTTCGACAAGTTTCCCTGTGAGCAGATCTTCGGGATGCATAACCGGCCCAAGCTCGATGTCGGCAAGTTCGCCATCCGCTCGGGCCCGCAGATGGCGGGCGGAGGCCTGTTCGACATCAAGATCACCGGCAAGGGCGCGCACGGCGCACGGCCTGAATCGGGTATCGATCCCGTCATCATCGCGACGCAGATCATCTCGGCGCTGCAGAGCATCGTGTCGCGCAACGTGGCGCCGCTCGATTCGGCGGTGATCTCGGTGACGCAGATGCATGCCGGCGACGCCTATAACGTGATCCCGCAGGAGGCGGTGCTGCGTGGCACCATCCGTGCCTTCCGCAAGGAGACGATGGCGCTGATCAAGGAGCGCATCGAGACGATCTCCCGCGGCATCGCCAAGACCCTGGGCGGCACGGCGGAACCTGACGTGCGCGTCGTCTTTCCGCCGCTGGTGAACGACAGGGATTCGGTGAAGTTCATTTCCGATGTCGCCGCCTCGATCGTGGGCGAGGAGAACATGAATCGCGAGGGACCTTACGTGATGGCGTCCGAGGATTTCTCCTACATGCTGGAGAAGGTGCCCGGCGCCTTCATCAACATCGGCAACGGCGGTGGAGAGGGCGGTTGCGAGGTCCACAATCCGGGCTACGACTTCAACGACGAGATCATCACACTCGGCGCCACCCTGTGGTCGCGCGTGGTGGAGACGAAATTGGCGAAGGACGCGAGGTAGCATCCATCGAGCAGGAAGCGACAGTGACCGAGATCACGCTCTGGTCCGATTATGTGAGTCCCTACGCCTTCGTTGCGAAGGCGTGGGCCTATCAGCTCGAGGACGACTACGAGGTCGCGCTGAACTGGCAACCCTATACGCTCGACATCGCCTCGTTCCAGGGCTCGGTCGAGGCGCGCGATCCGCATCACTGGCGGCGCGTGCGCTATGCCTACATGGATGCGCGCCGCTTCGCCAACAAGCAGGGCCTGACACTGATGGGCCCGAAGAAGATCTACTTCGCCCGTCCCATCAATGCCGGCATGCTCTATGCCCAGAAGCATGGCGTGTTTCGCCAATACAACGATCTTGCCTTCGATCGCTTCTGGCGCCGTGCCGTCGATCCGGAGAACATCGAGGCGATCGAGTCGCTTCTGGCGGAAGCCGGGGCACCTGCAGGCTTTGCCGCTTTCCTCGCCGGCGAGGGCGGGGCGGAGCACGATCGTCTACGCAACGTGGCGGAGGCCTCGGGCGTTTTCGGAGTGCCGACCTTCGTCTTCGAGGGCGAGCTCTTCTGGGGCGGCGATCGTATCGGGCTGTTGCGCGAGCGACTTGGCGAGAAAGGCATCAACCGCCGGTACGCCGCCTGAACGGGGCAGGGTCGGCTGTCCCCGAGACGGGACGGGCGATGGCGAAATCGGTGATGAAACCGCGGCGCAAAGCGCGCCTTCCAGTGACACCCCGGATGGATCGACTGCGCAAGCGCGCGCTGATCGTGGTGGCCGACAGCGCCCGCGCTCGCTTCCTCGAACCGGGCCAGGACACGCGCAAGCCCACGAGCCGGCTCGACCTGCTCTCGCCCGCCAGCCGCCGCCTGATCCGTGCACTCGTCACCGACAAGCCCGGCCGTAGGTTTCGCACCGCCGGCGACAGGATGCGGCATGCCTACGCGCAGGCACACGATCTGCGCAAACTCGAGAAGCGCAGATTTATCGAGTTGGTTGCCGCAATGCTCGACAGATCTGCGAGCGCGGCGAGTTCGACCGACTGGTGCTCGTGCTGCCGAGCCGCAGCCTGGGTGAAGTGCGTGCACTTCTGTCATGGCGCGTGCGCAGGATGGTCGCACACGAAGTTCCGAAAGATCTGACCGCGTCCACGCCAAAGTCGCCGAAGCGCGCCCTTGCCTCGGTTCTGCCGCCCGCGGTGGTATCGCAAGCCTGACGTATTCGACCCGGCTCGTTAATCCGGCCTGTCGATCGTGCGCTCGACGCGCTCGCGCAGGGTCTTCACCTCGCCGCGTTGCTTCTTCGCCCGGTCCGTCAGGAGGCGCTTGGCGCGTCGGAACGCGTCGTTCACGGCGAACTGAGGGATCGCATACCGATCATCCGCTTGTGGCGTCTGGTCGATGTCGATGTTGATACCGCCAGGCAAGATTATGTGGACGTTGACGCGATAGAGGTTGTTGGTGCGGTGATGCCGGTCGGGGATCTGCACGATGACATGGCAGGCCGTCATTCGCCCATGAAGCTTCTCCAGGCTCTCGACATGTTCACGGATGAAGCTGTCCAGCGCATCGCTGGTTTCGCCTCCCTGGAAGGTCACTCTCAGCGGCGTTTCCATGCTCATCCCCCTGAGCTTGTTCAGCTTTCGGTAAACGCCACGAGAGAAGACGGGTTGCCGGCTATTCTGCGGCTACCATTCGCGCGTCCGCCTTCGGCGGCTGCACGACTCGATGGGTCACCATGCGGCTATGCAGGGTACGGACCGTGTCGCTGCCGCGACTGACGCAGAGCCAGGGAAAGAGGCCGTGCACGAAGCAGGCAAGACTGCCGACAAGCATACGGCCGCCGAAGCCGAACGCCATGCCCATGTGCTGGAGATAGGTCTCGTTGACCGAGGCGGGATGGTCGGTAAAGCGCCGCAACATGGAAAGAAGTCTAGGGGCGAATGAAAGAAAACGGGTTGCAAGGTTTGCGTCGCTGACGGCAGTATTGAGAATTGATTTCCAAGAGAGCGGGCATGGTAGCGAAATTATCGCTTGATTCCTTCGACCGGAAGATTCTGGATTGCTTGCAGGACGATTCGGACATGCCGTTGGCCGAGGTGGCGAAGCGGGTGGGACTTTCGACCACGCCCTGCTGGCGGCGCATCAACCGGCTCAAGGAGGAAGGGATCATCCGTGCGCGCGTGGCCTTGCTCGACCGCAAGGCGGTGAATGCCGGCGTCACGGTATTCGTGGCCGTGCGTACCGCGCAGCACAATGCGCAGTGGCTGGCGCGCTTCGCCCGGGCGGTGGCGTCGTTTCCGGAAGTGATGGATTGCTATCGCATGAGCGGCGAGATCGACTATCTGATCCGCCTGGCGCTGCCCGACATCGACGCCTACGACGCCTTTTACAAGCGCCTCATCGCCAGGATCGAACTGTCCGACGTCACGTCCATGTTTGCCATGGAGGAGATCAAGTCCACGACCCGGCTGCCGCTCTCCTATCTGCCGTGATCCGAAAGCGATTGCCTCGCGAAACGGGGTCGCGGCGATGTGCGGCACTCGAACTGGCTTCGCGACGCGGCTGCCCCTAGGATCGCGTCCGTCCGAATCAAGATCGCAGGGGGAACGATGCCCACGGGCCCGAATTCCGGCAAGAACCGAAAGAAAGTCCTGATCGTTGGCCGCATGCCGCAAGCTGGTCTCGATGTGTTGAAGAAGCGCGACGATGTCGACTACGAGATCCTGATCGACGATTCGGTGCCGGCGCTGCATCCCAAGCTCAAGGACGCCAATGCCGTGACGCTGGGCGCCACCCCCTTTCGCCAGGCCGAGCTCGATGCAGCGCCAGGCATGATGGTCGTGGCGCGACTCGGCGTCGGCTTCGACGCGGTCGAGATTCCCGCGCTCAACAAGCGCAAGATTCCACTCATGACCACCGGCATCGCCAACTCGGTCTCGGTCGCCGAGCATGCGATGTACATGATGCTGGCGGCGGCGCGGCTCGTGAAAAAGTATGACCGCTTTGTACGCGAGGGCGGCTGGGGGCAGCGGCTGTCCGAACTGCCGGCCGATCTTTCCGGCAAGTCGGTGCTGGTCGTCGGCATGGGACGCATCGGCTCTCGCACCGTGAAGCGTTGCGTCGCCTTCGACATGGAGACCTACGTGCTCGATCCCAACCTCTCCGAGGCCGAAATCAAGAAGGCGGGCGCCATCAAGGTGACCGACCTCAAGGCGATCCTGCCCAAGGTCGATTTCGTGTCGGTTCATTGCCCCAAATCGCCGGAGACGGTGAACATGTTCAATGCAGAGACGCTGGCGCTGATGAAGGCTGACGCATTCCTGGTGAACACCGCCCGTGGCGGCATCGTGAACGAGGAGGCGCTCTATACGGCCCTGAGCACGGGCAAGCTGCGCGGCGCCGGGCTCGATGTGCTCGACCGCGAGCCGCCCGACCCCAAGAACAAGCTCTTCACGCTCGAAAACGTGATCTTCAGCCCGCACATGGCCGGCGTCACCAAGGAGGCGAGCGACCGCATGGCCGTCACCGCCATCGAGAACATCCTGTCGGTATTCGACGGCCGGCCGAACGCCGCCAATGTCGTGAACAAGGAAGTGCTGTCGTCCTAGCGCACGGGAGAGTGTCGACCCTTGTCAGACGTCGATGTCCAAGACCGATCGATCCCGCGACAGCCAAGTATCTCCGATGCCATTGGTTTGGGAGTGTTCAGGAGCTTCCCGACCTCGAGTTGCAGCGGCGCATGTGGCTCGATTTGACCAATGCCAACCCGCATTGGTCGTATCTCGAGTTCACGTGCTCCTGTCCCGATGAAGACCAGCTTGCCTCCGCTTATACGGGAGGTTGGCTGGCTGAGTGGGAGTTTGAACTGCCGCGTAGCCTCGGAGACACCATTGATTCGTATTCGGCGCCGGGGGACGACGACTACAACCACGAAGCGATACTAAGCGATCCAGCTTGGCACACTCTTGTGGAGGCGGCTGAGCGGACACGACAGCAATTGCTTGCCGCCATCGTGGATACTGATGAGCGCCGTAGTCTTCTCGGTACCGTCGCTCCCGACTGTTGACAGAGGGGGATGCACAGAGGCTTAACCCGGCAGCAGATCCTCGATCTCGGCATCGGTCGGGAAACGACCGGTCTTGCTGCGGGTGTATTTCAGGGTGCCGTCGACAGATACGTCGAACTGGCCGGATTTACCGGGGCGCAGCTCGATGTCGGCGGCGCCCATCTTCTCGAGGCGTTCCCTCACACGGAGGGCTTGCGGCTTGTAGCCTCAAGCGCCGCAATATTCGATCAGGACCTTCATTCCGAAAAGGTGGGGCCTTAAGCTCCGCGCAACAAGGGGAATTTGTGATGAAATACGGACCGCTTGGCCGCTCGGGCCTGATCGTGAGCCGCATCTGTCTGGGCGGTAATTCGTGGGGCGCCAAAGGACGCCGCGGCTGGGGCAAGTTCGACGAGGCGGAGGCGCCAACCTATTTCAAGCACGCCCTCGATGTCGGCATCACCTTCTTCGATACCGCCGATACCTACAATTTCGGCCTGTCGGAGGAGATCATGGGGGCCACGCTCCTGAAGATGGCCAGGCGCGAGGAGATCGTGCTCTCCACCAAGGTCGGCATCCGCATGAGCCCGGTCGCCAACGACCAGGGCACTGGCCGCAAGCATCTGATGGCCTCGCTCGACGAGCAGCTGAAGCGCCTGCAAACCGACTATATCGATGTCTATCAGGTCCATCGCCTCGATCCGCACACGCCGATCGAAGAGACGATGTACTCGCTCGACCAGATCGTGCGCTCGGGCAAGGTGCGCTACATCGGCGGCTCGACCATGCCGGCCTACAAGTTCGCGCAGATGGTGATGATCGCCGACTGGAAGGGCTATGCGCGGCCGATTGCCATGCAGAACCTGTACAATCTGATCCAGCGCGAGGAGGAGCGCGAGATGAACCGGCTCTGTCACGAGCAGGGCGTCGGGCTGATCCCGTACTCGCCGCTGGCGCGCGGCTTCCTCGCCGGCAATCGCAGCAAGGAAGGCGGCGGCGCTACCGAACGGTCGAAGAACGATGCGCAAGTCCAGCCCGGCACTTATCGCGACTGCGACTGGGAGGTGGTCGAGCGGTTGAAGAAAATCGCGTCGGCCCGCGGCTGCACGCCGGCGCAGGCGGCGCTCGCCTGGCTGCTGGCCAAGCCCTACATGGGTGCGCCGATCATCGGCGCCACCGATCTCGAGCAGCTCACATCGGCGGCGAAGGCGACCGAGATCGCACTCACAGCCGAAGAGTGCAATCGCCTCGAGGAGCCCTATCAGTTCCGCGTTTCGCCGGCGAACTAGCCGCGCCGCTTCAGCGCGGCCGAGAACCATATGGCGAGGGCAGGCAGGAAGAGTGCCGCCGCCCAGAAGATCGGTGGGGCGCCGAAGCGATCGACGATGGGCGCCGCGATGGGCACGCCGACCGCCTGGCCGACGAACAGGCAGAGTGCAAACAGCGCCAGCGCCGAACCGCGCGCCTCGGGTGCCATCTGCGTGCCGTTGGTTTGCAGCGTGTTGTGCAGCATGTAGAAGGTGATGCCGAGCACGACGATGGCGGCGAAGGCCACGATGGCGTTGGGCGCAAGCGCCAGCGCCGCGAAGGCGAGACCCAGTCCGACCCCGCCCCACAGGCAGAGGCCGCGCTCGCCCAACAGCCGGACGAGATGCGGAGCGATGGTGACATAGATGAAGCCGCCGCTGCCGAAGGCCGCGACCGCAAGGCCGACGAAGGCGAAGCCCAGGCCGAACCGCTGGTGCAGGTCGGTCGCCACGAAGGTGAAGCAGCCCCAGAACATGCCGCCCTCCAGGGCGACGACGATGATCACCGTGCGCGCCCAGCGCCTGCGCAGTACCCCCAGCATCTGGCCCAGCATGGAGCCTTCGGCGCGTTTACCTGGTCGGGCGATCGCGGGCCGGGCGCGCAGGGTCGCCAGGAGCGCCGCGCCGGCCAGGAGATAGATCGCGGCCAGGATCCAGAATACGGCCCGCCAGCCGAGCCAATCGCCGGCGGCACCGCCCAGTGCTGCGCCGGTCGCCAGTCCCAGCGTCTGGCCGCTGAGGAAACGCGCCAGGGTCGCCTGACGCCGGTCGTAGCCGACATTGTCGCCGACCCAGGCCATGGCGAGAGGAATGATCGCGGAGCTGGTGACGCCGGTGAGGAAGCGCGTGGCCGACAGCATGGCGAGTGAGGTCGAGAGCGCGCTTGTCACGCAGCAGAGCGCCGCGCCGATGCAGGCGATGGCCACCACCGGCATCTTGCCGTAGCGGTCGCCGAACGGCCCGTGCACCAGCACGAACACGCCGTTGGCCAGCAGGAACAGCGTGGCCGCGATCGAGGCCTGGCCCACCGTGACGTCGAACTCGTGCGCGAGCTGAACCAGGAGCGGATCGACAATCCGCATATTGGCGGCGGACGCGAAAGCTGCGATCGACAGGAGGGCGATGGCGAAGGAGGGGGCGGACTGCGAACCGCCGGCGGAAAGCGTGGACATCGGACCGCAGGCTTAGCGCAGATCGAGCGCGAGCCGCCACCGGCAGACGCATGCCGCGTTTCCGCATGCGGCACGCCACTGGAGGCGGGAGCCCGCGCGAGGCTAGACTGCGGCGGAGCGATGGAGGGGAAGCACATGCAACGAACGCTGCAGCGTGTCGCCACGGGCTATGGCCTGATCGAGGGGCCGGTGTGGGATCCGGCCCGCGGACTTTATTTCAGCGATGTCCTGAACGGGGGCGTCCACTTGCTCGACCACGCGGGCACCGTGTCGCTTGTACTCCCGAAGCGGCGCGGCATCGGCGGCATGGCGTTGCACGCGTCGGGCGGCCTGGTCGTCGGTGGCCGCGATATCGCCTGGGCCTCGCTCTCCGACGGAAGCATGCGATCGCTGCTGTCGCTCGACTCGATTCCCGGTGCCACCGGCTTCAACGATCTCACGGCGGACCGGGCCGGCCGCCTCTATGTCGGCTCGCTCGCCTTCCGCGTGTTCGGCGGCGAGACGCCCAAGCCCGGGCATCTGCATGTCATCGATCTCGACGGCAGGATGCGCACGATCTCCGATGGCATCCTGCTCACCAATGGCCTCGGCTTCTCGCCCGATGGCCGCCAGCTCTTTCACAGCGACGCGCGCGCAAGCGTGGTGCGTGTCTATGAGGTCGGGTCGGACGGCGAGGTTGGATCGTGGAAATCCTTTGCGAACCTTGGTCCAGATGGTGTGCCGGACGGCTTGAAGGTCGCCAGTGATGGCTCGGTCTGGGTCGCCGATGCCCATGGTGGACGAGTGGCCGTGTTCAATGCCGACGGCACCCACCGCGAGGATATCGCGGTGCCGCTCCCCATGGTCACCAGCCTGTGCTTCGGCGGCGACGATTTCCGTGATCTCTACATCGTCACCGGCTCGCGGGGCGGTCCGCACGACAACTGCGGCAGCATCTTCCGAACCCGGGTCGAGATCGCCGGCCTTGCTCTCTTTCCGGCGCGTGTTGCCCTGCCAGCCGCATGACGCCGACAGGGCTTGCCGAATGGCTGGTCGAGGCGGGCTTGCGCAACCTGCCGCTCGAGGAACTGATCGACGGCTTTGCCCGTCGCCTGAACCAAGCGGGCGTCGTGACGGCGCGTCTGTTCGTCGGCATGAACACGCTGCATCCTTTGGTTCGTGCATACAGCGTCATCTGGGATCGCACGACGGGGCCCGCGACCCGTTTCGAATTCCAGCATGCCGAGATCGATGCGCCGATCATTTCACAAAGCCCCTTTTGGGCCATGTTGCGCGAAGGCATTGCGGAGCGACGGCTGGATCTGGCCCTTCCTGCCGTCGAAGGAGAGGCACCGCTCTTTGCCGAGTTGCGTGAGGCGGGGATGACCGACTGGCTTGGTCGAATCTTTCCATTCGGCGAGCTGGGAATTCAGGTCCAGGGATCCATCTCCAACGCGGGCGGGCGTCTTGGGCTTGCCTGCTCCATCAGCACCGATCGACCGGGCGGCTTCACGGCGTCGGATATCGGCACGCTCGCAGCTGTGCTTCCGCTCTTCGCGCTCGCGGTAAAGGCGATCACGCTGCGTACGATCGGCCAGCGGCTGCTTGCGGCCTATCTCGGCACCGATCCGGCGGCCCGTGTCTTCTCCGGCACGCTGCAGCGCGGCGAACTGCAGGGCGTGGAAGCCGTCCTGTTCTATGCCGATCTGCGCGGCTTCACCGAATTTACCGACAGGCTGCCGCCGCGTGAGCTTATCGGCCTGCTGGACAGTTGTTTCGATTGCATGGTGCGGCCGGTGACGCGGCGCGGCGGTGAGATCCTGAAGTTCCTGGGCGACGGATTGTTGGCGGTCTTTTCGACCGAATGGCGTCGGCGCGACGAGACGTGCGCGCTCGCCCTCACCGCCGCCAGCGAAGCGCTCGACCTGATGGACCTTCTGGCCGAGGAGCGGCACAAGGCCGGCCAACCGACGCCGGGCCTCGACATCGCGCTTCATGTCGGCAAGGTGCTGTATGGCAATGTCGGCACGGATGCGCGACTCGACTTCACCGTGATCGGGCCTGCCGTGAACGAAGCCGCGCGCATCGAGCTTTTGTGCAAGGAACTCGACCGGAACCTGCTGGTCAGCCAAACCTTCGCGGCGGCTGCCGAGAGCAGCCGCGACCATCTGGTCTCGCTCGGTCGCCACCACCTGCGAGGCGTGCGCGAGGAGACCGAGCTCTTTACGCTCGCAACCTAGCGGGACGCCCGGTGAGGGCGAAACACCCAGTCAGGCGTCGTAGATTGTCTTTTCGAAGGCATAGTAGAGCGGCAGAGATTTGGCGTCGGCGAAGGGCAGGACCTGCGTCGCATAGACGCCGCCAATGCCTTTCTTCTGATCGATCCAGTAGTAGGTGTTGGCAAGACCCGCCCAGGCAAGGCTTCCCGCGGATCGTCCGGTCGGCGCTTGAGCATTGTTGATCATGAAGCTCAGGCCCCATTGTTTCTCGACCCCGGGAAAGAACTCCGCGTCGTTGGAGAGCGGCGGGATCGCGGCCTTGAGCAGGCCGACCTTGCAGTCCCCCATGGCGTTCTTCGACATCTGCGCCACGGTCTCGGGCTTCAGCACCTGCTCGCCGCGATCGGACTTGCCCTGGTTCAGCATCATGCGCACGAACTTCAGGTAGTCGCCGGCGGTGCCGTAGAGCCCCCCGCCGCCCATCTCGAACTCCGGCTGCTGCGGGATCTCGAGTTCCATGTCCGGCGTGAGCGCGCCGTCGGGACCGCGATGATGAATCTTGGCGAGCCGGCTGCGCATGTCGGGCGAGATGAAGAAGGCGGTGCTGTCCATTCCGAGCGGACCCAGCACATTGGCCTTGAGATACTGGCCAAGCTTCTGGCCGCTCGCCGCCTCGACCATCTTGCCGGCCCAGTCGATGTTGATGCCGTAGTCCCAGCGCTCGCCGGGATCGAAGGTCAGCGGCGTGGTGAGCGCCTTGTTCTCACAGCCGGTAATGCCGGGGATGCCCATCGCCTGCTGGTACTTCGCAATGTCGGGATTCCAGATCTCGTACGAGAAGCCGGCGGTATGGGTGAGCAGATGGCGGAGCGTGATGTCGCGACGCGGCTTGCGCATCCTGGGCTTGCCCGCGGCGTCGAAACCTTCGAGCACCTGGACCTCGCCGAGATAGGGAAGCACGGACTTGGCCGGTGCATCGAGGCCGAGCTTGCCGCGCTCGACCTGCTGCATCGCCGCCGTGCCGGTGATCGCCTTGGTCATCGAGGCGATCCAGACGACGGTGTCGGGCGTCATCTCGGTCGTCTGGCCCAACACGCGCTTGCCGAATCCGCCTTCGTAGGTTGTGCCTTTGGCGTCGGTCGCGACGGCAACGACGCCGGGAACGTCGCCCTTGGCGACCGACTCTTTGAGCAGCTTGTCCACCGCAGCCTTCATGGCGTTCCTCCTGGATTGTACTGGTACTGGCCGAATTTGGGCACGCAGCGCGAAGCGGCACAAGCCGGTTGATCTTCTTTCGACGATCTTCTTTCGACCCGGCGGCGGCGCTATGCTCGTCGTCATGAAACTCAAGGATCGTGTCGCCATCGTCACCGGCGCGGCGTCCGGCATCGGCGCGGCCTCGGCGCGCCTGTTCGCGGCTGAAGGCGCACAGGTAGCGCTGGTCGACCTCGACGAGAAAGGCCTGGGCCAGGTCGCGGCGGACATCGAAAGCCGTGGTGGCGAAGCTCTTCCCATTGCCGCCGATGTGAGCAACGCCGGCAAGGCGCGCGAGGGCGTCGGTCGGGTGATGGACAAATGGGGCCATGTCGATGTGCTGCTCACCGCGGCCGGCGTCTCGCTCGGCGGGACGGTCGACAGCCTCGATGAGGCGGTCTGGGACAAGACCTTCGCGATCAACGTGAAGGGGACCTATCTCTGGATCCATCACGCCATCCAACACATGATCGCTGCGCGCTCCGGCGCCATCGTGACCATGGGATCGCAACTTGCCCAGTCGAGCCTGGGCAAGAACGCCGCCTACGTCGCGTCGAAGGGCGCGATCGCCTCCTTCACCAAGACCATCGCGGTCGATCATGCGCGTCAGGGCATCCGCATCAATGCATTGATGCCGGGCGTCATCGACACACCGATGCCGGCGCGCTCGCTGCAGCGCCAGACCGACCCGGACGCGGCGCGGATGGTCTGGAAACAGCGCCATCCCATGGGCCGCATCGGCCAGCCGGAGGAGGTGGCGCGGGCGGCCCTGTTCCTCGCGAGCGACGACTCATCCTTTGTCACGGGTACGCTGCTGTTCGTCGACGGCGGCTGGACGGCGCACTGACATGCCGAAGAAGCTCACTCCCGACCAAATCTCCGCCTACGAGCGCGATGGTTATGTCTGTCCGGTCGATGCCTTTTCCGCCGACCGGGCGCGCACCTGGCGCGCCAAACTCGAAGCCTTCGAGCATGCCGAGGGCCGGAAGATGGGCCGCGGCCACAACTTCAAGCCCCACCTGCTGTTTCCATGGGTCGACGAGATCGTGCACGCCCCCGAGGTGCTCGACGCGGTCGAGGACTTGATCGGTCCTGATATTCGATTGTTCCATTTGAGCGTCTGGCCCAAGGATCCGGGCTCGGGCACCTACGTGAGCTGGCATCAGGACGCGACTTACTTTGCGCTCGAGCCGGCTTGTCACGTCACGGCCTGGGTGGCGCTGACCGACGCGCCGATGGAAGCAGGCTGCATGGAAGTGGTGCCAGGCTCGCATAAGCTCGGTCAGTTGCGCCATGCCGAGATGCAGGATCCGGAAAACCTTCTATCGCGTGGACAGACGCTCGCGGTCGAGGTCGATCGTACCAGGACAGCCTACATGGCGGTGAAGGCCGGTCAGTTTTCGCTCCATCACACCCATCTCGTGCACAATTCGCGGCCCAACCGCTCCAGCGACCGGCGCATCGGGCTTGGCATCAGCTACATCCCGACCTCGGCGCACTGCACGAGCAAGACGCGCGTCTCGGCCATGCTGGTGCGTGGAGAGGACCGCTACGGCCACTTCGACGACGAACGTCGCCCGGTCGTGGAGGCGGGTCCAGAGGAACGCGCCTTCCATGCCCACGCAGTGGCGACGTTCCGGCAGATGAACGCCGACGAAGCCGGCACCCAACGCTCGATCGTCAGACGCTGATCAAGCGAGGTCTACCGCCCACAGTGCGAAGGCGTAGACGAGAGCGACTTCGTCGAGGCGGTCGAACCGGCCGGCCGCACCGCCGTGGCCCGCGCCCATGTTGGTGTGCAGCAGGATCGGGCCGCCCGAGGTCATGGTCGCGCGCAGGCGGGCGACCCATTTGGCGGGTTCCCAGTAGGTGACGCGTGGATCGGTGAGGCCCGCCATGGCGAGGATCGCGGGATAGGGCTTTGGCTGCACGTTATCGTAGGGCGAATAGGACAGAATGGTGCGAAAGGCCGCCTCGTCGGTGATCGGGTTGCCCCATTCGGGCCATTCGGGCGGCGTGAGCGGCAGTGTGTCGTCGAGCATGGTGTTGAGAACATCGACGAATGGCACCTCCGCGACGATGCCGGCGAAGAATTCGCCCGCCCGGTTGGCGATAGCGCCCATCAGCATGCCGCCGGCACTGCCGCCGTGCGCCACGATGCGCTTGGCCGATGTATATTTACGTTCGATCAGGGTGCGCGCGGCGGCAGTAAAGTCGTCGAAGGTGTTGGTCTTCTTCTCGCGCTTGCCGTCGAGATACCACGACCATCCCTTGTCGGCGCCGCCGCGGATATGGGCGATGGCATAGACGAAACCGCGATCGACCAGCGACAGGCGGTTGGCATTGAAGGAGGCCGGCATCGCCATGCCGTAGGATCCGTAACCGTAGAGGAGCAGCGGGGAGCGGCCGTCAGGGACGAAATCCCGGCGATGCAGGATGGAGACGGGAACCTCGGCGCCGTCGTGGGACTTTGCCATGATGCGCGTCGTCGTATAGGCGGCGGGGTCGTGGCCGGACGGGATCTCCTGCCGCTTGCGCAGGATCCGCGTACGGCTCGCCATGTCGTAGTCGTAAACCTCGGCCGGCGTCGTCATCGACGAATAGACGAAGCGCACGGTGGTGGTATCGAACTCATAACCGCCGACGATATCGAGCGCATAGGCCGCCTCGTCGAAGGCGATGGTGTGCTCGCTGCCGTCCCGCAAATCGCGGATCACGATCGAAGGCAGAGCGTTGGCGCGCTCCAGGCGTACCAGATGGTTGGAATAGAGTTCGACACCCAGCAGGTAGACGCCCGAACGGTGCGGGATGAATTCACGCCAGTTCTTTCGCACGGGAGAGGAAAGCGGTGCGGTGATGATGCGGTAGTCGATCGCACCGCCGTCGTTCGTCAGCACGAAAAGTTCGTCGCCGCGATCGGCGACGCTGTAGCGCACGCCTTTCTCACGCGGCGCGATCAGCCGCGGCTCTGCGTCCGGACGCGACAGATCGATGAGCCGCTGCTCGGACGTGTCGTGGTCGCCGCTGGAGACGACGCAGAAGCGGCCGCTTGCGCTCTCGTGGATATTCGTGAACCAGCCTGGATCCTGTTCCTCGTACACAAGAACGTCTTCGGATTGCTGCGTTCCCAGCCGGTGGCGGAAGACCTGCAATGGCCGGTGGTTGTCGTCGAGCCGGACGTAGAAGAAGAATGTCGAATCGCTTCCCCAGACGACGCTGCCGCCGGTTTGCTCGACGATGTCCTGCATGTCCTCGCCGGTCGCCCACCGACGAACGCGAATCGTGAAGTATTCCGAGCCGCGCTGGTCGGCACTCCAGGCCTCCAGCCGATGGTCGGGCGAATGGCGCGTCCCGCCGAACTTGAAATAAGTGGAGGCCTTGGCCAGCGCGTCACCGTCGAGTGCAAGCTGGAAGTCGCCGCCACCCCGAGGCACGCGGCCGATCAGGGCGTGCTGGCCGCCTTGGCGATACTTCCAGAGATAGGCGTAAGGACCATCGGGCATGGGCACACCCGAATCGTCTTCCTTGATCCGGCCGCGCATTTCCGCGACCAGCGTCTTCTGGAAGTCCTCCGTAGGGGCGAGGACGGCCTCGGTGTAGCGGTTCTCGGCTTCCAGATATGACCTGATGTCCGGGTCGAGACGCAACGGATCGCGCAGCACCTCCTGCCAATTCTCGTCTTTCAGCCAGGCATAATCGTCGGTGAGCGTGACGCCATGCAGCGTCCGTCGCGACGGGCGCCGCGGCGCGGTCGGAGGCGACTTCAAGGATGGTCTCAGTAGTTGCCGGCAGCTTTGGCCACTGGCTTGGCCGCCGCCTCGGTCTTGCTTCCGAGCAGGCTCCGCATCTCTGCGCCCTTGGTGTCCCACCAGTCGGCGAGGATACGCACGTCCCAGCCGATGCAGAAATGCTTCACGCCCATCTTGAGGTACTTTTCCGCGCCCGATGGATCGCGCAGCTCGACGCGCGGATGCAGGCCCTTCTTCAGCGCCATCTCGATCGTTTTCTTTTCGGCATCCAGTACTTCGGGATCGCCATACTGCCCGGTCTTGCCGATGCTCATGGAGAAGTCCGAAGGACCGAACTGCACCATGTCGATGCCCGGCACCGAAAGGATCGCGTCGAGATCATCCACGCACGATTTCTTCTCGACCATGATCGAGATCACGACGTCGTTCAGCGCGTCGACATAGGCGGGCTGGCCGCCTTCGCGCACCATGCCGACGTCGCGGCGCATGCCCACACCCAGCAACCCGCGGCCGCGCACGCCCTTGGCCATCGTCGTCTCGGCGCGCACGGCATTCACGGCCGCCTTGGCATCCTCGACCGTGCGGATGTCGGCAAACAGCACGCTCTGGAAGCCCGAACCAATCGCGCGCATCGCCTGGTGGGTATATTGCGTCTGCTCGATCTTGATCATGCCGCCCAGGTCCGCCACCTCGAAGGCGCGGCCGAGATTGTCGAGATCGTGCATGTCGAACGGCGCATATTCGGCCGTGAATTCGACATAGTCGTACTGGCCTGAATGGCCGATCAGCTCGACCAGGGTGGGCCAGCAGGAGAGGATGTGCGTGCCGACGGTCGGCTGTCCGGCAGTGAGACGTTCGCGAAGCAGGTTGCGGCGCATGGCATTTCCCCGGTAAGTGCGGTTGGCGTCAGTCTCGCATTTTGCGCCGGGGGAGTTCCAATGTTTCCGTCGAAGGACCAGCTCACGATCTGTTTTGCGCACGCGGCCTACCAGATGAAAAGCCGGTTTGACGCCCGCCGCACCGGCATCAGGAACTTCGAGGTCCGGGCCTATGACGAGCTGCAGAAGCGGATCGGCGAGGCCGACGTGGTCGTGGTTTCCGGTATGTGGAAGAACGACCTGATTGCGCATGCGCCCAAGCTGAAATTCGTCCAGTCCATCAGCTCGGGGATGGACCAGTATTCCAAGGAGCAGCTGGGCGCGAAGAAGGTGCGGCTGGCGAGCGCCGCGGGCGTCAATGCCCGCGCGGTGGCCGAGCATGCGATGGCCTTGATCCTGGCGGTGGCGCGACGCCTGCCGGAGGCGCGCGACAATCAGCACAAGAAGATGTGGCGCGGGATGATCGGCGATCTCGCCGAGCGCGAGGACGAGCTTGGGGGCAAGACGCTGCTGGTGGTGGGCATGGGCCGTATCGGCAGCCACCTCGCAAAACTCGCCAAGGCCTTCGACATGAAAGTAGTCGGCATTCGCCGCAATCCGGCACAGGGCGCCAATGGCGCGGACTCCATCCACGCCATGACCGACCTGGTGAAGCTCGTCCCCGAGGCCGATTTCGTGACGCTCACCTGCGCGCTCACGCCGGAGACGACCGGGCTCATGAGTGCAGCGGCGTTCGCGGCAATGAAGCCGTCGTCGGTGTTCGTGAACGTGGCGCGCGGCAAGGTGGCGGACGAGGCGGCGCTGATCGAGACGATGAAGGGCGGAAAGATCTGGGCGGCGGCTCTCGATGTCACGGCTGACGAGCCATTGCCGGCGCCGTCGCCGCTGTGGACGCTGCCCAACGTCTTCATCACGCCGCATACGGCCGGCGAGACGCGCCGCTACGAGGACAACGTCCTCGACGTCCTGATGGAGAATCTGGAGCGGCTGTGGCGCGGCGAGACGGTCTTGCGCAACCAGGTTCTCTGATCGAAGGTTGCATAGGAGGAATCGACATGGCCATCGCAGATCCCAATCGTACGATCCTGACGGGCGAGAATCCGTTCATCCGTCTCAGCGCGCGCGACGGCGATGCCAATTCGACCGATGCAAGCTTCTGGCGCATCCTGTTCTGTCCGGCTGGACCGGGGCATGTGCTCTACCTCAAGAGCGAGCTCACCGATGGGCACTGGTGCATCTATTCCGACAACATCGCCATGGCGCGCTGGCTGCAGAAGACGGTGCAGGGCATGCTCAATCCCGAGCTGAAGGATCTCACGATCCCGGTGACCGACGCCTCTTTCACGAAGTCGGGCGACCCGCGCTATTTCTGGACCGAGCACGTCTCGGCGACGGACGCCGAAATCGCGCTCACCTGGCACGATATCGGCGAACCGCTGCTCATCCATACGCAACCCAATGCGCAGCCCAATCCCAGGCCCTACGGCGTCTGTACCCTGCTGGTGCCGGCGCTCGCCGCTCGACTGACGCTGAACGGGGCGCAGGCCAAGGGCCAACCCTGGCCGCGCGAACGCGAGGGCCAGCCCTTCAGCACCTGTGCGCTTGCCTTTTCGGAGAGCTGGACCGAGCCACGCTAGGTCGCGGGCGCGAAGCCGCCAGCTTGGGCGAGGAGCGTGTAGCTCTTGCGGCGGACGGCTTCGTCGTAGGTCCAGGTGACGACGGCCATCTCGTCGACACCAACCCGCTCCTTCAATTCGACGATGCGCGCCATCACGTCTGCGCCGGTGCCGGCGAATGTCTCCTTGCGAAGCCGTTCCATCTTGATCTGCTCATGCGGTGCGAGCGTCGCCGCCGCGGCAACGTCGGGCGCCACCAGCGGCCCCAGCAAGCCCTTGTCGCGGTTGATGCGAGAGAGGGCTCGTGACGTGAGATGGTACTGCGCCTCTTCCATGCTGTCCGCCGCGAGCGCCCACACGCAGAGCGCCGAATGCGGCGCGGGGTGGCGCTCGCTCGGCCGGTAGCTCTTCTTGTAGAGTTCGATGGCGCGCTCGCCTCCGGCGCCATCGCTGAAGAACCAGGCAAAGCAATAGGGCAAGCCGAACAGGGCCGCGACCTGCGCGCCGTAGTCGGAGCTGCCCAGGATCCAGATCTCTGGCGAGGTCGGGCCATTGGGATAGGCCTTCACGGCTGCGAAGGGATGGCCCTGCACCAGCGGCTCGTTCTGCACCCAGGCCATCAGGTCGCGCACGTCGGCAGGAAAATGCTCGGGCCGCTCGTTGGCGGCAGGATTGAGGGCGAAGGCTGTGCGCCCATCCGAGCCCGGCGCGCGACCGAGACCCATGTCGATGCGGCCCGGTGCCAGCGCGTCGAGGACGCGGAACACCTCGGCCACCTTGAACGGCGAATAGTGCGGCAGCATGATCCCGGCGCTGCCGATGCGGATGCGCTCGGTCGTGGCGGCGATCGCCGCCATCACGATTTCCGGCGCGGTGCCTACGATGGTCGGGTGGTTATGGTGCTCCGATACCCAGAAGCGATCGTAGCCCAACTGCTCGCAATGGCGGGCCAGGGCCACCGTGTTGCGGATCGATTCTTCGTGCGGACGGCCGGCGATGGCGATCGATTGGTCGAGAACGGAAAGGCGCATTGGTCAGGGAACTTAGGTCGTCCGTTCCGGTTGTCCACCCGTACCCAGAAGGAGGCTGCCATGCCCAAGACCTCGTGCCGCGTCGTTGGCATTGACCACATCTCCATCAGGGTCAGCGATTACCGGAAATCGAAAGCCTTCTATTCCAAGCTGTTCACATTCCTGGGGTTCGAGATCTCGGATGAATATCCGGGCACGATCGGCTGGACCAACGGCAAGACCCGCTACTGGATCGCTGAAGCCGAGGGTCGCAAGACTCATGGGGTTGGCGATGTCGGCCTTCATCACTATGCCTTCCAGCTGCGCAATCGCCGCGACGTCGACGAACTCCAGAAGTGGCTCGAGGAGGAGGGCGCGCAGATCGTCGATCCCGCCGACGAGTATTACGAGGATTATTACGCCGTATTCTTCCTCGATCCCGACGGGCTGAAGCTCGAAGGCATGAAATATGGGGAGCTCACGGAGAAAAAGAAGAAATCTAGATCTTTGAAAAGAAAGGGATAATTATCTCTTTAAAATAGTTCTGCGAATCACTTGCAATTAAACCGAACGAGGTCATATTGGAAACGTTCTAAAACTACGGAGCGTTTCATGCTGACCATCGGCGACAAGTTTCCTTCTTTTGACCTCAAGGCGGTGGTGAGCACCGATCCCAAGACCGCCTTCCGGCAGATCAACGACGCGTCCGACAAGGGCAAGTGGAAGATTGTCTTCTTCTGGCCGAAGGATTTCACCTTTGTCTGCCCGACCGAGATCGCAGCCTTCGGCAAGCTGAACGGTGAATTCAAGGACCGCGACGCCGTGGTCTATGGCGTCTCGATCGACTCCGAATATGTGCATCTCGCTTGGCGCCAGAACCACGCCGATCTGAAGGCGCTGCCGTTCCCCATGCTGTCCGACCTCAAGCGCGAGCTTTCGGGCGCGCTCGGCATCCTCGACAAGGCCGAGGGCGTGGCGTTGCGCGCGACTTTCATCGTCGATCCCGAGGGCATCGTCCGCTTCGTGTCGGTGAACGATCTCTCGGTCGGCCGCAATCCGCAGGAAGTGCTGCGCGTTCTCGATGCGCTGCAGACCGACGAGCTTTGCCCGTGCAATTGGCAGAAGGGCGAAGAGGTCTTGAAGGCAGCCTGAGGAACAAGGAGCAGATCATGTCACTCGATCTCCTGAAGGACCGGCTGCCGGACTATGCGCGCGACCTGAAGCTCAATCTGTCGAGCCTCGCGTCCGAGCAGCTTCTCACCGAGCAGCAGAAGGCCGGCAGCTTCATCGCTGCCGCGCTCGCGGCCAACCATGCGCCGACCACCAAGGCGGTGGTCGACGCCTTCGCGGGACAGCTCTCGCCGGAAGCGCTCAACGCCGCCAAGATTGCGGCCGCGCTGATGGCGATGAACAACATCTACTATCGCTTCGTGCACCTCGTCCCTGCGCCCGACTACAAGACCTTGCCGGCCAAGCTGCGCATGACCGCGATGGCCAAGCCCGGAGTCGACAAGGTCGACTTCGAACTCTGGTCGCTGGTCGTGTCCGCCGTGAATGGCTGCGGCATGTGCCTGGAGAGCCATGAAAAGGTCTGCCGTGAGCATGGTCTTTCGGCGGAGCAGATCCAGGCCGCGGTGCGGATTGCAGCGACGGTCCACGCCGTTGCCCGCACGCTCGGTGCGGAAGAGGCGCTTGTGCCGCAGCTCGCTCAAGCCGCCTGACGGCTGCAAGCCTTGTCGCGTCACGGCATGCGGGCCAAACTCCGGCCGATTTCTGGATCCGGAGGGCCGCATGTCGATGACCGCTACGCAATTGAAACCGCAGCCTACCGTCCCCGGCACCTACCAACCGAAGGGCATGCTGATCGGCGGTAAATGGGTCGGAGCCGCTTCAGGCGAGCGCTTTGCAGTCGAGAATCCGGCCAAACGCACGGCCATTGCCGAAGTGCCGCGCGCCGCCGCCGCCGATGTCGAGGCGGCGGTCGCCGCAGCCGATAAGGCCTTTCCCGCCTGGAAGGCCGTCGTGCCGCGTGAGCGTGGCAAGCTCCTGCTCAAGATCGCCGAGGCGATCGAGGCGCGCGCCGAGGAGCTCGCCCGCACCATTGCCCTTGAGACCGGCAACGCGCTCAGGACACAGGCGCGCGGCGAGGCCAAGCTCACCGCCGACATCTTCCGGTATTTCGGTGGGCTCGCCTCGGAACTGAAGGGCGAGACCGTGCCGCTCGGCGAGAACGTCCTCTCCTACACGCGCCGCGAGCCGATCGGCATCGTCGGCGCCATCATCCCGTGGAACGCGCCGGTGATGCTGGGTGCGCTCAAGATCGCGCCCGCGCTCTGCGCCGGCAACGTGATGGTAATGAAGGCGGCGGAGGATGCGCCGCTCGGCGTGCTGATGATGGCCGACATCTGCCAGGAGTTCTTGCCGGCCGGCATCCTGAACGTTTTGACGGGCTACGGCCAGGAATGTGGCGGGCCGCTCGCCAATCACCCGAAGATCCGCAAGCTCTCCTTCACCGGCTCGACCGAGGTCGGCAAGGTGATCATGCGCGCCGCGGCCGAGCGCATCGTGCCTGTTTCGCTCGAACTCGGCGGCAAGAGCCCGTCGATCGTCTATCCCGACGTCGACGAGGACTGGACGGTGGACGGCATCATCGGCGCCATGCGCTTCACCCGCCAGAGCCAGAGCTGCACCGCCGGTTCGCGGCTTTTCCTGCACGAGGATATTTTCGACTCCTTCCTGAAGAAGCTCGAGAAGAAGACGACCTCGCTCAAGATCGGAGATCCACTCGACGAGGCGACCGACATCGGCACCATCATCAACAACAAGCAGTACTCCAAGGTCTGCAAGTATGTGCAGGACGGCCTCGACCGCTCCGACGCCAAGCTGGTGTTCGGCGGCCTGCCGCCCAAGACCGGGCCCTTGAGCGAAGGTTACTTCACCATTCCCACGGTGTTCGCCGACCGCTCCAACGACTGGCGGCTCGCGCGCGAGGAGATCTTCGGTCCGGTCCTGGTCGCCATCCGCTGGAGCGACGAAGCCGAGGCGATCCGCATGGCCAATGACAGCCATTATGGCCTCGCGGCATATGTCTGGACGCACGACATCGGGAAGGGCCTGCGAGCGGCACATGCGATCGAGTCGGGTTGGGTGCAGGTGAACCAGGGCGGCGGCCAGACGCCCGGCATGTCCTATGGCGGCTTCAAGCAGAGCGGCATCGGCCGCGAATTCTCGCTCGAGGGCATGCTCGACAGCTTCACGCAAAGGAAGAGCGTGACGGTCAACCTCGCGGTGTGACCCCTCCGCCTGCTTCGCGGACACTCCCCACGTGAATGGGGAGGAAAGAAGCTCCGCCTCCCCAATTACATCGGGAGGCGGTCCGCAGGGCCAAAGGGAGGCATGAACCTCAGACCGGCACCCGCCGATGGAACTCCGTCACGCCCTGGTAGGCGTGGCCTATGCGGTAGAGCAGCGCTTCGTCGAACGGGCGACCGACCAGTTGCAGGCCGATCGGCGCGCCGTTCGAGTCGAAACCACAAGGCACCGAGAGCGCAGGAACGCCAAGGGTGTTGAACGGGCGGGTGAGTCCTGTGAAGCGGCCGACCATGCTGAGCGTCGCCGGTCCGCCTTTGGCTTCCACGTCCGTCTCCTCGATGGTCGGGATGGGGAAGGGAATGGCCGGCAGTACGACGGCATCGACACCGTCCATCGCCGTCGCCAGGAACTCCTTCACGAAGTGCCCGCGCAGCCGTAGCGCGTCGATGTATTGCGTCGCCGGAATGAAGAAGCCCGCCTCCATGCGCGTGCGCACCTGATTGGCATAGGCATCGGGTGTCTTCTCGAGCCACGGCCGGTGCATGGACGCGGCTTCGCATTTCACGATCACTTCAGCCGCACGGTAGAGCGCGGTGAAATCGGGCAGGGTCACCAGCGTGATGCGCGCGCCGAGCCTGCCGAGGGCATCGGCCGCGGCCTGCACCGCGGCGCCAACCTGTGCATCCAGCGATGCCGTGCCGTCGGCCGGCAAGGCGAGCCCGATCCTGAGGCCTGATGCGCCACCATCCAGCAGCGTCTCGTAGTCGGGCACCGGCTTCTCGCTGGTTGTCGAGTCCTGCGGATCATGGCCTGCGATCACGCTGAGCAGCCGCGCATTGTCGCGCACGGTGCGGGTGAGCGGGCCGACATGGTCGAGGCTCCAGGAGCGGGCGAGGGCGCCGGCGCGGCTTACGCGGCCGTAGGTCGCCTTCATGCCGACCACACCGCAGGCGGACGCGGGCAGGCGGATCGAGCCGCCCGTGTCGGAGCCCAGCGCGCCATAGACCATGCGGGCGGCGACCGATGCGCCCGAGCCGCTCGAGCTGCCGCCGGTGACGCGCTTGTCGTCCCAGGGATTTCGGCAATGACCATGATGGACGTTGTGACCCGTCGGGCCGGCGGCGAACTCCGCCATGTTCAGGAACCCCAGCTCGACCACGCCGGCGGCATCGAGCTTCTGCAGCACGGTCGCCGTCACCGGCGCACGCCAGTCGCGGCGGATCGCGCTGCCGCCCGTCGAGAGCTCTCCCTTGCGATAATACATGTCCTTGTGCGCCATTGGCACGCCATGCAGCGGCCCACGCCTGATGCCGGCGGCAAGTTCGGCATCCATGGCCTTGGCCTGGGCCAGTGCCTTGTCCGTGTCGAGGCGCAGGAAGGCATTGGTTCTGGGCTGCCAGGTCTCGATGCGGGCGAGACAGGCCTCGGTCGCGGCAACAGAAGTAACGCGGCGCGCTGCGATCGCTTCAGCGATCTCGCTGAGGTCGGCGAGCGCCAGATCTTCGTGCCTCATTTCCGTGCCTCGCGCTCCAGAAGGCTCGGGAAGGTGAAAGGATCGTCGTCGAAGGTAAGCCACTCGGCAGCCGCCTGGCGCACGGCATCGTTCAATGCCGCAACCTCGGCGGCAAGTTCGCCCAGGCGCTTGTCGTCGTATCGCAATCCCTGGAGACCCGTCGCGATGCCGGCGGCTGTTCTGGTTTTTTCATCCATGGATCTCTCCTTACCCAAAGAGGCTCAATTTCCGCCGGGCGAGTCGCTCACGATCTTTTGCCGAGAAGGCCATGATCGTGCGAGCCTTCTGGTCGAACGTCATGCCGATCGCCTCGGCCGTTTCAGCGAGAGTGCCGACTCGGCATCGAAGGCGTAATGGGCAAGCTTCAGGACCTTGTCCGAGAAGTCGGCCAGACCGCTCAGGATGACGAGTAGATCACCCGCCCTAAGCCAGGCACGATAGGTGTGCAGCGTCTCAACGACCACCGTTCCCTCGCCGCGCTCCTGCATGGCGGCTCGGTCGAAGCCGAAATGGTTCCACAGCTGGGGTGCGGCATCGGAGTAGCGGCCGAACTGATGATGCGGCAGGAAAAGGCCATGCTCGTCGCATTCCGCCGGTTTGATCACGGTGCGGCCGACGGCAATCAGGCCGATGCGCTCGGCGTCCTCGAGCCTGACAGGCCGCGCTTCGCGGCCGCGCGTTCCCCGGCATCTCGATCGTGGCGGCTTCGGCACACATACGGAATCCGTCGGACCATGGCGTGCTGCTGTCGACCTGTCGGCGGATCGTCGCGGCGAGGGAACCGTCCGCCGGGTTGCGCACTTCGTGATAAAGGACGAGATCCTGCCGCCCGACCTCGACAGGCGCCGAGTGGACCTCGACGGAATCGACGAGGCGGAACTCCCGCAGGTAGCGAATATGGTCTCACCTGGGCGCACGACGATGCCGGCGGCGCGTTGTGCCTGCGGTCCCAGGCCGAAGCAGTGAAGAAGGTGCGCTGAGGCTTCGTGGGCGAACTCGATATGGAATTGCACGTTCAGATGGTCGTTCTCGTCGCACTGCCAAGTGTTCCCGGCGGTGGCGAAAGTCGGGATTAGACAGGGCTCCGGCACTCGATACGCTCTCTGCAACCTGTGGATGGCCACCCCAAATGGCCGAAAAAGCCCCAGAAATCGACATTTTTCGTCGATTGGGGGCTTGCGAGGCCGCAATTCGTAGATAACCTTGGGCCCGCCGTCGCAAGCCTTGGGGCGTCAGGGCCCGCCGGCAGAACGATAAAATCGCAAGGGACCCCTCAACTATGGCTACCAAACCCTCCACTCCTACCGTCCCGCTGTCCAAGGTCGCGGCTGAGCTGGCCGAGAAGACGGGCATGACCAAGAAGGACGCCACTGGCGCCCTCGACGAATTTGTCGGCTTGGTCGTGAAGCATCTCAAGAAGGGCAACAAGGTCCGCATTACGGGCCTCGGCATCCTTCAGGTGCGCAACCGTCCGGCGCGTATGGGTCGCAATCCGGCGACCGGCGAGGCAATCAAGATCAAGGCGTCGAAGAAGGTTGCCTTCCGTGTCGCCAAGGACCTGAAGGAAGCGATCTAACTCATTGCAGTGAAGATCGAGGCGGGCTCGACGAAGGTCGGGTCCGCTTTTTTCTTGTCTTCAAGGGTCGGCATCGGGAGCGACGAGACCGGCCGGTCGCCGAGATGCTCCGGATCGGCGATCGTCTTGACTTCAACAATCCTGTCGCCGACGCGCATGAGGCGACGAGGAAGACATCCCGCACCGTACCGTCCGCCGCCGCCGCACCCAGCGTGAAATCGGCGACGCCGCCCAGGCGGGAGCGCCGAGCCTCGAAGTGCTCCGCCGAAGATTTTTTCGTCCATCTGTCACTTCTCCTCGCCGCCATTCGTCAAGCCAGTGACGAACGATATCCACCCGATGCGACAAGGAGACATCATGAAAGCGCGAATGAACAACCCGGTTCTGGTCATTCCGGAAGCCCTGCACGCCCTGCTGGCCGTGGGGAAGGCCGCGAAGAAGGGCGGCCTGCCGCCGCAGACGACGATGCTGGTGCATCTGCGGGCGAGCCAGATCAACGGCTGCGGCCTTTGCGTCGATATGCACGCACGCGAACTCAAGGCGGCGGGAGCACCGGACGAGCGCATATACGCGGTCGCGGCGTGGCGCGAATCGCCCTACTTCACCGAGCCCGAGCGGGCGGCGCTTGCGCTCACGGAGGCGGCCACGCGAATCGCCGATCGCGGCGACGCTGTGTCCGACGAGATCTGGGATGAGGCCGCCCGCCATTTCGACGAACGTGCGATGGCCTCTCTGCTGCTGGAGATCGCCTTGATCAATACCTGGAATCGGATCAATGCCACGACCCGGCAACCGGCGGGATCGATCCCGGTCTGACACCGGGCCGACGGATCGGAAGGCATCCGCACAGCGGCACTGGTCAGAGGCGGCCACGCGGCATTTGTCGTCTTTGCCAAGCGTGATTGGAGGCTAGTATAGGCGTCAATCGCGCTTGGCATGACCACCTTCGTCGTCCTCAAAGTTCTCAGCAGCCTGATCCTGCCGCCGGCATCGCTCGCGGTGGCGGCGATCCTGTGTCTTCTGCTGCTGGTCCTGCGCTGGCGGCGAGCGGCTGCGGTGCTGTTGGTGCTCGCTGTAGCCGAGACGATCATTCTGTCATTTCCGCCGGTCGGCGACGCCATGATGACTCATATCGAGGATCAGGCACGCGCAGCAGCTGCGCCGCCGCGTTGTTGCTTCGACGCCATCGTCGTGCTGGGCGGCGGCATCGCGCCAGCCATTCCGCCCGCCCGGCCGTTTCCCGACCTCAGTGACGGTGCCGATCGCATGTGGTTGGCGGCGAGGCTCTTTCGACAGGGCATCGCACCGCGCGTAATCGTGAGCGGCGGCGGATTCATGGCACTGGAGGACAAAGCGGCGACGACAGAAGCCGCCGCCATGCGCCTGTTCCTGATCGACCTCGGCGTGCCGTCCGAGGCGATCGTTTCGGAAAGCCGGTCGATCAATACCATCGAGAACCTGCGTTACGTGCGCGGGATGGTCGGCGACAAGCGCGTGGCGTTGGTGACTTCGGCCTTCCACATGCCGCGCGCTCTGCGCATCGCCGCGCGCGAAAAGCTCGCCGTCTCGGCGTTTCCCACTGATTACCGCGCGCTGCGATCGACACGTCCGTTCTGGGAGAACTGGATTCCTTCGATGGAATCCCTTTCGATCTCTTGCCTGGCGCTGCGCGAGATCCTCGCGCTTGCGTTCGACTGGCGCATCGATGGGGAGGCCAAATGACAGGAGCCTGGCGGATCAGCCGGCGCGCGGCGTTGGGGCTCGGCGTTGCGGGACCGCTCCTGGCGCCGCTGGCGCGACGGCCGCGCGCGCAGACACTCGATCGCCTCAGCTTCAACACCGACTGGCGCGCCCAGGCGGAGCATGGCGGCTACTACCAGGCGGTGGCCGCCGGCATCTATCGCAAGTACGGCATCGACTGCGACCTGCGGCCGGGTGGGCCAAGCCTCAATATCAGCCAGCTCCTGCTGGCCGGCCGCGTCGACATGATCATGTCGAACAGCTACGAGGCTTTCACCTACCTGCGCGAGAAGGCGCCATTCTACACTATCGCGGCCATCTTCCAGAAAGATCCGCAGGTGCTGATCGCCCACCCTGGCTCGGGAGTGACCAGCTTCGACAAGCTCAAGGGCCATACGCTCCTGATCGGCAATGGCGGCCGCATCACCTACTGGCCTTACCTGCGAAAGAAATACGGCCTCTCCGACAGCCAGCTCAGGCCCTATAACTTCAACTCGGCACCCTTCCTTGCCGATCCCAATGCCGTACAGCAAGGCTTCCTTTCGTCGGAGCCCTATTCGATCGCCAAGGCGCTGGGCAAGCCACCCGAGGTAATGCTGATCGCCGATGCAGGTTTCGGCGCCTATCAGGAGACGATTGCGGTCTCGCGCAAGCTGGCGATGGAAAAGAAGGACCTGATCCAGAGGTTTGTCGATGCGACGCTTGAAGGCTGGACGCAGTACCTGAAGGGCGGCCCGGAGATCGAGGCGGCGAATGCACTGATACGACGCGACAACCCGGATCAGACCGGTGATCGCATCCGCTATGCCATCAAGGTGATGAATGAGCGGGGTATCGTACTGTCCGGCGACGCGCTCAGAAGTGGAATCGGCGCCATGAGCGACCGGCGCTGGCAGGACTTTTATGCGCAGATGGTCGATGTCGAGGTCTTCCCCAAGGGGCTCGACGTGCGGCAGGCCTATACGCTTGATTTCGTGAACAAAGGCATTGGCAAACCGTAGGAGCGGGACATGTTCAAAGTGAGTGAAGAACACCAGATGCTGCGTGATCTGGTGAAGAAATTTGTGACGAACGAGCTCATCCCGCTCGAGAAGAACGTCCTCGATCGTTTTGCCGCGGGGCAGCCGGCCGCGCTGTCCGACGAGGAGAACGCCAAGCTCTTCAAGCAGTGCAAGGATCTCGGCCTGTGGGCGCTCGACGTGCCGGAGGAGGTGGGTGGCGCCAACCTGCCCAACGTCGCGCTGGTCGGCGTCAACGAGGAGCTGGGCTATACGTGCGTGCCGTTCACCTTCCCGCCCGATTCGCCCAACCTGCACATGCTGCTGGCGACGGCCAATCCCGAGCAGCGCAGGAAATACCTCGAACCCTATGCGGCCGGCGAGACCGTGTCGGCCATCGCCATCTCCGAGCCCGGCGCCGGCGGAGACCCCGCAGGCATGAAGACCAAAGCGGTCAAGGACGGCGATCACTGGGTGATCAACGGCCGTAAGATATGGATCAGCCGCATCGCCCGCGCCGATTTCACGATCGTCATGGCCGTGACCGATCCCAATCTCGGCTCGCGCGGCGGCATCACTGCCTTCCTGGTCGACAAGGGCACGCCGGGCCTGGTCGTGGCGCGCGCCATCCCGATGTTGGCCGGCCAGCGTACTTACGAGGTCGTGTTCGAGGATTGCCGCGTGCACGAGAGCCAGGTGCTGGGCCGCATCGGCGCCGGTTTCGCGCCGATGCAGCTTCGGCTCACCGTGCGTCGCCTGCAGATGGGGTCGTGGTGCATCGGCATGGCGCAACGCGCGCTCGACATGCTGTGCGCCCATGCCAACCAGCGCGTGACCTTCGGCCAGAAGCTCGCCGACCGTCAGGCAATCCAGTGGTGGGCAGCCGATGCGGCAACCAAGCTGCATGCATGTCGCCTCATGGTGATGGACGCCGCGGTGAAGCAGGACGAGGGCCGCGACGTGCGTATGGAGGCCTCGATGATCAAGGTCTTCGCCACCGAGATGGCGACCGAAGTGATCGACCATGCGCAGCAGGCCTTCGGCGCCATGGGCGTGACGCAGGAGCTACCGCTGTCGATGATGGCGCAGAAGGTGCGCACCATGCGCGTCTACGAGGGGCCGTCCGAAGTCCATCGCATGGTGATCGCGCGGCGCCTGATGGGCGCGGCGCGCTGAGGTGCGTTGACATTCAGGCCAATGCAGGTTGATCCTTTTTCACTCAACTCACGGAGCTACGTCTCATGACCTACACGCTCGACGATTTCGTCAAGGACGCGCAGAAGGCCCTCAGGGCCCAGAATGGACCGTCGGGTCGCGGTGAGGTACGCGTGCTCCTGGAGAAGCTGCTGGCCAACAGGCAGTTCGTCGACCAGGCGGTGGGAGCCGATGCCCCCCTGGGGACGCGCAAGCTCTACGAGGACAAGGATCTCGGCTTCGTCGTGCTGGCGCATTGCAACGCCAAGCCGCACAAGAGCCCGCCGCACGATCACGGCAGCTCGTGGGCGGTCTACGGCCAGGCGATCAAGTACACCGACATGAGCGAGTATCGTCGCGTCGATCCTGGCACCGGTGCAGGCGAAGCGAAGCTCGAGCACGTCAGGAGCTACCGCCTGGAGCCCGGCCATGCCGGCGTCTACGACGTGGGCGCCATCCACGCCATCGACTATCCTGAAGGCAGCCGCTTCGTGCGCGTGACCGGGCGCGATCTCGATTATGTCCAGCGGTTGAAGTTCGATACGACCGCCGGCAAGGCGATCACCATCGAGAGCGCGACTGCGGGCTCGGCGTAGGCGGCGCGTCCGCTACTTAGCGAAATCTTCGGCAGCGACGGCGAAATTCAGATTCTGGCCGACCTTCAGATAGAAGGTCGTGATGCCGAGCAGATGGCCTTCGGCGTCGAACAGGCCGCCGCCGGAGGAGCCCTGGGAGATCGCGGCAGTGGTCTGGACCAGGCGCCGGTCGTCGAGCGTGCGCTTGGACGAGACGATGCCCTCTGCAACCGTGAGTTCGAGACCCTGCGGCGTGCCGATCGTGATCGCGCGCTCGCCGACCTTGATGTCGTCATAGGGCCGGACGGCCACCCATTTGGCCAGCGGTGCCTCGGCCCGCAAGACGCAGCGATCGGCCTTCTCGTTGACCGAAACGACGCTCGCCGACAGCTGCTTCTTGTCGTGGGAGATGGTGACGCGCTCCTTGTCCTTCACGACATGGCAGTTGGTCAGCAGCTCGCGTTCGCTGATGGCCACGGCCGAGCCCAACCGTTCACCGGCGTCGACCTTGTAGACGGCGGCAGACGCCCTGTCGAAAACCTGCTCGACACTGAGATTGCCCTCACCGCGCGTTTCGCGCTTGATCTCGCCGGTCTTGCCGGCATCATCGGTCTTCGCCGGCGACTTCGCGTCCGCCTTGGGAGGGCCCGAGATCGAGGCGACGTAGAAATCGCCGGCCGTCGGCGTCGGCGGCTCGATCTTGGGCTGCGCCAGCGACGTCGGGTTGAAGTTGTGGGCAATGCGCAGGCTATCGGCCATGGCCGAGAACAGAAGTTCCTGCTGGGCGACCTGGTTGCCGGGAATGTCGATTTCCGCCAAGACGGCGCCCGATGTGCCGCAACGTGCGTACAGGTAGTCGATCTGTCCGCTGCCTGCTTTGGCGGCCACGGCGAACCCGCCGGCATAGTAGGCTTGAAAGAAGGGACGCGCGAAACGCAGCACTCTCAAGTAGGTCTGAACCATCCTCGTGCAATTCAGGTCGCCGTATTGCACCGAGATAGTGTACCCGACGCTGCCCTCGAATTTGTAAAGGAGGGTGCCATCGGTGGGACGCGCCGCCACGAACTTCACGAGCTTGGTCGGCACACCGATCGAAAAGCCGATCGACTTGTCTTCGAGAGTGGTCCAGCCGAAAGCGTCACGCTGTTTCGCTCCCTCGGCCAGCAGTTCCGATTCCTGCTCGTCCTGCAGTTTTCCCGCGCTGGGGTAACCCTTCGACTTCTGCCAGCTCTGGACGGCATCGCGGAAGATCGTGATCGCATCGCCGCCGTTCATGATGCTGAAGTGACCGGTCCAGATCAGCGCACGACGGAGCTCGTCGCCAGTGATCTTGGCGGCGGGGAGCTCCTGGGCGGAGGCGCCGGCGGCGGACAGCAGCGCCAGACTGCCGGCGAGGGCGCAGAAGACGGGCCGAACGGCAGCGGGGATCGAAGGCACGATGAGTGCTCCTCCTGCCGCGCATAATCGCGGCAGAGGCGCCTTCGGCCAACGATCCTTCTGTATCAATCGCTTCCGGTTGCGACCACTGCCGAAGCGTCGTCGATATGAAAATCACGCGCCCGTCTGTGAAGGCTGCGGATCGCGGTAGCGACATCCCCGCAGCCCCCGGCGGATCGACCCGGCATCATTGCATCCGGGCGGCTGCCTCGGCATTGGCCTTGCGCCGGCTCTCGAGCAGCGGCGCCAGCCGCTCACGAAGGCGCTGCACGCGCTCGGCTCCGGCTTTCTCCGGCGAACCCGAATCGAACGGTGGCTGCGGATCGTATTCCAGCATGAGCTGGATTGACCTGGCCACGTCCTCTCCGGCCAGCTCGGCCGCCACGGTGAGGCCGAAATCGATGCCCGCGGTCACGCCGCCACCCGAGATGCGATTGCGGTCGCGCACCACACGCTCGGCCACGGGAATGGCGCCAAAATCCTTTAGCATGTCCCGCCATGCCCAATGACAGGCCGCACGGTAGCCCTTCAGCAGGCCGGCGGCGCCCAGCACCAGCGATCCGGTGCAGACCGAAGTCACATAGCGCGCGCCGGCCGCCTGCTTGCGCAGGAAATCGAGCGTCTCGGGATCGCCCATCAGCGCGACCTGACCGCCGCCGCCCGGCACGCAGATCACGTCGAGCGGCGGGCAGTCCGCGAAGCTGGTCGTGGGCACGATTGAAAAGCCGGCGTCGGTCGGCACCAGATCCCGCGTCTTCCAGATCATGTGCAGGGTGGCGTCTGGGACGCGCGACAGGACCTGTGCGGGACCGGTGGCATCGAGCTGCGTGACGTTGGGGTAGAGCAGGATGCCGATGTTCAGTGCTGCGGCCATGGCGGTCTCCGTGATGAGGACAGCTCGTTTCTACGCGTCGGACGCCCTGGCAGAAATGACAAAGATCATTTATTCTCTGCCAGATGGCATTGCGCCCGCACCGAATCTTCATTCTGGCCTATGACGGCTGCCAGCTCCTCGACGTCACCGGCCCCGCCGCCGTGTTCGGCGCGGTCAACGAGGCGGTGCGACGGCAAGTCTATGACCTTGCGATCGTCTCGCCCGATGGCGGCCCGGTCACCACCAACAGCGGCGTTGCGATCCAGGCCCGCCGCTTCGGCGGCCAGCCCGACACGCTTCTGGTCGCGGGCGGCTCGCGTGGCTTGCCGGCAGTGACGGCACGCATCGACCTCAGACGGTGGCTGCGGCGCGTGGCGCCACGTGCTGTTCGCTACGGCTCCGTCTGCACCGGCGCCTTCGTGTTGGCGGCCGCAGGCCTGCTCGACGGCAGGCGGGTGGCGACGCACTGGGCAAGCTGCAGCAAGCTGGCGCAGCACTATCCGGCCCTATCGGTCGATGCCGACGCGCTCTATGTCGTCGATGGCAAGGTCTGGACCTCGGCCGGCGTCACCACCGGCATCGACATGGCTTTGGCGCTGGTCGAGGTCGATCATGGTGCTGCCATGGCGAACCTGATTGCCCGCCACTTCGTGCTCTATGCGCGCCGGCCGGGCTACCAATCTCAATTCAGCCCGCTCCTGCAGGCCCAGACCAAGGCGGAAGCGCCGTTCGCCGACCTCATTGAATGGATGCAGTCGCATCTCGATGCGCCACTCGACGTGCCGGCGCTCGCACGCCGGGTCGGACTGAGCGAGCGGACTTTCTATCGCAAGTTCACCGAGGCGACAGGCAAAACACCGGCGCAGTTCGTCGAGCGCCTGCGGCTGGAGGCGGCACGCACGTTGCTGGCCAGGAATCTGCCGCTGAAGGTGATCGCCGGCCGTGTCGGTCTCGGCTCCTCGGCGCGGCTCGGCGCGGCCTTCGAGCGCGGCTTCGGCATGGCGCCGTCGCTGTTTCGGGAGATGCATCGGGCGGCGTGATCACATGCCGCCGCGGCCTCGACGGTTATCGCACGACGACGTTCCATCTCGTCGGTAGCTGCCTGTTCGGGTTGGGGCTGCAGGCGCAAGCTCGAGGATCAGGATGGCAAGGGAGATCAGCGGCAGAAGAGGCGTGGGCCCTGGCGCGATCGGGGAAGGCTGCGTCATTCCCTTCCGAGCACTACGAGATCGGCAGACATGCGTGAGGACTGACCCTCAGGCCGCTGTCTCCACGGCGGTACGGTGATTGTATTGCATCCGTTCCAGTGACTTGTCGCCGTCCACGGTCGTGACGCAGCCGCTCGCAGCGCCGGCCAGGAGGAGCAGGGGAAGAAGCTTCCGGAGCATGTCGCTACCGCTGCAATCGCATGCGCATACTGCCGATCGCCAACGCCGTGCCGGCGAAACCCGCGGCCAGCCAGAGGGCCGCATGGGCAGCGGTCGCCGCTTCTGTACCGCCCAACGAGAAATCGAACAGGCCGAAGATCAAGGCCACAAGTGCCGCGCCCATGGTCTGGCCGAGCGTGCGCGTGGTCGCAATGATGCCGCCTGCGCTGCCGCTGCGATCGCGCGGCACGGCGTTTATCATCAATCGATTGTTGGGCGCGGCAAAGATACCGAAGCCCGCGCCGCACAACATCAAGCGCCACATGATATCGGCTGTCGAAGGATGCTCCGGCAGGAGCGCCGAGAGCACGAGCCCGAGCGTCATGCTGCTGAGGCCAATCGCGCCGAGCACACCTGCATGATAGCGATCGGCGAGGCGGCCCGCGAAGGGCGCGATGGCGGCAAGTGCGGCGGGCCAGGCGGTGAGCAAGATTCCGGTATCGGTGGCGTCGCGTCCGAGCACGGTGTGGAAGAAGAACGGCAGGCTGATGTAGGCAAGGCCCTGCGCCACGAAGGTGCAGCTCGACGTCGTGATCGAGAGCGAGAAGAGCGGTCGCTTGAAGATGTCGATCGGCATCATCGGATGGGCAAGCCGGGTCTGTCGCCACACGAAGAGGATGCCCAGCACTGCAGCGCCACCCATCTCTGCCAGGATGACCGTCCGTGAATGGCCATGTGCCATGCCGTCGATGCCGAAGATCAGGAGGCCGAAGGTCGTTCCTGACAGGATCGCCGAAAGAATGTCGAACGGATGATGTGCATGAGTCGTGCGCGGCAGGTAGCGCTCACCCAGGAAGAACGACACGAGGCCGAGCGGGATGTAGACCGCGAACAGGATCGGCCACGACCAGATGGTGAGGAGCACGGCGCCGAGGCTGGGACCGGCGGCGAGCGTGGTCGCCACCACCGTGGTATTGAAGCCGAGCCCGCGTCCCAGCATGTTGCGCGGATAGATGGCGCGTACCAGCGCCGGCTGGATGGCCATCAGGCCGGCCGAGCCCAGCCCTTGAAGGGTCCGGGCGGCAAGCAGCCAGCCAAGCGAGGGGGCGAGCGTGCAGCCGACCGAGGCGATGCAGAAGAGCAGCAGGCCGGCGCGATAGACATGGCGATAGCCGACGATGTCGCCCAGCGCCGCGAGCGGCAACAGGGACACCATCTGCGCGATCTGGCTGGCGTTCACGATCCAGATCGAGGTCCCGGCCGAAATATCGAGGTCCTGCGCGATATAGGGCAGCGCGAGGTTGGTCATGGAGTTGCTGAGCACCGCCATCGAAAGGCCGATGGTGATGGTGGCAACCGCAAGGAAGCGCGGCCGGCCGGGAGGTAGGCCGTCAGGAGAAGCTTGGATCGACGTGACGGGCGGAGCGACGGATGTCGAGTAGGGCATCGCCTATTGCATCACCGTCGGTGCATCGCCGCCGATGGTCGTGCGTTGCATCAGGCGTTTGTGCTTCACCGCGTCGTAGTGGGTGGCGCGGTGCAGGACGGCGCGATTGTCCCAGACGATCGCATCGCCCTCGCGCCAGGCATGCGAGAGCCGGAACTCGGGTTGATCGGCGCGCGCCGTCAGTTCGGCCAGCAGCGCCTCACCAGTCTCGCGCGGCCAGCCGACGATGAAGCCCGCGTGCGCGCCGATATAGAGCGCGCGCCGGCCGTTGATCGGATTGTCGCGGAACAGCCGCTGCTTCACCGGTGGCAGCTCGCTCAGCGCCTTGGCGCTGAGGATGCCCTTCTGGACGCGGTTGCGCGAATATTCCAGCGCATGCTCGGCGATCAGCGGCTCGATCGTCGCCTGCAGGGCCGGCGGCAGCGCGGCCCACGCCGCGCGCATGCACAGGAATTCCGTGTTGCCGCCCTCTGGCGGGCAAACGCGCGCGGTCAGGAGGGAGCAGAGCGAGGGAATGCGCTTGAACGAGGAGTCCGAGTGCCAGAAGTAGTTGGCCTTCTGGTAGATCATCCGCATGTCGTCGGGCGGGATCGGCTCGCCGGTCAGGATGTCGAGGTTCGATTGCCGCGCAAACTTGGTCCCGGCGGCGGGATTGGCGCTGCCGGTCGTCTCGAGTGGGCCGAAATACTCGCTGAATTGGATCTGCTTTTCGTCATCCATCGGCTGGTCGCGAAAGAGGAGCACGGAATGTTCCTCGAACGCCGCACGAATCGGGCCAAACTCGCGCGGGCTGAGGGGGCGAGTGATATCGATACCCGAGATCTCCGCACCGAAGAGCGGATGCAGCTTCCTGACGGTGATCGGCCCGGTGTTGCGCATTCGCGTTGCTCCGCGTTGTCTAGTCCACGATCGCCTGATAGGTGAGCACGCGAAGCTCGCGGCGGATCGGGTAGGTCGAGGACGGCATGAGCTGGGTCAGCAGCACCACCGCCATGTCCTCGGCGGGATCGCACCAGAAGGCGGTCGAGGCCGCTCCGCCCCAGGCATACTCGCCGGGCGTGCCGACGATATGCGCCTTGGCCGGGTCGATCATGACCGAGAAGCCGAGCCCGAAGCCGACACCGTTGTAGGTCGACTCGGAAAAGCGCGGCGTGCCCATGTCGGCCATGTCGCCGTTGAGATGGTTCATGGTCATGAGCTCTACGGTCTTGCGTCCGAGCAGCCGGGCGCCGTCGAGCTCGCCTTTGTTCAGCATGAACTTGCAGAAGCGGAGATAATCGGCCGCCGTCGAGACCAGGCCGCCGCCGCCCGAGTTCACCTTGCGCGGCTTGAGATAGCGGCTCCTGGCCGGATCGTCGATCAAGGCGAGCTTGCCGTCCGGGCTCGGCTGATAGTTGGCGGCAAGGCGTTCGTGCTTGGCATCAGGCACATGGAAATCGGTGTCGACCATGCCGAGCGGCTTTATGACCTTCTCGACGAGATACTTCTCGAACGGCTCGCCCGAGATCACCTCGACCAGGCGGCCGAGCACGTCGGTGGAGACGCTGTAGTTCCACGCCTTGCCGGGCTGGGCGATCAGGGGGAAGGTCGCGAGCTTGTCGACAAGTTCGGCGAGGCTGGTGTTTGCCGTCTGGAAATCGACGCCGTCCTTGGCGCGGTAGAGCGCATCGACGGGATTGCTCTCCATGAAGCCGTAGGTGAGGCCCGATGTGTGGGTCAGGAGATCGCGGAAAGTGATGTCGCGCTCGGCCGGCACCGACTCGATCTTGCCGCGACTGCCGCCGACAAATACCCGCATGTTCCGGAACGCCGGCAGGAATTTCGCGATCGGGTCGTCGAGCTGGAAGCGGCCTTCCTCGTACAACATCATGATCGCCGTCGAGGTGAGCGGCTTGGTCATGGAGTAGATGCGGAAGATCGTGTCGGGCCGGACCGGCTTGCTGCGCTCGACGTCGGCCTTGCCGTAGGCCTCGGCGAAGGCGAGTTCACCCCGGCGCATCACGCAGGTCACCATGCCGGGAAGCCGCCCGCTATCGACCCAGTCCTTCATCCAATGGCCGATGCGCGCGAGCCGCGCTGCGGAAAGGCCAACCTGTTCGGGTGCGACGAGCGGCAGCGTGTCCATGGCGATCCTCCTCTTTCCCCCGCTAGACTAGCCCAGGACGAAGTATTCCAGGCACGCAAAAGACGGGAGGGTGCAATGGCGAGATTGTGCGAAGGTCGGGTGGCAATCGTGACCGGCGGTGCCCGGGGCGTGGGCCGCGAGCATTGCCTGATGCTGGCCGAGCACGGCGCCAAGGTGGTCGTGAACGACCTGGGCGGCGACCGTGCCGGCAAGGGCCACGATGTCGGGCCTGCTCAACAGGTCGTGAATGAGATCAAGGCCAAGGGCGGAGAAGCGGTCGCCAACGGCGACGATGTCTCCGACTGGAACGGCGCCAAACATATGATCGACCAGGCGATCCAGGCCTTCGGCAAGCTCGATGCGGTGGTGCTGAACGCCGGCATCCTGCGCGATCGCATGCTGGTCAATATGAGCGAGGATGAATGGGACGCGGTGATCAAGGTGCACCTCAAGGGCACCTTCGCACCGGCGCGCCATGCGGCTGCCTACTGGCGCGATCTCGCCAAGCAGAAGGGCGGCCCGGTGGATGCCCGCATCATCACCACCACTTCGGTGTCGGGCATCTACGGCAATATCGGCCAGACCAACTATGGGGCGGCCAAGGCCGGTATCGCCTCCTTCACCATCATCGCCGCACGCGAGCTCGGCCGCTACGGCATCACAGTGAACTCGATCTCGCCCTCGGCCTTCACGCGCATGACCGAGGATCTGCGGCAATATACCGAGGAGGACAAGAAGCGCCGCGATCCCAAGTGGATTGCGCCGGTCGCGACCTGGCTGGTGAGCGAGCAAAGCCGTGAGGTGACAGGCCGCGTTTTCCAGGCCGGCAACGGTATTTTCGCCGTTGCCGAGGGCTGGCATAAGGGCCCCGAGGTCGAGCAGATCATGGATCCCTACCAGGCCGGCAAGGTGCTGGGCGAGCTCGTCAAGAAGGCGCGCAAGAACGCTGGTATGAACGGCCTCGATCTCGACTGATGCAGGCAAAGGAGCGGGTACTCATGTTCACGATCAACCGCCGCGCGCTGCTGGCGGGCGGGATGGCTGCGGCCGCGTTTTCAAGCACTGCTGGAGCGCAGGTCCAGACGCAAGGCTGGCCGACCAAGCCGATCCGATGGGTCGTTCCCTATACCGCAGGCGGACTGACCGACGTCGTGACCCGGTTGACGCTCGAGAAGATGAAGGTCGGCCAGACCTTTGTGGTCGACAACAAACCCGGCGCGAACTCGTTGATCGGTGCCGAAGCTGTCGCCAATGCAGCTCCGGACGGCTACACCTTTCTGACGGTGATCGCAGCACACGCCGCCAACAAGACGCTCTATGCCGGCAGGCTGAAGTTCGATCCGGTCGCAAGCTTCACCCCGGTGTCGTTGGTCGCCCTGGCGCCGATCATGATTCTGGTGACCAACGATCTGCCGGTGAAAAGCGTCGGCGAGTTGATCGACTACGCCAAGAAGAATCCGGGCAAGATCTCGTTCGGCTCCTCGGGCGTTGGCTCGGCGGCACATCTCACCAGCGAATTGATCATGCAGGTGACGGGCACGCAAATGGTTCACGTTCCCTACAAGGGGACGGCGCCGGCGCTGGCCGACCTCGCGTCCGGCAATCTTCAGATGCTGCTCGACGTGCCGATCGGCACCATGAGCCAGGTTCGTGCCGGCAAGGTCCGGGCGCTGGCCATGATGTCGAAGGAGCGCGTTCCCGGTGCCGACGATATCCCGACCATTGTCGAGTCGGGCGGCCCGCTGATCGAATCATCGAGCTGGGTGATGTTTCTCGCGCCGGCCGGCACGCCCAAGGACGTGACCGACCGTCTTGCCGGCGAGGTCGCCAAAGCTGTGAAGGACGAGGCGCTCCGCAAGCGCCTGGCCGAACAGGCCGTGGCTCCCGTCGGAGCCACGCCTGCCGATACCGCCAAATTCCTGGCCGAGGAAGTCGAGAAATGGCGCAACGTGATCACCACCGCCGGAGTGAAGATCGAGGCCTGACATCGGCGTGCGCCCGGCCGCTTATACAACCGGGCGCACGCTGCCAATGGGCGAGGCGACCGCTTCAGGGGGAGGCGCCTCTGGGAAGCAGCGCGCAACGGCCGGCATATTTCAAGGGCAGCCGGCAGTATCTAACTATAGCCGCGATCTAATTATAGCCGCGCCAGCGTCTCGATCACCTTGGGTTGTGGCCACGTCCAGCCGCCGGCGCTTTCGTAGGCGCGCATTGCCCGCAGAACCAGATGATCGGCGCGAGGTGCACCGACCATCTGCAGGCCGACCGGCAGACCGGTCGCCGTGAGGCCGGCCGGCATAGAGGCGGCCGGCTGGCCGGTCAGGTTGAAAGGCAGCGTATAAGGTGCGCCCTTCGTCCAGCGCGGGAAGGCCTCGGAATTGTAGAGCGTATCGACAGAGGGCGCGGCAGTGGGCGTGACCGGGGCGAGCAACAGGTCGTATTTCCGGTACCAAAGCGCCAGGTCACGCGCGAGCTTCGATCTTGCTTCGTAGGATTTCGCGTAGTCGGCAAGCGTGATCGACATTCCCTTTTCGGCGGCGGCCCGGAAGCCGGGATCGAGCTTGCCGTGGAGCTGGCTCGGAATTTGGCGCAGGCGCGTGGCGAAGCTGCCGATCCAGAGCGGCTCAAAGAAGAGCTGCAGCGGCTCGATCAATGGTCCGACCTCTTCGACATGCGCTCCAAGCGCTTCGAAGCGTCGAGCCGCTGCAGCCACGAGGTCGCGAATCTCGGGGTCGGGCTTTACATGACCCAGATCGAGACTGAGCCCGACCTTCCAGCCGCGTACACCGTCGTCGAGGCCGATCGTGTAGTCGCGCCGGTCGGCCGGCAGGGAGCGCCAGTCGCGCGGATCGGGTCCGGCCGTGGCATTCAGGGCGAGGGCGCTGTCGAGGACGCTGCGTGCCAGCACGCCCTGGCTCACGACGTCGGCAAATGGCGAATCGGCCGGATATTGTGCGATGCGGCCGAAGGACGGCTTCAGGCCGACCAGACCGGCATGTGCGGCCGGGATTCGGATCGAGCCGCCGCCATCATTGCCGTGATTGAGCGGCGCTACGCCTGCTGCGGTCATTGTCGCCGCACCGCCCGACGAGCCGCCAGGAGAATGCGCAAGGTTCCAGGGGCTGCGAGTCGTCCCCTGCAAGGGCGAATCGGTGAGGGCCTTCCAGCCGAACTCGGGAGTGGTCGTCTTGCCCAAGATCGGCATGCCGGCAGCGCGCAGCCGTGCCACGACCGGCGCGTCCTCGGCCGCAGGTGTCTCGTCCGTTGCATGCGAGCCGTATCGTGTGGGCCAGCCTTTCACGGTGGTCGTATCCTTGATTGAAGTCGGCACGCCATCCAGCGGCGAGGCGGGCATACCCGCCATCCAGCGCGCTTCCGAAGCCCGCGCCGCCTCGAGAGCACCCTCACGATCGATCAGGACGAGGAAATTAAGGTGCTGCTGCAAGCGGTCAGCCCGCTCCAGGATTTGCTGTGTAACTTCAACCGGAGAAAGGATTTTTTTGGAATAGCACCGGCCAAGCTCGGCGGCGGACGCCCAGATAAGATTGTCAGACATGCTTGTTCGTTTATCCCGCAGTGCAACAATGCCATGTTAGTTCCATCGTAGTTTCGACCGTGCCTGATCGGCCGTCGAGCCCTCTGTGAAGGGTCATTGCGCATCGTAGAAGCCGCCGGCCTGTGGCGCGCTGGTCGCTGCGTTCGGCTATCGAAAATCGATGAGCGTTCGCCTGTTCTGACGGCCCCGCTCCCCTTAAGCTCGCCGCCGAAACAAAAAAGGGGAAGGACATGGTCGAGCTGAAGCTGGGCGGCGCCACGATCACCCGTATCGAAGAAAGCTACGAGCCCAACTTCGAAGCCCGGATATTCTTTCCCGACTGGAACGCCGAGGTCGTGCGCGAGCACGGGGGCTGGCTCTCACCCAACCACTACGACGCAGCCTCGGGCTTCCTGAAGCTCAGCGTTCATAGCTGGCTGATCAAGATCGGCGGCAAGCGCATCCTGATCGATACTTGCGTCGGGAATCACAAGCCCAGGGCCCACCGGCCCAAGTGGCACATGATGGAAACCAAGTATCTCGAGCGGTTGGCGGCGGCAGGCGTGAAACCCGACGAGATCGACATGGTGATGTGCACGCACCTGCATGTCGACCATGTTGGCTGGAATACGCGGCTCGACAACGGTCGTTGGGTGCCGACGTTCAAGAACGCCAAATACGTCTTCAGCCAGGAGGACTACGACTTCTACCGCAAGCTCGACAGCGATCCCGAGAAGGGACCGGCAAATGGTGGCTCGTTCCGCGACTCTGTTCTGCCGGTGGTTGAGGCCGGCCTCGCACAGATGGTAACGGGGGCGGCATCTCTCGACGAGACGCTGAAGGTCGAACCCGCGCCTGGCCATACGCCCGGTACGATCGCCATCAAGTTCGAATCGAAGGGCGAGAGGGCGTTGTTCTGCGGCGACATCCTGCACCACGCGTTGCAGGTCTATCATCCCGAGTGGAACAGCTTCGCCTGCCTGGACCAGGACAATGCGCGCAAGAGCCGGAGGGCATCGCTGGAGCATTGCGCCGGCTCTGGCGCGCGGCTGATGCCATGCCATTTCGGGGCACCCTTCACTTGCCATATCGAGTCCAAAGCCGGCGGCTTCGCGCCGCGCTTCGACGGCGGTTTCTGACAGGCTTTTTCCAGGATTTTCGAGAAGGAGAAGAACGTGATCTACGAAATGCGCGTCTATCGGTGCGTGCCCGGGCGGCTGCCGGCACTGCTCAATCGCTTCGCTAACATTACGCTGAAGCTTTGGGAGAAGCACGGCATCAAGCAGGCGGGATTCTTCACCACGCTGGTGGGCGAATCGAACCAGGAGCTGACCTATTTCCTGCAGTGGGATTCGCTCGCCGACCGCGAGAAGAAGTGGAATGCCTTCGCCGCTGATCCGGAATGGCTCACCAAGCGCGCGGAGACCGAGAAGGACGGCCAGATCGTGGCCAACGTCTCCAACCAGTTCCTGGCACCGACGGCCTTCTCCTCGGTGAAGTAGCCGTCAGGCGATGCCCGTCGTTCCGACGGCCGATGGCGCGTTGCATTACGACGCCATCGACATCACCGCGCCTTGGATGGGCAAGGGCTTGCCCATCCTGTTCCATCACGGGATCGGCAGCAGCGCATTGTTGTGGCGCGGGTGGTTCCCGGCGCTGATCGACCGCTATCCCGTCGTCGCCTTCGACATGCGCGGGTGCGGCCGCTCTTCGCGTCCGCCGGCCGATTTCAAATGGTCCCTGGAAGGCATGATCGACGACCTGTTCGCGGTGGCAGACGCGGCGGGATTCGAGCGCTTTCACGTCGTGGGCGAATCGCTCGGCGGTACGGTGGCGCTTGCCGCGGCCATCATGCGGCCCGACCGGGTGGCGACGCTCACGGTCAGCAACGGCGCGCATCTCGGGGCGTCGATCCAGCGCGTCGAGGTGTGGCGCGGGCAGCTCGATGACGGCGGCACTGCCGGTTGGTCACACGCTTTCATGCCCGATCGTTTCCAGCCCGGTACCCTCGATGCAGGAAGGGAAGCGTGGTTCGAGGCCCAGCAGGCCGAGTGGCCGCGCGACTCGATCCTGAAAGCGCTCGGCGTGCTGATCGGCACCGACCTTACGCCGCGGCTCGCGGAGATTCGTTGCCCGACGCTGGTGTTGCATCCTGACAGCAGTCCGTTCATTCCCGTGCCGGTCGTGGCCGAGTTGCATCGGCTGCTGCCCGATGCGCGCCTCAACATCATCGGCCCGGCGCGGCACGGTCTGCCTTTCTCGCACGCTGCACAATGCACGGGGCTGTTGCGCTCTTTTCTCGACACTCGCGCGACGGATTGACATCACCTTTGCGTGCCGCCGGCCGCCGCGATCCACCATGCCTTCCGCAAGTACCTGGCGTCAGGGCTCACCGCGGGCGCGGTGAGAGGAGAGCTATGCCCGTGCCGGCTGGATCCCGGCCGGCGGGACGGCCCAATGGGCGAGCCGCTTGCGGTCGGCTTCGGGCCGGACGAACAGGAAACCGATCAGGCCGCCCGCGATCATCAGGCAACCCATGATCAGATAACCGAACTCGTATCCCGCGGCCGGTGTGGCGGCGTCCTGGATGGCCTTGCCCATGACGAAGGGAGCGATGATGCCGGCCAGGGTATAGAACGCGCCTGATGTGGCCAGCATCGCCGCTCGCTGGGGATGCGGCGTCAGCTCGCTGACGATCATCGGCAGGACGACATAGACCGTGCTGCCGATTGCCGAGCCGAAGATGAGAAGGCCGAGATTGAGCGCCGGCGACGGCAGGCTGCCTACGAACGGCATGAGGCAGCCGCCCAAGATCAGGGTGACGGCGGGGAAAATACCGCGGGCGATGCGGCTCGAAACTCCGTTCGAACTCAGGCGCTGGGAAATGAAACCGCCGATCATCACGACGAAGAAGCCGAAGATCCACGGCAGGATGGTGAAGGTACCGGCCTCCTGCTGCGAATAGCCCAAGGCTTCGCGCAGATAGGAGGTGAACCAGGTGAGGCCGAGCGACAGGCCCCAGTAAGCCGAAAAGCACGTGCAGGCCGCCGCCACGATGCTGGGGCAGGTCAACAGGTATCGGTACGGGATGCGGGCGTCATGAGAGGCACCATCCGCAGGCCGGTCGACCAGCGTCCCTTCTCTACCGAAGATCAGCCATGCCACCGCCCATAGCAGTCCGGCGATGCCGAGAGCGCCGAAGGCCCAGTGCCAGGAGTAGCGCAGGATGATCCAGTTGAGCACCGGAACGGTGACGATGACGCCGAGCGCGGAACCTTGGGCGAGGATCGCTGTCGGTAGGCCGCGCAGCTTGTCGGGAAACCACTTGTAGGTCGCATGCACGGCCACGGCCGCGGCCGGTCCTTCCCCTATGCCGAGGACGATCCGGCACGCCATCAGCACTTCAAGGTTCACGGTCGCCAGCATGGGGAACTGGACCAGGGACCAGATGACGGCCATCACCAGCAGGACCCAGCGGGCTCGTATCCGGTTGGCGACAAAACCGACCACGACGGCCGACGCCGCAAAAAGGAAGAAGAAGGACGAGGCGAGGAGGCCGTATTCCTCCTGGCTCAAATTCAGCTCCTCCGAGATCGGCCCCTTGGCGAGGCCGACCACGACCTTGTCGCCGAAGTTGATCAGCATGAAGAGGAACAGGAGTCCGGTAATTTTCCAGGCGCCCTTCAGCGGGCGATCTTGAACCGTCACGTGGCGTTACTCCCTCAGCCCACTCATTTGGGGCTGTACCGTCATAAGACAGGGGCCCTTTCCCGTTCGCAAGTACGCAGGTCGGAGAAACGCGCAAGCGGTGCTGCAAATAGAAAGGGCGCCCGATGGGCGCCCTTTTTCAGAAGAGGTGTAGAGGGCTCAGTCCTTGATGAGCGGGCAATGGCCGTCCTTGAGCGGACGGTAGGCCTTGTCGCCGGGCACGGTGGCGATCAGCTTGTAGATGTCGTCCTTGCCCTTGGATTCCGCCGGCGACTTCACCTGGAACAGGTACATGTCGCGGATCAACCGGCCATCCTCGCGCAGCTTGCCGTTCTTGGTCATCATGTCGTTGACCGGCATCTCGCGCATCTTCGCCATCACGGCCTTGGCATCGTCGGTGCCGGCGGCCTGCACGGCTTTCAGGTAGTGCAAGGTCGAGCTGTAGACGCCGGCCGTCAGCATGCTCGGCAGCTTGTCCTTCTTGGCGCGGAAGCGCTTGGTCCAGGCGCGCGTCTCGTCGTTCAGGTCCCAGTAGAACGACTCGGTCAGCACCAGACCCTGCGCCACGGGAAGGGTGAGCGACTGCACGTCGGTGGCGAAGACCAGAAGGCCAGCCAGCTTCTGGCCGCCCTTGACGATGCCGAACTCTCCAGCCTGTTTGATCGAGTTGATCGTGTCCTGGCCGGCATTGGCGAGGCCGATCACCTTTGCCTTCGATGCCTGGGCCTGCAGCAGGTAGGAGGAGAAGTCCTGTGTGCTCAGCGGATGGCGGACGCTGCCCAGCACCTTGCCGCCCGCAGCTTTCACGACCGCCGTGACATCACGCTCCAGCGCATGGCCGAAGGCATAGTCTGCGGTGAGGAAGAACCAACTGTCGCCGCCGGCCTTCACCATCGCGGCACCCGTCACATGGGCCAGCGCATAGGTGTCGTAAACCCAGTGGGCGCCGGTCGCCGAACATGCCGGTCCCGTGAGGTCGGCCGAGGCGGCGCCGGTGTTGATGTCGATCAGGCCCTTTTCCTGGCTGATCTTGCGCACCGCCAGCGCCACGGAAGAGGTACCGAGACCCGTGATCATCTTCACGCCGTCGACGTCGTACCATTTGCGCGCAATGGCGGCGCCGACATCGGGCTTGGTCTGATGATCGGCCGACAGGATCTCGATCGGGCGACCCAGCACCTTGCCACCGACATCCTCGACGGCAAGCTGCATGGCCTCGACCTCGCCAGCGGTCAGGTCGCCGTAGACGCCCGAAAAGCCTTCCATCACACCGATTTTGAGCGGTGCCGGCGCTTGCGCCTGGGCGATGGCAGCAAGCCCGATGATGGTGAGTCCCACGCCCGCCGCAACAGCGGCCCCAAGCCGGGCAATGACTGGAATTTTCATGCTCTTTTATCTCCCTGATGCGGCTTCGCCGCAGACGACGAAACTTAACGCTGTGTGCTGGAATATGCCAAGTCCGGGCCGAGACCCTCCCCCGTCGGGCAATGGACCGGAAGACGTCGGTGGACGTCTTCCGGTCCGCGAGCGACAGGACTCAGCTCTTGATCAGCGGGCAGTGCCCATCCTTCAACGGACGATAGGCTTGGTCGCCGGGCACGGTGGCGATCAGCTTGTAGATGTCGTCCTTGCCCTTGGATTCCGCCGGCGACTTCACCTGGAACAGGTACATGTCGCGGACCAGCCGGCCGTCCTCGCGCAGCTTGCCGTTCTTGGTCATCATGTCGTTGACCGGCATCTCGCGCATCTTCGCCATGACCGCCTTCGGGTCGTCGGTGCCGGCGGCCTGCATAGCCTTGAGATAGTGCAACGTGGCGCTATAGACGCCGGCCGTCGTCAGGTTCGGCAGCTTGTCCTTCTTGGCGCGGAAGCGCTTGGTCCAGGCGCGCGTCTCGTCGTTCAGGTCCCAGTAGAACGCAGTGGTCAATACCAGACCCTGCGCCACGGGCAGGCCGAGCGACTGGACGTCGCTTTCGAAGACAATCAGGGCCGTCATGCGCTGGCCGCCCTTCACGAGGCCGAACTCGGCGGCCTGTTTGATGGCATTGACCGTATCCATGCCGGCATTGGCGAGACCGACGATCTTTGCCTTGGAGGCCTGGGCCTGCAGGATGTACGAGGAGAAGTCCTGCGTGCTCAGCGGGTGCTTGACGCCGCCCAGTACCTTGCCGCCGGCCGCTTGGACGATCTTGGTGGTCTCATCCTCCATTGACTTGCCGAAGGCATAGTCGGCGGTGATGAAGAACCAGGTATCGCCACCGTCCTTCACGATGGCATTGCCGCTTACGTGCGCCAGTGCATAGGTGTCATAGACCCAGTGGGCGCCCGTGGCCGAGCAGGCGGGACCCGTGAGATCGGCCGACGCCGAGCCGACATTGAGGTCGATCTGGCCTTTTTCCTGCGCCACTTTGCGTACCGCCAAGCCCACCGAGGAGGTGTCAAGGCCGCTGATCATCTTGACGCCCTCGTCGTACCAGCGGCGAGCGATGCCCGCCGCAACGTCCGGCTTGTTCTGATGGTCGGCCGACACGATCTCGATCGGGCGACCCAGCACCTTGCCGCCCACGTCGTCGACGGCGAGTTGCATGGCCTCGACCTGTCCTTGCGCGACGTCGGCATAAACTCCCGACAGGCCGGCCAGCACACCGATTTTGAGCGGCGCGGGGGTCTGGGCCTGGGCGATCGCGGCGATGCCGACGACGGTCATGCCCACACCGGCCGCCAGCAACGCACCTAGCCGGACAACGTTCGAAACTCTCATGCCAAGCATCCTCCCCACATGCAGCAGCATCACATTGGGCTCTGTTTAGCGTCTCCTCGCTGTCTGTGCCAAGGGGCGTTGCCGGTGCGGAAACAAGCCCGGGACACACTCGCGCTGGACATCGCGGCAAAGCTTCGATTTATTCGCGACACCGCAAAGGGAGAGCGGATGGCCAAAGAAGAAGCAATTCTCGAGGCAACAGGATTGACGAAGGAATTCAAGGGTTTCGTGGCGGTAAAGAACGTGAATCTGTGCGTTCGCCGCCATACGATCCATGCATTGATCGGCCCCAATGGCGCCGGCAAGACGACCTGCTTCAATCTTCTCACCCACTTCCTGACGCCGACCTCGGGCCGCATCCGCTTCAACGGGCGGGAAATCACCGGCAACTCGCCTGCGACCATCGCGCGCATGGGATTGGTGCGGTCATTCCAGATCTCGGCCGTGTTCCCGCATCTCACCGTGCGGGAGAACGTACGGGTCGCGCTGCAGCGAAAGCTGCGCAACTCGTTCCATTTCTGGCGCTCAGGGCGGGTGCTGAACAGCCTCGATGCGCGTGCGCTCGAACTGGTCGAAGCGGTAGGACTCGGAGCCATGGCCGAGCTTCCGGCTGTCGAACTGCCGTACGGTCGCAAGCGAGCGCTGGAGATCGCGACCACGCTTGCCCTCGACCCGGAGATGATGCTGCTCGACGAACCGATGGCAGGCCTTGGTCACGAGGACATCCAGCGCATTACCGCGCTCATTCGCTCCGTCGCGCAAAATCGTACCGTGTTGATGGTCGAGCACAACATGTCGGTCGTGGCCGATCTTTCCAACACGATCACCGTTCTGGCACGCGGCGAGGTGCTGGCGGAAGGACCGTACGAGGCTGTCTCGAAGAATCCGCAGGTCGTCGAGGCCTATGTCGGAACCGGCCATGCGTGACGCGCTTCTCAAGGTCGATCGGCTGGAGGCCTGGTACGGCGAATCGCATATCCTGCACGGTGTCGGTTTCGAAATCGGGCGCGGCGAACTGGTCACGCTGCTCGGTCGCAATGGCGCCGGCAAGACGACGACCTTGCGCTCGATCATGGGCATTGTCGGCAAACGCAAGGGCTCGGTGCAATTCGACGGTCAGGAAACGGTGAATCGTTCGTCCGACACAATCGCCCGGCTCGGCATTGCCTATTGCCCCGAGGAACGGGGCATCTTCTCGAGCCTCAACGTGGAGGAGAACCTTCTGCTGCCGCCGCCGGTCAAGCCGGGTGGCATGGGCTTGAAGGAGATCTACAGCCTCTTTCCCAACCTCGAGGAGCGTCGCCGCAGCCAGGGCACGAAGCTTTCCGGCGGCGAGCAGCAGATGCTGGCGATCGGCCGTATTCTGCGCACCGGCGCCAACCTGCTGCTGCTCGACGAGCCGACCGAGGGCCTGGCCCCGGTGATCGTGCAGCGCATCGGAGAGATCATCCGTCAGCTCAAGCAGCGCGGCTTCACCATTCTGCTGGTGGAGCAGAATTTCCGCTTCGCCGCAATGGTGGCCGACCGCCACTATGTGATGGAGGACGGCCGCGTGGTCGACATGATCGCTGCCGCCGACGTCACGCAAAGTATCGACAAGCTGCAGACCTATCTCGGAGTTTGACCGCGCGATGCTCGATATCTTCAGTATCCCGCTGCCGGCGCTGTTCGGTCAGCTCTTGCTTGGGCTGATCAACGGCGCTTTCTACGCCATGTTGAGCCTTGGCCTCGCGGTCATCTTCGGCATGCTGAACGTGATCAACTTCACGCACGGCGCGATGTATATGCTGGGCGCCTTCGCCGCCTGGCTGATGCTGACGAATCTTTCGATCCCGTTCTGGGCGTCGCTGGTGCTGGCCCCGCTGATCGTCGGCTTGTTCGGCATCGTGATCGAGCGCCTTCTCCTGAAGCGCATCTATCATCTCGACCATCTCTACGGCTTCCTGCTCACTTTCGGTCTGGCGCTGGTGATCGAAGGGCTGTTCCAGTGGAGATGGGGATCCTCGGGCGCGCCCTATCCGGCGCCGATTCCCGGCGGCTACAACCTCGGCTTCATGTTCATGCCGGCCTACCGCGGCTTCGTCGTGGTGGCGGCGTTGGTGATCTGCCTTGCCACCTGGTACGGCATCGAGCGCACGCGGCTCGGCGCCTATCTGCGCGCCGCCACCGAGAATCCCACTCTGGTGCGCGCCTTCGGCATCAACGTGCCGCGCCTCATCACTCTGACCTACGGGCTGGGCGTCGCTCTTGCCGCACTGGCCGGCGTGCTGGCCGCGCCGATCCAGCAGGTCTCGGCGTTGATGGGCTCCAACCTCGTGCTGGTGGTCTTTGCTGTTGTCGTGATCGGCGGCATGGGTTCGATCATGGGCTCCATCGTCACCGGCTTCGGCCTCGGCCTGATCGAGGGCCTCACCAAGGTCGTCTATCCCCCGGCCTCCAACACCGTGATCTTCGTCGTCATGGCGATCGTGCTGATGGTGAAGCCGGCGGGACTGTTCGGGCAGAGCAAATGACCAATCAGCGCTTCCTCCTGGCCGCAGGGCTGATCGTACTGGCGCTGATCGGGCCGTTTTTCGTCTATCCGGTGTTCCTGATGACGGCGCTCTGCTTCGCGCTGTTCGCTTGCGCCTTCAACCTCTTGCTGGGCTATGCCGGACTGATGAGCTTCGGCCACGCCATGTTCTTCGGCATGGGCGGCTATCTCTTCGGTTACGTGGTGAAGACGGTAGGCCTTCCGCCCGAGGTCGGGCTGCTGGCGGGCGTCGGCACCGCAGCGCTGCTCGGCCTTGCAACGGGGGTGCTGGCGATCCGCCGCCAGGGCATCTACTTCGCCATGATCACGCTCGCCTTCGCGCAGATGGTCTATTTCATCTGTGTGCAGGCGCCGTTCACCGGCGGCGAGGACGGACTGCAGGGCATTCCACGGCGGCCGCTGCTGGGCGGCTTGATCCAAATCACGGACGATCGCACGCTCTACTATGTGGTGCTGGCGATTTTCCTGTTCGGTTTCGCCGCCATCAATCGCTTCATCAATTCGCCGTTCGGCCAGGTACTGAAGGCGATCCGCGACAACGAGCAGCGTGCGCTGTCGCTCGGCTATGAAGCAGACCGCTACAAGCTCCTGGCCTTTGTGCTTTCGGCATCGCTTGCCGGTCTCGCCGGCGCCACCAAGGCGATGGTGCTCCAGTTCGCCACCCTGACCGACGTGAGCGCCGGCATGTCGGGCGAGGTCGTGCTGATGGCGCTGGTGGGCGGGCTCGGGACCATCCTCGGTCCGGTGCTCGGCGCGTTTATCATTGTCGCCATGCAGAACTATCTCGCCTCGTTCGGTGAGTTCGTCCTGGTGATCCAGGGCGCGATCTTCGTCGTGATCGTGATGGCCTTCCGCAAGGGCCTGGTTGGCGAGATCGGCGACTGGTGGCGTGGCCGCCGCAAGGCGAGCTGACCCGCCCTCTTTCACGGCGGCGGGGTGTTGCCTTACTCCGCCATATCTTTGGTCAAGCGTATCTTCCGCTGAGGTCTTGAGCCGCCGCGGGCCGCCAGACTTCGCGCATTGTTCATCGCCAGGCGCATTGGCCATCGGTGGCGACGAACGGGGAACGGCTCCGAACTGAAGTTGCGAATCACCACGTCGCTGTAGCCCGTTGCCTGCGCCGCCTGCCCGCCCCGCCATGTCGCGGAAGGCGTAGGGCATGGTCACGGTCGAGACGGCGCTGCCCAACCCGGTCGGCGCCGTCCGGGGCGTTCTGGGCGAGAGGGATCAGCGCAGGCTGCCGGCGGGCTTGGGCGGCTCAACCATGTCGTTGCAGTTGGTCGCGCGAGTCATCAGGCAGTCCTGAATTCGCGACACGTCGCGCAGCCTCTCGAACAGGAAGATTCCGGAAACGACCAGGGCGGCCAGGACGGCCAGCGCTACGAGGCTCTTTTTGCGCGCGACCTTCTCGATCTCTTCCTCGTCCTGCTCGAGGTATTCTTCCTTCTCGTATCGACCTTGGATCATGTGCGGCTCGCTCAGTCGGCGGCACGCGACCCGGTATCCGCCGGACTCTCGGAGATCGCGGGGATGGTGGCGGGGATCTCGCCGGTAGGCCGACGGCGCTTGCCGCTCAGCCAGTGGGCGAAGCGGTCGAAGTAGAGATAGACGACAGGCGTCGTGTAGAGGGTGAGCCACTGCGAGACCAGAAGGCCGCCGACGATGGCAATGCCGAGCGGGCGCCGCAGCTCCGATCCGGCGCCTTGTCCGATGGCGATCGGCAGACCGCCGCCGATCGCGGCGAAGGTCGTCATCATGATCGGCCGGAAGCGCAGCAGACAGGCTTCGTGGATCGCCTCGAGCGGACTCTTGCCCTGCTCGCGCTCCGCCTCGAGGGCGAAGTCGATCATCATGATGGCGTTCTTCTTGACGATGCCGATCAACAGGATGATGCCGATCAAGGCGATGACGCTGAGATCGTAGTGGAACAGCATCAGCGCCAGCAGCGCGCCGACGCCGGCCGACGGCAGTGCCGACAGGATCGTGATCGGATGCACGTAGCTCTCGTAGAGCATGCCGAGCACGATATAGACGGCGAGGATGGCTGCGGCGACCAGGAACGGCGTCGAGGCAAGCGATGACTGGAAGGCCTGGGCCGTGCCCTGGAACGAGCCGTCGAGCGTGATCGGCGTCTTGAGCTCGTTCTGCATGTTCTTGATCTTCTCGACCGCATCGCCGAGGGCGACACCGGGCGCAAGATTGAACGAGAGCGTGACGGCCGGGAACTGGCCCTGGTGGCTGACAGTGAGCGGCGCGATCCGGTTCACGAAACGGGCGACCGTGCTGAGCGGCACCTGCGCGCCACCGGTGCCTGCAATGTAGATGCGGGACAGGGCGGTGGGGTCGGTCTGGAATTCAGGCTGGACCTCGAGCACGACCTTGTATTGGGTCGCCGAGGTGTAGATCGTGGCGACCTGGCGCTGACCGAAGGCGTCGTACAGGGTCTGGTCGATCTGGGCCAGCGACAGGCCGAGCCTGGACGCGGTATCGCGGTCGATATCGATGGCGATGTGCGGCGAGGCGATCTGCTGGTCTGATGCCACATCCTGCAGCTCCGGCATCTTGGCCATGTGCTGCTCGATGATTGGCGCCCAATGGTTGAGCTCTTCGGAGTCGGTCGAGGTGATGGTGTACTGGTATTCCGTCTTTGCCAGCCGCCCGCCGACATTGATGTCCTGTCCGGCCTGCATGTAGTACTTCACGCCCGGCACCGTCGCCACCTTGGGGCGCAGGTTCTGGATGATCTTCTGTGCGGAGAGTCCGCGTCGCTCGCTGAAGGGCTTGAGCTGGATGAACATGCGCGCCGTATTCTCGGCCGAGTTGCCGGCGGTCGCGCCGACGAAGCCAACCACGCCCGAGACGCCCGGTTCCTCCTTGATGATGGCGGCGAGCTTGTTCTGGATGTTCGCCATCGCGTAGAAGGAGATGTCCTGCCGGGCCTCGGCCTGGCCGAAGATGAAGCCGGTGTCCTGCTCGGGGAAGAACCCCTTGGGGATCGTGATGTAGAGGTAGCCGGTGACGAAGATCAGCGCGATCGTCGACATGAGCGTCAGGAACTGGTGGCGGAACACCCACCGCAGGCCGCGGTCGTAGAAGCGCACGACCGCTTCGAAGGCGTTCTCGCACATCTGGTTCAGCCGTCCGCGCTTGTGATGGGATTCGCGCTTCAGGAACTGCGAGCACATCACCGGCGTCAGCGTGAGCGAGACGAAGGCGGACATGCAGACCGCGACCGTCACAACCACTGCAAACTCGCGGAACAGCCGGCCGACGATGCCGCCCATGAACAGGAGCGGAATGAACACGGCAATCAGCGAGAAGGTAATCGACACGATGGTGAAGCCGATCTGCCCCGCGCCCTTCATGGCGGCGTCGAACGGGCGTTCGCCTTCCTCGATGTAGCGGACAATGTTCTCGATCATCACGATCGCATCGTCGACCACGAAGCCGACGGCGATTGTGAGGCCCATCAGCGACAGGTTGTCGATCGAGTAGTCGCAGAGATACATCACGCCGAACGTGCCGATGAGCGCAAGCGGGACGGTGATGCTGGGGATGATCGTCGCCCACATGTGGCGCAGGAAGATGAAGATGACCAGCACGACCAGGGCGACGGTCACGAGCAGGGTGAACTGGACGTCCTCCACTGAATCGCGGATCGACTGCGAGCGGTCGGACATCAGGTCGACATGCACGGTCTGCGGGATCGAGGCGAGCAACCGGGGCATCATCGCCTTGACCTTTTTGACGATCTCGACCGTGTTGGCGCCGGGCTGGCGGTAGATCAACAGCAGCTCGGCGCGCTTTCCGTTGTACCAGGCGCCGGTGCGCGGCGACTTGGTGGCGTCGATCACGTCGCCGATGTCCTGCAGCTTGACCGCTGCTCCGTTCCTGTAGGCGACGATGATGTTGCGGAAGGCGGCCGCGTCGAACAGCTGGTCGTTGGTGTCCAGCATGACCGAGAGGTGCTCGTTTTCGAGGTTGCCCTTGGCCTGGTTGAGGGTCGCACTGCCGATCGCGCTGCGTACGTCTTCCAGGGAAATGCCGCGCGAGGCGAGCGCGGCCGGATTGGCCTGGATACGCACCGCATAGTCCTGCTGCCCGGCGACGAATACCTGCGACACGCCAGCCACGGCGGAAATCTTCTGCGCCAGGATCACGAACGCGTAGTTGTCGACCTTGTATATCGGCAGGTCGTCGGAATAGACCGCGTAGATCAGGACGGCGCGGTCGGCCGGATTGACCTTGCGGTAGGTCGGTGGGTTGGGCAGGTCCTTGGGCAGCAGGCCGCTGGCGGCATTGATCGCGGTCTGAACATCGGTCGCGGCGCCGTCGATCTTGCGGTTGAGATCGAACTGCAGGGTGATCGATGTGCTGCCGAGCCCGCTGGTCGAGTTCATCGAGGCGAGGCCGGGAATTGCCGCGAACTGCTGCTCGAGCGGGGTGGCCACCGACGAGGCCATCGTCTCCGGGCTTGCACCCGGCAGCGAGGCGCTGACGGTGATGGTCGGGAAATCGACGTTGGGCAGGGCCGAGACCGGTAGCAGGTCGTAGGTCGCGGCGCCGAATACCAGCAGCCCGAGCATCATCAGCGACGTTGCGATCGGCCGCTTGATGTAGGTTTCGGAGATGTTCATGGGCCGGGTCAGCCGGCCTTGTCGGGCGCGGGTGCGGAGTCCGGCGTCGGCTGGTCGATCCGGACATGCGAACCGTTGACGAGACGGTACTGGCCGTCGAGCACGATCTTCTCGCCCGCAGCGACGCCCTTGCCGATGACGGCCAGACCATCCTGCTGCGACACCATCTCGATATCCCGCCGTTCCACGGTCATGTCGGGCTTCACGATGTAGCCGTAATAGCCGTTGGGGCCTTGCATGATGGCGCGCCGCGGTACGGTCGTCGCATCCTTCTGAACGGACAATTGCAGGCGCACATTGACGAATTCGCCCGGCCACAGCCGCTCGTCCTGGTTCGCGAAGCTTGCTTTCAGCCGCAGCGTTCCGCTCGATGTGTCGATCTGGTTGTCGACCAGCGTCAGTTCGCCTTCGGCCAGCTTGAAGGTGTCGTCGGCGCTGTAGGCGAGCACTTTCAGCGGGTGCGCCGCCTGGTTCTTGCGCAGGCGATGGTTCGCATATTGGGGAATGGTGAAGTTGACGTAGATCGGCTTGATCTGCGTGATCGTGACCAGGTTGGTTCCCTGGCTCGCCTGGATCAGATTGCCGAGATCGACGAAACGTTGACCGGTCCGACCGTCAATCGGCGCGCGGATGTCGGAATAGGCGAGGTTGAGCTTCGCCGTGTCGATCTGGGCCTGGTCGGCCGCGATCGAGCCTTTCAACGCCTCGACCGTTGTCTTCTGCTGGTCGTAGGTTTGCCGCGATTGGAAGCCCGAGCCGATCAGCTTGCTATAGCGGTCGAGATCGAGCTGGGCGCCGGCAAGCTGGGCCTCGTCGCGCTGCTTGGCGGCCTGGGCCTGTTCGAGCAGGGCCTGGTAGGGTCTCGGATCGATCTGGAACAGCGGATCCCCGGTCTTCACGTCCTGGCCTTCCTTGAAGGTGATCTTGACGATCTGGCCGTCGACACGACTCTTCACCTGGACCGTCTTGTAGGCTTGGACCGTCCCGATGCCGCGCACGATAATGGGGACATCCTGCTTCTCGGCAACGGTCACGGTGACCGGCACGATCGGGCCTGACACGGGCGATGCCGCTGCGCGCGCCTTTTCCCGTCCCATCTCTTCTATCAGGAAATAACTGCCGGCCAGCACCGCCACGACCGTCACGACGGCGGCAATTCTCGACGATCTCTTCACACCCGCCATCCAGAAATCCCTTCGCACCCGCCCGTACATGCCCCGGCCTGCCACCGGTCAGTCGTCGACATCGCTTGCACACATCTGCGATTCGACGAGCTCTTTACCCCCATCCCCGGCATTTTATCTCCGATTGAGAGCCGCTTATGGCCGGGTGACGAAGAAGAGGCGGTTCAAACGTCACAAACATGTGAGCAGCAGCCGTTTAGCTTAGCAGGTCGGCCGTATTCGTGCCTCGCCAAACTGTGTGGCCGCGCCGCCTCCGGAATAGTCCTCTGAGCCATGGCCCGACTTACCGGCAGGCGACAAAAGCGAAATGGATCAGGGCCTTATGCGTAACCGCCGCTTCGTATCGTCAGCTTCCGGCGATGAAGGACCGGATCTCGCAAGGGGTGACTTTTGAGGAGCATCTGAGCAACACCCGGTCTTCGCTTGTTGGTGCCGTGAAACCTACGAAACGAGATTGCGCAGATTGCAACATCGCCGCGTTACCGGTCGTACTCAAAATGGCGCCACCGATCGTGGAGGGTGCAATGTACCAAGTCACCGGCGCCGCCGCTTTCGTCTTTGCCGCAGTTGGATTCATCCGGTGGGGAGACCCGATCGTGGCAAGTCTGCTCGTCGTCTGTGCCATTGTGTGGGGTGCGGCGACGCTTGTTCCGCTTCGGGATGTGCATCTGCGCAAGCGCGACTCCATCCTGCGGCTGGAATAGCTCCAACCGCCGGCTGCTGTCTTCTGGGGGGGCGGCAGCCGGCGGATTGGGATTTGTCCCCTGGCCGATCCCGTGGTCAGGTCCGCGACATGGTGCTCGACAAGGAACGAGTAGAGGATCGCCACCGGTGCCGAGCCAGGAGCGCGGCCGCCATGGGTTGGCTTCGATAGACCGGGCGGTGAGGCGGGCAGAAGCGTCACGTCGGGTCTGAAAGCCTGCCAACAAACGAGCGTTGCCGGTGCCATTTCCCGGAGTGCCGGCTGATGGAGGTCGTTCTCCGGCGTCTCGATACAGGTCCATCGTCGAATGCCAGATGGCCCGAAAGCGCTGAGAGAGCGTCGGGTGAGGCGCATTCCCGCCATGGCGACCGATGGGATGATGCGCTCTGGATGAAAGTGTGGATTAGGGGCGCCATCAATCAAATTCGGGGCGATGGCAATCCAGGCTTGCTCTCGATTGTAGTAACGTCGCCGCTGGAGCAACCCCGCCGGCGCGATGGCGCGCCTCGCAGTCGGGGCGCCAGGGTGCGTGGAGGACAAGAGATGAGCGTGCGCGCGGGTCGCGAGTTTCTAGCCATACCAGGACCAACGACGGTGCCCGACGAGGTGCTCAACGCGATGCACCGTCCCGCGGTCGACATCTATTCCGGACCGCTGCTGGCCCTGACCGAGAGCCTGCTCGGCGACGTGGCTCGGCTGTTCAAGACCGATGGCCGCGCCTACATCTACATTGCCAACGGCCACGGCGCCTGGGAGGCGAGCCTCACCAATGTCCTCAGCAAGGGCGACAAGATCCTGGTGCTTGAGAGCGGCCGCTTCGCTGTCGGCTGGGGCGAAAGCGCCCGGCGCATGGGTGTCGAGGTGGAGATCCTGAAAGGCGATATGCGTCGCGCCGTGCGGCCGGCCGAAGTCGAGGCGCGGCTCAAGGCCGACAAAGGCGGGACCATCAAGGCCGTGCTGGTTGCGCAGATCGACACTGCCTCGGGTGTAGTCAACGACATCGCCGCCATCGGCGAGGCGGTGCGCGCGGCCAAGCACGACGCGCTGCTGATGGTCGACACCGTGGCGTCGCTCGGCTGCATGCCCTTCGAGATGGATGCCTGGCGCGTCGATGTCGCTATGTCGGGCTCGCAGAAGGGCCTCATGACTCCGCCGGGCCTGGGTTTCGTCGCCGCCAGCGATCGCGCCCGCGAGGTGCATAAGAAGGCCGGCCTGCGAACCCCCTACTGGGATTGGACGGATCGCGAAGGCGACCAGCATTACCAGAAATATGCCGGCACGCCGCCCGAGCATCTACTGTTCGGCCTGCGCAAGGCACTCGACCTGTTGTTCGAGGAAGGTCTTGAGAACGCCTTCCGGCGCCATCAATTGCTGGCGGAGGCGGTGCGTCGCGCCGTCGGGATCTGGGCCGAGGGGCAAGCGATCGGCTTCAATATCATCGAGCCTGGCGAGCGCAGCGACACCGTCACCGCCGTGTTGATGAATGGCGGGCACGATCCGGAGGCATTGCGCGCCTACTGCCGGGAGAAATGCGGTGTGACGCTGGGCCACGGGATCGGCGACCTTTCCGGCAAGGCCATCCGCATCGCCCACATGGGCCACGTGAACGCGCCCATGATCCTGGGCACCTTGAGCGTGATCGAGGTCGCGTTGGCGGCGCTTGACATTCCACATGGCAAGGGCGGTGTGCAGGCCGCCATCGATTGGCTGGGCGGTGAGGTCAAGCCGTAGCTCCTCGCTGCGCGAAAGCTCAGCAGGCCAAGGAGTGAATGCTGCCTCTTCGCTCAGGAATGCGGTCCGAGCAGTTGCTGGCGCCTCGCCCGTCACACTGTGCTACGTGAACGTCGTAGGTGTGAGAGGAGCCGGCGCCAGTGCCGACCAGGCAAAAGTCGAGAAGAAGCAGCAAAGGACGCTCGCGAACAGACCAGAGGTCGCGCTCGCGCGCGCGCCCTCGTTTCGCCGAGCCGCCGCCGACCCTCCAGCAAGGGCTGATCGAACTGGCCAGAGACAGCGCGCGATCCTTCCTGTGGGTAGGACTGGCGCTGGCCGTCATTGTTGCAATCGGCGGGGCTGCGTTTGGGGTTTGGTCCCTGCGTCCCGTTCCAGGCTATACGTCCGAAGGAGTCGAGTCGGGCTCACCGTTCGATGTGACATTCCGGGTCGAGAATACGAGTCCCTGGTTTGCGCTGTCGAACATGCAAATCCGCTGTGTCCTCGCGCATGGGGGAGCACCGGAAATGCCGTCGGTCGCAGCGACCGATCTGCAGTTTCCCGACGGGAACACCTCGACCCTCGAGCCAGGCAGATCGGGGACGTTCAAATGCCCCTTCCATACGCTGCCGGGCCATGTGGGCGGCGATGATCTTGGAATCGCCTTGCGATCGGAGATCTACTTCCGCAGTCAATACGATCTGCCCATGGTCCGTTCATTTCGGGTAACCGACAATGTCGGCCCCTATTTCCTCAATACCAGGTTCCTTCCGCCGCGTTGGACGGGCAGACCGAACAGGTAACGAAGGGAACTCGCGCCGACCCTGAAGCGTCCCCGGTATCGTGGCCGGCCAGGAACAACGCGCCGACCAAACCCTTTCGCAGGGCAATGCCATGGGGCTTTCAGTTCGTACGTGCTCGGGGGAGGGACGTTAATCTCCTTGCGGACATCCGGGAGGGCGAAGGCAGTGAAGACAAACAGACGTCTGTTCATCGGCGGCGTATCGGCGGCCATCGTGTCGAGGACGAGCATTGCATTCGGCCAAAAGAAATACGACGCGGGGGTTACCGATAACGAGATCAAGATCGGTCATTGCTGCCCCTACAGCGGCCCCGCGTCGGCTTACGGCGTCATCGGCAAGGGGATCGAAGGCTACTGGAAGATGGTCAACGACCAGGGCGGCATCAACGGCCGGAAGGTCACGTTCATTACCCTCGACGACGGCCTCAATCCCGCGAAGACCGTGGAAGCGGTCCGTCAGCTCGTCGAGCAGGAGAAGGTGTTCTCCACCTTCAACATACTCGGCACGCCGACCAACACGGCAGTCCACAAATATCTGAATGCCAAGAAGGTCCCTCAGCTCTTCGTCGCGACCGGCGCCTCGAAGTGGGGCGACCCGCAGCACTTCCCTTGGACCATGGGCTATCAACCCGACTACAACACCGAAGGGCAGATCTACGCCAAGCACATCCTGGCCAATACCAAGGATGCGAAGATCGCCATCCTGATACAGAACGACGACTTCGGTAAGGACTATGTCGACGGCTTCAAGAAGGGGTTGGGTGGCGAGACCGCCAGGATCGCCAAGATCGCCACGTACGAAGTGACCGATCCGACGGTCGAATCCCAGATCATCCAGCTCAAGGATACCGGAGCCAACGTGTTCTTCAACGTGGGCACGCCCAAGTTCGCGGCGCAGGCGATCCGCAAGGCGGCCGATATCGGCTGGAAGCCGGCTCAGTACATGACCAATGTCTCGGCGTCGGTCGCCTCGGTGTTGAAGCCCGCGGGTTTCGAGAATGCCCAAGGCATCATTACCGCAGCCTATTTGAAAGATCCTACCGACAAGCGCTGGGCTGACGATGCCGAGATGAAGGTGTGGCGGGATTGGATGAACAAGTACATGTCGGGTGCCAATCAAGCGGACGCCAACTACGTCTATGCCTATGGCGTATCGACCCTGATGCGCGAGGCGCTGAAGAGATGTGGCGATACGCTCACCCGCGCCAATCTGATGAAGCAAGCCGCGAGTTTCCAGAAGTTCCGGGTGCCGTGCCTGCTCCCAAGCATCACGGTCAGCACCAGCTCGACCGACTTCTATCCGATCCAGTCCGTGCAGCTCGAGAGGTTCAAGGGCGAGACATGGGATCTGTTCGGCGAGGTCATGTCGGCTGAAAGCACATGACCTTTGCGTATGCGATCCGGGCGGACTGATGGGTGGCGGTACCGACTGCCTGACGATGGGAAGCCCTCGACTCGACCGAGCAAATTTTCGTTGCTGCCGGTGAGGCTGCACTGCCATTCCGAAGTTGCGGCAGCCGCTGCTCGGCGCGGGTCTGCCGTTGGCTAAGCCAGCCTGACCGCCCGGAGTTCACTGCAAAGCTCGGTGCCGAACGGCCGTGAGAGTTCGGCGAAGCGCTCGAGGATCGCGTTTCCGCCATCCATTCCGGCGAGGCGTGGGCGGCCGCGACGGTGGCGCGCGTCCTTCCAGCCGAGCGAGATCGGCGTCAGCTCGATCGAGCGCGAAGTCATCTGTACATTGGGGCCGTCTTCATAACGGCGCGTGGGCACGATCGATTCCCAGTAACGATGGTCAGCCGGGAAGCCCGCTTGATCGCCTCGTGTGCGCTTCTGATAGACATGCCCCGGCGTCAGGTCGGGAGCCTGGGAGCGCATCGCCAAGCAGGCGAAGCTGAAAGGCGCCGCCTTGCGGCACCGCTTTGCGACGACGGCAAACTCGCTTGGCTTCAGCGAAGTAGCGATTGCCGGAATGCTTGGGTATTCCCGCACATCGGTTACGTCCCGCCACGCCCACAACGTAGATGTCATGCGGTTGGCGGTCGCGTTTCCAATGCCATTTCCCGTACTATGGCTGGCGAGAAGGCAGCCGCAGCCACTAAGCTTCGGAGTCCGAAAGAGCGCTTCATTCACGCTGGCGCGACCATGACTTGCGGTCAGCTGTCGCGAAAGGGCAGAGGATAAGGGATGCAGTCGTTTTTGTTGGTACTCGTGGATCACGACAAGAAAACCTTCTCCATCGAAGGGCCGATGGACGATGAAAAGCCCTGGAGCGACGCCCTGGTCGCTGCTCAGGAAAAAGGCCGATCGGTGACCTGCTTTAAGCCGTCTCAGCGTGCAAGCAGGGAAATGGTGGTCGAAAGCATGAAGTCCGAGTTTGGCTACAGAGAAACCAAATTGGTTCTCAGCCCCGACATATAGCCCAATCGGCGCGTCCAGCAGGGTGCTGGACAGGGGTTTTGAGTCGTGCGTCCAGGCGATACCGGCCCGGGGTCGCTCTTGCAATTGTTTCACGCTCTTCCCTCGCTCCGTCGGCTCGAGCGAGACGAGGTCACCCGAGAGCTTGAGGTCGAGCACGAAATTGGCGCTCCTCAGGACCACTGCCGGCTGCCTGGCGCGCAGCGCCTGGCATCAGGGTGGGGCAAGACTCGGGGGAAGAAGCCACCAAAGACAAAGTCACTCTACGAGCTCAAGATGCAGCTCAGTTTGCTCCAGCGCAAATCCTCATGAGGATCAGGAGGGTAAAGTAATGAAGCTTTGGCTCTCATTCGGATGACCCATGATGGATATCATTGTCGCCCGTGCACTTCATATCCTCGCCGTCGTGATCTGGATCGGCGGCGTTTCGATGGCCACAACCGTCATGCTGCCAGCGGTGCGGCGTGGCTTGTTGGGGAGCGACAGACTGAAGGCATTCCAGGCCTTTGAACGCCGCTTCGTCTGGCAGGCTCGGACGGCAATCGTCGTCGTCGGGCTGACCGGGATCTATATGACGGATCGCCTCGATCTGTGGGATCGATTCCTCTCGGCGCAATTCTGGTGGATGCACGCGATGGTCTGCGTCTGGCTGCTGTTCGCGTTCATCCTGTTCATTGCCGAGCCATTCATTCTTCATCGACGGATCGACGCTTGGGCGCATGCGCAGCCAGAGCGCGTCTTCGCACGGCTGCATCGGGTGCACTGGGTATTGTTGGTGCTCAGCGTCGTGACGATTCTCGGGGCGGTGGCTGGCAGCCACGGATGGTCGTTCTTCTGATCGCTTCCGGGGACCACGTGAGATTCGGCGGCACGAACTGGACCTGTGGCATTCTATGTCACGAGTGACGGCGGGTATGCTGATCCGCTTTGGTCCTCATACCATCCGAGTGCTGGATGCGACGATCCGTAGGTCTACTCCGGGTCCTTGATCGGCGCGTAGGCCTTGAAGCGCTGTAGCGCCGATTCGAGGAGTTGGCGGATCGCCTGGGTTCTGGAAATACCGGCCTGGGCGGCCCATTGATCGAGTGTCGCGAGAAGTGACGATGGGAGGTCAATGGTGACCTCCTCATTCGGTCCCGGTCTGGTGGGGATCTCAGCCACGTCCCTCGTCTCTTTTTAGGTCGGCCTCGACCAACTGCCGAACCGCTCCGCTCCCAGCCAGGTCCTCTTTTGCAGCCCAAGCGTCGATCGCTGCAATTAACCCAACGGGAGCGCGGATCGTCAACAGCGGGTCCCGGCTTGTGGCTGGGCACCCAGAGAATGTCCGGATCATGGCTAAGCCAAGACATAGCACATCACGTCGTGTTTTTTTACTTCAACGTGGCAAGAAGGGGCGGCGAGTCGGCGGCCGGTCTCCACCAGCTCCAGGCGTGCTCGGTGTGCCGAACAGGAGATCCGACATCACCCGTGGCGTGACTAATTCCCGTTTGGCCGGCCGAGGCCCACGCGCTGTGCGGCTTGCCGGGAGTGGACGCAGCGGTCGGAAGCCGTTGCCGTGAATGCTGGCTGCTGCTGGTGGCGTGCCTTGTCAATCCAGCTCTTTCTTGGTGACCGCGAACGACTTATCGAAGTGGAAGTCGTACGTCTTGCCGTCCGCACACTTCGCATCATCGACCTCGAACCTGCCGTCATCGAACTCCATCTTGCCGCCGGTGCAGCCCTGCGCTTTGAGGGCATCGACAAGTTTCGTCCGTTCGTCGTCCGTGAGCGGCCGGTCGGCCAAGGCCGGTGCGGTCCAAGCGATTGCAAGGCCCAGCCCGATCAGAGTTCGTCGCATGTCACCCTCCTGTGCAGAGACAATGCAACGCCGATCGAAAGGTTGCCGGCTGATCAACGGGCTCGACGCCGACGAAGTAGTGCTCGACCGCGGCTGGCGGCAGCGGAGGGACGGCCGTTCTCGAACGACCCATCCCTCTTCCGTATCGGAGAGCACTCGCGTCGATTGCCGCCCGACTCGCCAGGCCTCTTTCCGTCAGCGGGTTGACGATATGAATGCGCCCACATGCAGGGCAATTCTGGACAATATGGTGATCGGGTTTTGCAGGCGTCGACGTCGTACCCTGCATGAGGTCGCCGGTCACCGGGTGCCGGAAGAGAAAGTTGAGCAACGACACGGTCTTTCCGAACCTGGTTGGCTCGGGCTGATGGACGACAGATCAAATGGTCAGGAAACGACGTCAACGTTTCCTGACCATTTGATCTGTGGCGGCCATGCCTCGGGCCTAAACCAACCGGGCCTCGCCGCCGTTCGGCTGTAGGCTCCTGCTGGCCTTGGCGGGTGGCGGGCGGATAGCTTCGCTACCGTCTCGGGCTCATTGGTCACACTGCCTCGTTCCTTCGATAATCGAGAACCCCCGTGGAGCATGGCGGGGAGGGGATGGCCCTGCATGCGGCTCGCCCCGACCGCGACAGCGCCCTGCGGCCAGCGAGGCCTGGAAGGCTGGTCATGCACAACCTTCCCCGTCAGCGCGCAGAGATCATCCCGAAAGGCGGCTCAGCTCATGCGTGAGTCGGCGCAGCAGCGTCACGTCGAACAGGCGATAGGGGCGCCTCGTTGTGGACGACTCCTTGGCCTGAATTCGGACAAGCACGGGAGACGATGGGCTCAACAATCGAAGTTTGCCGTTACCGGCATGGCTCACGCCTTCGGGTCATGTACCGACAGCTCAAGCCCACCGCGGAACGGCAGCGTCATGGTGCGGAAGCCGTTGGCCGGATCGTTGATGAACGCGAAATAATCCGCATAGGCGCTTCGATAGGATTCCGTATTGTCGCACACCACGATGGCGCCGTGCCGAAGGCATGGCGCCACCAGTTCGAGGGCTGGACGCGCCATCGGAGTCCAGATGTCGACCAGCATGAAATCGATTGGTCCTTCGAGGGTCTTGAGGGTCTCCCTCAGATCACCTTCGAGCAGCTGGATGAAGCCGCTCAAACCGGCCTTGGCAAACTCATTGCGCGCGGCGGTCGCCTTTTCGGACTCGTACTCCGTGCCGATGACCAGCGCGCTGCCGCCTGCGGCACGTATGTTGTCGCGCAAAGCAGCAGCGAGATAGAGGGTCGAAACGCCATACGACGTGCCGATCTCGACCGCGCGCCGGGCGCCAGTCACACGCAGAAGCTGATAGCAGAACTCTGCCTTGTCACGATCAAGCGCAACCAGCTTGTCGCTGAGGAAGCTTTTGGTTCGAGCAGCCTCGTCACTCTCGGAGGTGTTCGGGTGCTCGGTGCGTTCAGCACGGTATTGCTTCAGCGTCTCGAGCTGCCTGTCGCTCTTGGCATGAAGGGCTGCCAGGCGTTGCTCCAGTTGCGGATCCTGCAAGACACTCATCTTGGATCGACCGGCGTAACCGCGTGCGGCCGTTCGCGGCCGCCGGGAGGACCCAGCGGCGGCAAGGCGAGGGGAAGGTTGTTGGCCTTGAAGAGGGCGGCAAGCGCTTGAGCCGTAACCTGCAACTCTTGGCGCTGCTGCGGGCGGGCCAACCATCGGAGGTGAGCTTGGAAAAGGACGTGATCGTCGGCCTGGGCTGCTGCGAGCAAGGTCAGGATCTGGCGTTCGTCGGCGGTGATGTCGAATGGATTGGACGCACAGAGAGTCAATTGTCGGCGACTGGCCGCACCCAATGCTCTCAAGAAGGTGCAGAGGGCGAGGAAGGCTCTCGGTCCGTCCTGGCCACAGGCGTCGGCAAATTCGTGGGCCATTACCGGACAGCGGATCCGCCCTTCGACAATGCGACGCCACGACCAAACGAGCAGGTGTTCGCTGTACCCGGATCTCCCAATGTCCGGGGCTGCTCTTGGCGCTCGTCCCGTCAGCATGTAGCCATCCTCCAACAAGTGGCTCGCGTTGCCGCAACTATTCGACGAAGGCCTTCTCGACCACGAACTCTGCCGGCCGTGTGGTACTGCCTTCGTTCAGGCCTGCCTGTTCGAGGATTCTGCGCAGGTCTGCCAGCATCTGCATGCTGCCGCACAGCATGAAGCGATCAGTCTCGCGATCGATCGGCGGCAGGCCGACATCGCGTGCCAAGGTGCCGTTCTCCAGCAGGTGCGAAATGCGCCCGCGATACCTGAACGGCTCACGGGTTACGGTCGGATAGTAGATCAGCTTGTCTCGCACGAGATCGCCCAGGATCTCGTCGGCCGGCAACTCGTCGGCGAGTTTGGAACGGTAGGCGAGGTCACGCACATGGCGGCAACCATGGACCAGCACCACCCTTTCAAATCTCTCATAGACCTCGGAGTCGCGCACAAGCGAGAGGAATGGGGCAAGGCCCGTGCCAGTACCAAGCAGGTAGAGGTTCCGTCCAGGCATCAGGCTGTCGAGCAACAAGGTGCCGGTCGCCTTCGCTCCCACCAAGATCTCATCTCCAGGCGTCAGGTTCTTCAGCCGTGAGGTGAGCTCGCCGTCAGGCACCTTGATGGAGAAAAACTCCAGCTCTTCGTCGTAATGGGCGCTGGCGATCGAATAGGCCCGCAGTACCGGCCGTCCTTCGATCCTGAGGCCGATCATCGTGAATTGGCCGCTGGCGAAGCGGAAACCCCTATCGCGGGTGGTCCGGAAGCTGAACAACTCGTCGGTCCAGTGATGCACGGAGCGGACGGTTTGGAGTCTGCACGGTCTCAAGGGCGACCTCCGCGGTGGGCAGTCGGATCGGTCCGACAGGCCCTTCATTGACAGGGTGGTTGACATAATGCAATTGATAATTAATCTCAAGTAGTCGCTGGAGCAGAGGGGCAGTGCGCTTCACGCCGAGGGGGCGCCGACTCTCCTCCAGCCCACGCACGTGGAGCGCCCGATCCATGGATGACTTCCCTTTTCCAGTGTTGGGCAGGACCGGACCTGCCGCGATGGAGGCTCCGCCGGCCGACGCCGCTGTACGGGCGCTGCTGGCGCCGTCCTGCGTCGGGGAAGACGGCCTGCCGGGGCGCTACAGGATCTGGGAGCTCGAGGCCGGCACCCATTGTTCGGTCATCGGGACCTGCCTCAGCCTCGAAGACCTCCATCGTCTCATCCGGAAGGCCAACGCGACGATCGCTCCGGATGCCGATGACCATGACATCCACGGTTACTTCGTGACGCAGGCCGCGCGGCGGTCGATGGTCTCGAAGCTGATCCACAAGACGCTCGATCGCAAATACGCGCCCCAGATCGCCCGCCTGCGAGCCTGTCCGCCCGACGAGGTGTGGGCGTTATGGCGTCAGGCCATGACCAGCGGTGACGTGGCGGGACCGTACTGGGCGCTGATGACGCTCAAGGCGGCCCCGCGGCCGATGCGCATCCGCGCCTACAACGAGATCCACATGCTGTCGCATCTGATGGGCAAGTCGAGCCGTGATGACATCAAACGGATACGCCAGCTCGAGGCGGCCCATGCCGAGATCGCCCAGAAGCTGGAGCGGACGCGCGTGCGGGCCGAGACGACCATCCGGGAGCGCGACGATCGGATACGCGAGCTCGAGGCCCGGCTCGCCGCGGCAACGACCCTCCCCAGGAGCGGCTCCGCTCCGACAGGGAGCGACCGCAAGCAGGATGTGCGGATGGATCGCCTGCGCGCCCGCTTCGCGACCCTGGAACGGTGCCTCGAAGCGGAACGGGCAAGGGCGCGCAGCGCCGAGCATCGGCTGTCGGCGAGGGAGGCGGAACGCGACCACGAGGTGCAGGCGCCACCGCTCCCGGCAGCTTCTCCGGGCGCGCCGCCTGATCCGGACGGGGGCCAGGGGGGCGGGAGCCAGAGGGACGGGGGCCAGAGGGACGAGCTGCTCGCAGGTCGGGCCGTGCTCTATGTCGGCGGCTATCGCGAGGTGACGCCACGGCTGCGGGCCCATGTCGAAAGAAGAGGGGGCACGTTCCTCTACCACGACGGCGGCATCGAGATGCAGACCACGCGCCTGTCGGGGCTCGTGTCGCAGGTGAACGCCGTGCTCTGCCCCGTGGGGTGCGTGAGCCACGATGCGTGCATGCACCTCAAGCGTCTGTGCAAACGCTACGGCAAGCGCCTGGTGCTGCTGCGCAGCGCCGGCCTGTCGGGCTTTGCGTCCGCCGTGGCGGAGATCGCAAGCAATTTGCCGACGGGAGATGCGCAGGGGCGAAGTGCCCTGGCATCGCGAGAGTAGGAGGACCTTCCGATGGGCGTTGATCGACGGGACCTGTTGCCGAGCGACGCGGTGAGCGTCGGTGTCTTGATGGTGACGGCCATGACCCCCCTGGCGATCGCTGGGATCGTCCGGGCGCTGACGCATGTCGGCGCCCCTTCCTGGCGTCCGGTCGGCGACGTCGTGGTGGAAGCGGTCGGTCGCTTGCGCGGGATCGGCCTGCTCGCACCGTCCCGGGAGCGCGACGACACGCTGGGGCCGACGGGGAGGGGCCGGGCAGTCCTGCCGGAGCTGCTCTACGCATTGCCCCTGTCCGGCACATTCCCCGACATTGGATACAAGCTGAAGGTGATGGGGCTGGACGTGCTGGAGGGGGCCGCCCGCGAACGGCAGCACCAGGCGCTCCTGGACCACTGGCGGGAGGCGACGTCCCTGTGGCAGGACGCCGAGGATCGCTGTCCCTGCCGGCAGCCGTCGGTTCGGAGTTGGATGCGGCACAATATCGACCTTGCCCGCTCGGAGATCGCGTGGCTGACGGCGGCCAGAGGCTAGCGACGCGCCCCAGCCGGGTATTCGATGGGCGTCCGATGGCGCCGCGCGCCTCCTCCTCCGCGACCCGTGCCAACCGGGTGGCGATCCGCCGCTGCCCGCCGCTGCCGCCGCCGGCGGCACGGTCGCGACGGGGGGCAGCCGGTCGTGCGGTCCCTCTCTGCCGGATCTCGTCCGGCACGACGGCGCGAGCCTCGCCCCTCTGTCCGACAGCCCGAGGCAGAGGTGTGAGACGCGCCCGGGACATCGGCTCAAGACGCCAGCCCAGGACATCGGCCCGAGACGCCAGCTCGAGACGGGCGAGCGTGAACACAAATCCGCTCGCGCGATGACTGAAGCTCCTTGCGTATCTTCCAAAGGATGTTGTCTTCCAAAGGATGCTGGCCTCGGCTCGATGCCAGCAAGATTTCTCTCCGGCCAGTGGATGCATTGAGCCTCTCCAGGCACTATTCATCAAGAATGCCCGCATGGTCAGGAGGTCGTTCTCCATCCTTGCGGGTGGAAAGTTGAACCCCAACGTCAATGAGGCTTGCCATGGGACAGATAAAGACGGCGGAGGACTTGCGTCGTATCATTCCCGAGCCGCGTCCGGCGACACGGTCCAAGATCCTGCCGGAGCTCGACGAGCAGGCGACCGAGTTCCTGAAACGCTGTCCGTACGCGCTGCTCGCGACAGTTGGTTCGGATGGCATGGTGGAAGTGTCGCCCAAAGGCGACGAGCCCGGCTTCATCCGGATCGAAAACCCCCGCACGCTGCTCATTCCTGAAAGGATTGGCAATAACCTGGCCTTCGGACTGCAGAACATCCTGGCCACCGGCAAAATCGGCATGATCGCGCTCGTGCCGAATACAGGCGAGACCCTGCGGGTGTCAGGGACTGCCGAGATACATGACGACCCCGAACTCGTGGCGTCGTTGAGCTCGCTCGGCAAACCTGCCCTGTTGGCGACCCGTGTCCATATCGAGCATTGCTACTTCCACTGCGCACGCTCGATCGTGCGGGCAAAGCTGTGGGATCCAACCGCCTGGCCGTCGCCCGCGCGAATCTCCTTCGGCAAAATCATTGCGCCCAAAGTCGGCGGCGGAAAGGAGCTTGCGGAGCAGATCGATGCTGGCGTCGCAGACGCCTACGCCACGCGGCTCTGGCAAAACAGCTAGCCGGGGCTGGTGGCCGGTCGTTCAACCCTGTGCTTCCTGCCTGTCCATATCCCAATCCACATCAGATCGGCGACTGGCGGTCATCGCCACGAAAAGCCTGTTGATCTCGGCCCCCGAACGCTGGCGGTGGCGAAAGTAACGATTGCATCTCCTGCCGACCCCATCGGCACACCTTGCGTGATGGTCATTGCTGAACGACCAGGAAACTAGCATGTGAATTTCACGGTCAATGCGGCGCCCGCATCCGAGGGTCGTCCTTCTCCAGAGGGTCGACCCGAGATCGAAACGATAGCTCGGCAAGCTTGTCGCGCACGATGGCGACGAAACAAGGCGCCACCCGTACTTCGACCTCGAGTCCGTACAGGGCATGGGGTTCGACTGAGATTGAGAGCTCCGCAGCCTGTCCGATCAAGGCTCGCACGAGCTGTTCGGTGACACGGCGGGTGATGTCGAGCTTCAGCGTCTGCTTGTGGACCTTGCCGATCGGCGTAATCGGCAGTTTCGGGACGACGATGACGTCCTTGGGAACTGCAGCCCGCTCCGGAATGCGCGCTTGGGCAAAATCGATCAGTTCCTGGGCCGACGGCGCTCTGCCGGGGCGAAGCTCGACATAGGCGACCGGAAGCTCGCCGGCATAGGCGTCCGGCTTGCCCACTGCAGCGGCCAGGGCGACCGCGGGATGCGCGCTCAGTGCATTCTCGATCATACTCGGATCGATGCCGTGTCCGCCCCGCTTGATCAACTCCTTGGCGCGTCCCGTCACCCAGATGAAGCCATCCGGATCGACGCGTCCGAGATCGCCAGAGTCGAGCCACCCCTCTGGAAAGAACGGCTGCTGGTCGGTAGCGCGGCCGAGATAGCCGTCGAATACCATCGGGCCGCGCACCGTCAGCACGCCAATCTCGTCGGCGGCGCAGTCGCCGATCGCGACGCCGTCGGCGTCGGTCCGCACCGCTTTGACCTCGCAATAGGGAAGGGCTAGGCCGACGGATCCCTGACGGAGCCGACCGTCGCGTGGCCCACAGGTGACGGCGAGCGTGGCTTCCGTGAGGCCCCAAGGCTCGACCACCGGCACACACGTCGCCTCGCTCAGCCGCGTGCCGACCACGCTCGGCAGCGCCGCCGCGCCGTTGATGAAGAGACGCAGCCGCGTCCGCGTGCGCTCCGGTGGCCGGGCAGCGAGCTGGGCCATGATCGTTGGCGGCCCGACGACAACGGAAAGATCGAGCGTTGAGATCGTGTTGGGCAGCGCCGCGACGACTCCCTCCCCGCGGTATCCCAGCGGCCCGAGGATGACGACCTCGCTGCCGGCGGCCAGGGCGAATAGCGAACAGGCGAACAGGCCGCCGACATGGAACATCGGCATCGCGCAGAGGACGCGTTCCCCCGCCCGATAGCCGTACGCAAAGCCGGAGATCACTGCGCCGGCCGAGATGTTGCGCGCGGTCAGCGGCACGAATTTCGGTAAGCCGGTGGTTCCACCGGTATGGAACAGTGCGACATGCTCGGATAGCGCACGCGGTGCAAACTCGGGCGCCGGCTGCTGCGCGGATGCCAGGGTCGAAGTGTCGATCACGAGGGTTTCGATGGTTCGGCCTTCCTGTCGCGTTTGCAGCGCCGCCAGCATACCGGCGATTGCTTCCGGTACCTCTCGGGGCACCATCAGGACAGTGGCGCCACTCGTCGTCAGCAGCGCTCCGACCTGCGAGTCCTCTAGATAGAGGTTGATGGGCGCCAAACGCCCCACGGCCATTGCGGCCAGAGATGCCGCGATCGCTCCCGGTCCATTGGGCAGGAGCGAGGCGACCACGTCACCGGATTTGACGCCCAGCCGGTGCAGTGCCTGCACGATTGCTTGCACGCCTTCGAGGAGCATACGCCGGCTGAATGCGGCCGAGGCGGCAACATCGACGCCATCCCGTAGATGGAGGAGCGCCGGTGCATTGCCATCCTGCATGGCCTGCTCGCGCAACATGGCCAGCAGATCACGTCCGGCCAGTCGCTCGTCGATCGGCACGCGTGCGAATGCAGCGATGTCGTCGGCATCGGCGAAACGCATGGCGTCCGTCATGGCTTGACGATGATTTTGCCGAACACCTTGCGGTCTTCGAGGGCACGAACAGCCTCGATCCCCTCGGTCAGCGGCACCACGCGATCGATCGGTGGATCGAGGCGGCCCCGGGCGAGCATGTCGAGGCATGCTTGCTGATCCTCCGCCGTCCAGCCGGTCGAGCCGACAATCGTCATCTCCGACATGAAGAGATAGGGAATGTCCGTCATAGCTTTGTAGCCCCCGGTGCCACCGCAGCACAGGAGACGTCCGAAGCGCTTGACGCAACGCATCGATGGCGCCCAGCTATCGCCAGCTGTGAAATTCACCACCACGTCGACACCGCCGCCGCGTAGCAGTGAGCCGGTGGTCTCGCGGATGTAGGTGTCGATTGCCGTGGTCGAATAATCGACGGTCTCGTCAGCACCGATCTCGCGTAGCCTCGCACACTTGGCGGCGCTTCCGGCTGCGGCAATCACCTTGCAACCGGCCAGCTTGGCGAGCAGCACGCAGGCCGTGCCGACGCCGCCCGACGCGCCGAGCACCAGCACCGTCTCGCCAGCCGAGATCCGGCCGCGGGTATGCAGCATCCGGTGTGCCGTGCCATAGGCGCAGGGCAGGGCGGCGGCTTTCTCGTCTGGCACATTGTCGGGCAGGCACATCAGTTGGCTGGCGCGCACGATGCAGTATTCCGCCATTGCACCGCGGCGCGTCTCGCCCAGCAGGTCGAAGTGCCCGCTTGACCAGTCGACGTGGTGCGGGATCGGCAGCACGCGCTCGCCGGGATGCCAGTCGGTCACGCCATCGCCCAGCGCATCGATGACGCCGGCGCAATCGCCACCGGTGATTCCGGGGAGCTCGACCTTGATACCGGCCATGCCGCGACGGGAGAACACGTCGAGATAGTTCAGGCCGCAGGCCTTCACCGCCACCCTAACCCATCCCGGTGGCGGCTCCGGCTTTGGCATCTCGCCATATTGGAGGACCGAGGGGTCGCCGTGCTCCTCGAAGAAAATCGCCTTCATTGACCCTCAGCGCGCGATTTGATTTGCATACTCTGCATCAACTTGCACAGTATGCAAGATCGATTTGGCGTCGGTTCGGGAAGGGGAACGATGTTGAGGCGTTTCGGATTGGCGGTGGCGGCGGTGCTCTTCACAATGATGGCAAGTGCCGCAGCACAACCTAAGCATGTCGCGATTGTGGCCGGACGCTCCCGCAGGACGCTCGGGATATGACGGTCGTGGCCAAGCCCGGAGGCCGGCAGCGCCTCCGGCTCGGCCTCGTCGGCGGCATGAGCTGGCGTTCGACCGCACTGTACTACGAACGGCTCAACCGCGCCGTCGAGCATTCATGCGGTCCTCATCACAGCTTCTCCGGCCAGATCTGGAATCTCGACTATGCCGACCTGCTCGACCGCGTCGGGACGGGCGACTGGGACGGCATTGGCGGCATTCTCGCCGATGCCGCGCGCGGACTGGCGCAATCGGGATGCAAGGTGATCGCCCTGACGGCGGTGACCGCGCATCGCTGGCACGAGGCTGTCCGGGCGGCCAGTGGCGCGGCCGTGCCACATGTGCTGGCCGCTGCAGCCCGCATGCTGGACCAAGGAGGTTGGCGCAGGATCGGCGTCCTGGGAACGCACGTGACCTGCAGCTCTCTGTTCGTGCACGACCATCTGGGCAAAATGGGCAGGCAGGTGCTGGTTCTCGAGGCCAACGAGCAGGCGGAGATGGACCGGCTGATCCAGTCCATCCTGACTGCTGACGATGACCGCGCCGTAGGCGATGCACTGCTGCGGCGGGCGGTCGACACGCTCGCCGGACGGGGGGCCGAAGCAGTGGTGCTGGCCTGCACCGAGCTGCCGCTTCTGCTGCCCCTGCGGAATGCACCGGTCCCGCTGATCGACAGCGTGGCCCTCCATGTCGACGACATCTGCGAGCATATTCTTAGCGGGGACCCATGAACGGCAGGACCATCCAGGCGATCGACCATCTTTTGACCTACGTGCAGGACCTCGACGTGGCTGCGTCGCTGTTCCGACGCATGGGCTTCACCTTGTCGCCGCTAAGCCACATAGAGGTGATGGGGATATCGAACCATCTGGTGCCGATGCGGCCATTGGGCCCAGGCTTCGCCAACTATATTGAGCTGATGGCGGCAAGCGACCGGACGAAGCTGCCGCCGGCTATGGCGCAGACGCTGTCGGGCCACGAAGGCATCAAGTCCATGGTGCTTGCTGCTGAGGATGCGGTCGTTGCGCAAAAGGCGATGCGCGATCAGGGCTTCGCCGCTGCACCTCCGGTCCATGTCCGACGCGAATGGGTGATCGCGCCGGGCGAGTCGGTGTTTCCTGAATTCGACGTCATCCTGCCGTTCCCGACGGCACTGACCTTCAACTGTTGCCAGTATCACAATGTCGGCCTCTACCTGCGGCCGGAATGGCTGGAGCATGCAAACGGTGCGCTGGGGATCCGGTCGGTCTTCGCCGTGGCTGAAGATCCGGTATCGGTGGTCGGCAGGTTCGCCAAGCTGTTCGGCGAGCCCGTGGCTGTCACTGACGGCGCGGCAAGGACCGGCTCCGGTGGCGTCGAACTCGCGGTCTTCACGCCTGCCGGCGCGCGGGCGCAACTCGGCTTCGAGGTCGTGGCTCCCGAGACGGGTGCCGCCTATCTCGGCTACCGCATTGAGGTCAGCGCACTCCATGTGTTGACGTCGTTCCTGCGCAAAGGCGGTGTTCCACATCGTGTTGACGCGAATGCGGTTTGCGTCGATCCCGTCGCCGGTCTGGGAAACCTGATCGTCTTTACGGAGAAGAATGGACCCCGGTGATGCGCGGGACGAAGAAATCGTCGGGCCGCAAACAGGGCACTTCCTCGTCCGCTTACGATGACTCGCCTGGAGACAGCGAGATGCCGGAGAGGTTGCAGGGGATCCAGTCCGTCGAGACGGGATTCGCCGTGCTCGATGTGCTGGTCGCCGGCGGTGGCCCGATGACCCTCGGGGAAGTCGCGCGCGGCGCGGCCTTGTCGCCGAGCCAGGCACGCCGTTACCTGGTCAGCCTCGTCCGTTGCGGCATGGTCGTGCAGGACGACTCCACCGGCCGCTATGACCTCGGTTCGTCGTCGCTGCGTGTCGGTCTCGCCGCGCTGGCGCGTGTCGAGGCTGTCGACTTGGCGACGATTGCGCTGAAGGAACTGGTGGCGAAGACCCATGAGGGTGGCACGCTCTCGGTGTGGGGTGACGGTGGCGCCACCGTGGTGCGATGGCTGCGCGGCGGTGGCATCGGCGTCACCTCGCTCAGCCTCGGTACCATCTTCCCGCTGATGTCGTCGGCGACCGGCCATGTCTTTCTCGCCTACCTGCCGGAAGACAACGTCCGGGCACAGTTGGAGCGCGAGCTGGGTGCCAGGGAGCTCTCATTGCCCGATGTGTGGAGGCGGATCGGCGCCTTGCGCGACAAGGTACGTGCGATGGGCCATGGCTGGCTGAAAGGCCACTTCGTCGAGAACATCCGCGGTGCCGCGGCGCCGATCTTCGATTCCCAGGGAGAGTTGGTGGCTGTCCTCGCCATCGCTGGGCCTGATCGCAGCGATGCCAGCGGCAAGGACCCCTCCGTCACTGCAATGATCGCCGCCGCCGCCGCCGTGTCGCGCCAGCTCTGCTTCGATCCGAAGCCCGGTGCGATGGCAAGTGCGCACAAGCGGGCCAAGTGAGACACGGCATTCGCCAATGAGAGAGTGGCTGGCCTGCGACGGCCGACAAGTCAGCCCGACAGGAGGCACGCCATGAGCCGCATATCGGAGACATCGCTCGATAAGGCCATCAATCTGCACCGCCGCGCTTTCACGTTCGATTTCCTGCCCATGGGGTCTCCCTTCGTCATGACGCCCCGGCACGAAAGCGTGATGAGGCGGGAGCTCGAGCGGCAGGCAGGCCTGGGGACCGTTTTGCGGGCGATGATGAACGATCGTCTCGACGAGCTGGTCGAGGATCCGGATGCTCGCGCTACCTATTTCGACGTCTGGCGCCGGTCGGGGGTCAAGGCGATCCAGACGACACTGGGCGGCATCGAGGTCGATCCCTGCGGCTGGGATGCGATCGTGCGGGATGTCGGTTGGTATGCCCACGCCGAGCGGCACGCCCGCATTCTGCGGATTTGTCGGACCGCCGACGAGCTGGAGCAGGCCGCGCGCGACGGCGTGCTTGGCGTCCTGATGGGAACGCAGGATGCCGGCTGGGTCGATCCGGCTTTCGGCCGACTGCAGACGCTCCATCAGGCGGGATTGCGAGTTCTCCAGGTCACCTACAACCAGCGCAATCTGCTTGGCGATGGCTGTAGCGAACCAGCAGACGCCGGTTTGAGCAGGCTCGGCTGCAAGCTGGTCGCACAGGCCGATGCGCTCGGGATCATCCTGGATGTCTCCCATTGCGGGTACCGCACGACCCGCGAGGTGATTGCATCATCGAGAATTCAAGCGGCTGTGACGCATTCTGCCTGCGCGGCACTCAATCCGCATCCGCGTGCCAAGCCTGACGATGTGCTGGAAGCCCTGCGCGACCGCGACGGCTATTTTGGTGTGGTGGCCGTGCCCGCCTTCCTTCGCAAACAAGGCACCGCCACGCTCGACGACTTGTTGCGGCATCTGGAACATGCCGCACGCATCGTCGGATTGCACCGCGTCGGCGTCGCGACCGACTGGGGCGCCGTGACACCCGACCTGCCGCCCGAGTTGGCTGAAGCCACGCGGCAGGCATTCATTCGTGCCGGCTTCAAGCCGGAGGAACTCCCCGCAATCGGTGTCGGGCTGCCGGAGTTCGACGACTGGTGCAAGTGGCCACACATCACGGCTGGTCTTTTCGAGCGTGGTTTCAGCGAAGCCGAGGTAGCCGGACTCATCGGCGGCAACTGGCTGAGCTACATGCGCCGCGCGCTTCCTGCGGATCGATGATCCGCTAGGGTCGGCTGTCCGGAACTGACGGCATTGTTCGGCCCGGAGCCTGCCGACTCCAGGGCGAACGCAAAATCGCTCGAAGCGGCTGGCGGCGCAGCCTAGCAGGCTGTTGAAAAAGCCGGGAACTACGACATGGCGCGCAGTAATCGGTGCGCCGGGGACAAAGTTGACGACAGCGAATGTCGTGAGAACGTCATGAATGCCAGTGCATTTGGAAGGCCTGCCTCGGCGAGGCGCGCTTTCAAAAAGCATGCGGATCGATCGAGGGGTCGAGATCGCTATTGCGAACCTCGACCCGGACGATATCGGTCGCGACCAGATCAGGGGGAAGCCGCGGCCAGCCCAACGTGCGTCGAGACTTCGTCTGGTCGGCGGCGCGCACATCTCCTTCTCCCGCCAGTGGGCCGCCGCGGGCATGGCGGCGAACCGGACTTTCAAAAACAGTGGCGCGCAATCCATGGCAGAAGGCGCATCGAAAGAGGGATCCGCTGCCCAAAAGCCACGTCTGAACTCATTACTCCCCGCATGTTGGGGGACTCTGAACCTGCTATTCTGGCGCAAGTCCTATGTGACTGATGTCAGAGGGCAAGGCAGCTGACGGCCATCGGCTTAAATTGCCGAGTAGCCAGGATATTCATCCATCTCTCTTCAGGGACTTGGCATGATTGCTGATGACCAGAGGGCTCGTTGCCGTCGCTGCGGCGCCGAGTTTGCATGCGACCCGCATGGTGAATGCTGGTGCATGCGTTTGCCGCCGGTTATGCCCATAGGGGGAGAGGGATGCCTTTGCCCGAACTGTCTCGAAGCCGCGATAGCCGGCTGTTTAGCAGCAGGCTGCAAGCCTTGGGCTGAATAGATCGTCAGGTCAGTCGTCGGGACGGCGACGGATCATCGAAACACCGACATCGGCAAAGGGGCCGGGTAATGGCGCATCGGGCTTGCGAACGCTCACCTTCACCATCCGGATGGCGCCAAAGCGTTCCAGCAGCGCATCGATGATCGAAATCGACAATTTCTCGATGAGACGAACGGGCGGCCCGGACAGGATGCCGACGGCCGTACGAAAGACTTCTTCGTAGCAAACCGCTTTTGCGTAGTCGTCGGCACGGGCGTACTTCTCGAGATCGAGCCACCAGTAGACGTCGACGATGAAGCGCTGCGGCGTATGCTGCTCGGCCTCATGGACGCCGTGGCAGGCCATGACCTCGATACCCTTCAGGAAGGCATGGTCGACCATGCCTTCCTGAACACCGGTATCATTGGTCACTTGGCCGTGGCGCGCGCCCGCCGGGCAGCCGACACCATGTTGGCGAGAGCAGGCCGGACCTCTTCCCATTTGCGGGTCTTGAGGCCGCAATCTGGATTGACCCAGATCTGGTCCGGCGAGAGGTGCTCGCGCGCCCTCGTCAACAGCTCGGCCATGTCTTCCGTTGCCGGCAGGCGCGGCGAATGGATGTCGTAGACGCCTGGGCCGATCTCATTGGGATAGCGGTAGGCCGTGAAGGCCTCAAGCAGTTCCATCTTGGAGCGTGCCGTTTCGATCGAAATCACGTCGGCATCCATCGCTCCGATCGAGTCGATGATGTCGTTGAACTCCGAGTAACACATGTGGGTGTGGATCTGCGTCTTGTCTTCCACGCCCGACGCGGAGAGGCGGAAGCACTCGACCGCCCAGTCGAGATAGGTTTTCCAGTCTGCCTTGCGCAGGGGCAGGCCTTCGCGGATCGCAGGCTCGTCGATCTGGATGATCCGTATGCCTGCCTTCTCCAGGTCGACGACTTCGTCGCGAAGGGCGAGCGCGATCTGCCGGCAGGTCTGGCTGCGCGGAATATCGTCGCGCACGAACGACCACTGCAGCATCGTCACCGGACCGGTCAGCATGCCCTTCATCGGCTTCTTGGTGAGGGACTGGGCGTAACTCGACCAGGCGACCGTCATGGGGCGGGGACGTGCCACGTCGCCAAAAATAATCGGGGGACGGACGTAGCGGGAGCCGTAGCTCTGTACCCAGCCGTGCTTGGTGAAGGCATAGCCGGAGAGCTGCTCGCCGAAATACTGCACCATGTCGTTCCGCTCGAATTCGCCATGGACGAGGACGTCGATGCCGATCTCCTCCTGCCAGCGCACGGCGGCTTCTGTCTCCGTGCGGAGATAGGCCTCGTAGTCGGCGTTGCTCATTGCGCCCCTGGCATTGGCGGCACGCGCCTTGCGCACGTTCTCGGTCTGCGGGAACGAACCGATGGTCGTGGTCGGGAACGCCGGTAGCGATAGCTCGGCCCGCTGCAGCGCACGCCGCTTGTCGAACGCCGAACGGCGGCGCGTCATCGCCGCGGTCACCGCCGCCATGCGGCGCGCCACGTCGGTGTTGTGGATCTTGGGCGAGGTCTTGCGCGATGCGGCAGCGTGTGCCGAAGCGGCGAGGGTATCCTTCACTGCGCCGCGGCCCTCATTCAGCGCTCGCCCCAGGGTCGCCAGTTCTTCAACCTTCTGGACAGCAAAGGCGAGCCAGCTCTTCACATCGGCGTCGAGCGCATCCTCTTGTTCAAGATCGACCGGCACGTGGAGCAACGAGCACGAAGGGGCGAGCACGATGCGGTCCGCGCCGCGTTGGGCGACGACCTTCTCCAGACGATCGAGCAGTGTCGGCAAATCTGCGCGCCAGACGTTGCGGCCGTCGATCACACCCAGGGACAGGACGCGATCCTTCGGCAGCGCCGCCGTCACTGCGTCGAGCTGTTCGGGCGCACGTACGAGGTCGATATGCAGCCCTGCAACGGGCAACTTGGCCGCCGTTGCCAGGTTGGCGCCGAGCGCGCCGAAATAGGTTGTGAGCATCAGCTTGAGGCCGGTCATCCGGCTGAGGGCGGTGTAGGCCGTGACGAACGCCGCGTGGGCGCGATCGTCGAGATCGAGCACAAGCGCTGGCTCGTCGATCTGCACCCAGTCGGCGCCGGCGGCCGCGAGCTTGCCCAGCAGCTCGCTGTAGACGGCCAGCAGGCTTGGGAGCAGGGACAGCGGATCGAAAGCCGCTCCCTTGGCTTTGCCGAGCAGCAGATAGGTGACGGGTCCGAGAATAACCGGGCGCGTATGGAACCCCAGACTCTTGGCTTCCAGGAACTCGTCGACCGGCTTGGTGGAGGCAAGGCTGAAGTGCTGGTCCTGCGAGAATTCCGGCACCATGTAGTGGTAGTTGGTATCGAACCACTTGGTCATTTCGAGTGCAGGTAGGCCACCGCCGGCCTCGCCGTGGGAGTGACCGTGGCCGCAAGCCGCGTCATGGGCATTGCCCTGCTTGCCGCGCGCCATGGCGAAGTAGGTGTCAAGGGAGACCGCGCCACCTTGCCAGCCATAAACAGACGGAATCGCGCCGACCATGACGCTGGTGTCGAGCACATGGTCGTACAGTGAGAAATCATTGCTCGGGATGTGGGTGACGCCGGTCGATTTCTGCCGGGCCCAGGCGGCGGCACGTAGACCAGCTGCATCTTTGAGCAAGGCAGCCGCGCTGATCTTGCCGGCCCAATAGCTTTCCAGTGCCTTCTTCAGCTCGCGACGAGGTCCGATGCGTGGGAATCCCAGCGTGCTCACATTGACGGACATGATCATTTCTCCTGTTCGACGGCGTTCGGCCTTTAACGCTGCGGCATGCCCTTAGGTACGATTGTGGCGACGATCGAGGCGTCGAGCGCCTCGTACTGGTGATAGCCGATCGTCTCGTAGAGCTCGGCCCGGGTCTGCATCTGGTCGAGCATCTTCTGGGTGCCGCCGTCCCGGCGGATCGCCGCGTA
>JAFEBU010000028.1 GCA_018242505.1 Pseudomonadota bacterium
GCGATGCCGAGCTTGGAACAGAGGTTCTGGACAACCGCCCCGATGAGGCAGCTCAGGGTGAGCACCCAGAGCAGCGTGTAGCCGAACTGGCTTCCGGCCTTCAGGTTTGTCGCCCAGTTGCCCGGATCGAAATAGCCGATGGAAACGATGAAGGCCGGCCCGAAGAACTTCCACCACGCCGGCCGTTCCGGGCGCGAACGACCGGGAAGCTGAAATGCTTCTCCGCGCGGGAGCGGAATCTCCGGGAATTGAGGGCGAAGGACAGAGGGATTGGTCATGTCTTAAGCCAAGCCAGGACCGGGACGTAATCCGCGTGCCCGCGAGGTTCTGGCGGCTGAGAGGTCAGCGTCGGTGATCGAGCCACGTGGCCAACCCGATCAGGAACAACCCAGGGAGGACGATCGAGAAGGCGGCGACCGGCCCCACAGGCGCGCTCACCGGACCCATGGGCAATGTCGGCGTCATCGACCGGTTCCTCAACACCTTCACCACTTACATCGATTCCGGCTTCGGCCTGATCCACGGCGAGGTTGGCTATCTCACCTCTGTCCTGGTCGGTATCGACATCACCCTGGCCGCGCTGTTCTGGGCCTGGGGCGCCGATGAGGACGTGATGCATCGGTTGGTGAGGAAGACCCTCTATATCGGCTTCTTCGCCTTCGTCATCGGCAACTTCAATCATCTCGCCCACATCCTGTTCGACAGCTTCGCCGGTCTCGGCCTGAAGGCGGGCGGCTCGAGCCTGTCGGCCGGACAGTTCCTGCAGCCCGGCCGGCTGGCGCAAGTCGGCCTCGATGCCGGGCAACCGCTGCTCACGGCGGCCGGCCAGCTGATGGGTTTCAGCAGCTTCTTCGCCAACTTCGTGCAGATCGTCGTGCTGATGGTGTCCTGGCTGTTGGTGCTGATCGCCTTCTTCATCCTCGCCGTGCAGCTCTTCGTCGCCATCCTTGAGTTCAAGCTGACGACCTTGGCGGGATTCGTGCTGATTCCCTTCGCGCTCTTCAACAAGACCGCCTTTCTCGCGGAGAAGGTGCTGGGCAACGTAGTGGCGTCGGGCGTGAAGGTTCTCGTGCTTGCCGTCATCGTCGGTATCGGCAGCGGTTTGTTCGGGGAATTCACCACTGGCTTCGGCAACAACCAGCCGACCATCGAGCAGACGCTCTCGATCGTGCTTGCTGCGCTTTCGCTCCTGGGCCTGGGAATCTTCGGACCCGGCATTGCCAACGGCCTGATCTCCGGCGCGCCGCAGCTGGGCGCAGGAGCGGCCGTCGGGACCGGACTCGCCACCGCCGGCGTGGCCGCCGCGGGATACATGGGCGCGCGGGCCGGCATTGCCGCTGTCGGCGCAGGGGCAAGTGCACTCGGGGCAACGGCACGCGGCGGCGCTTACTTGGCCGGCGCCACCCAGAACGCGTACGGCCTGGCGTCTGTCACCTCCGGCAAGACCGGTGCGGGGGCCGTTGCCGCTGGTGCTGCCGGTGTGGCAGAGGCCGCCGGAGCCGCCGCGATCTCCCCTTTACGTCGGGCAATCGCGCGTCGGGCGGCCGCATTGGAGGCGAGCCATCAGGCCGGCGGGCGCGACGCCTTCACCGTGACCAGTGGCCGGGCCCCGGTCGAGATACCCAACCCGATGCCAGCCTATTCCAGCCCGCCCGCCTGGGCGCAGCGGCTGCAGCGCCATCGCACGGTCGGCCACGGCATGGCCACGGCCGCCCACGCGGTGCGCGCGGGTGATCACGGCGGTGCCTCTAGCGCCGTCCGGCTCAATGAGGAGGATCGTCGATGACGCTGTTTCGTCGTCCTGCCGTCCACTACGGCAAAGCACCCGAACCGGAGACACCGTACCAGCGCGCCGGCCAGGTCTGGGATGACCGCATTGGCTCGGCGCGCGTGCAGGCCCGCAATTGGCGGCTGATGGCCTTCGGCTGCCTGGCGCTCTCGGCCGGCCTCGCCGGCGGATTGGTCTGGCAATCCGCCCGCGGCAGCGTCGTTCCCTGGGTGGTGCAGATCGACAAGATCGGCGACGCCCAGGCCGTCGGGCCGGCCGTCGCGGCCTACCAACCGACCGATCCGGAGATCGCCCGCGACCTGGCCCGCTTCATCGAAGCCGTCCGGTCGATCCCCAACGACCCCGTGATCGTCCGCCAGAACTGGCTGCGCGCCTACGACTTCACCACTGACCAGGGCGCGTTGGCCCTCACGACCGATGCTCGCGCCAATGATCCCTTTGCCAAGGTCGGCAAGATCCAGGTCGCCGTCGACATCTCGAGCGTGATCCGGGCGTCGCCCGACAGCTTCCGCGTCGCCTGGGTCGAGCGGCGCTATCAGGACGGTAGCCTCGCCGGCACCGAACGCTGGACGGCCATCCTCTCGATCGTGATCCAACCACCGCGCGATGCCGAGCGGCTGCGCAAGAATCCTCTCGGCATCTATGTCACCGCCATCAACTGGTCGAAGGAGATGCAGCAATGAAGCCCTTTTCTGTCCATCCCGGCCGCAAGGCGCTTCTGGCGAGCCTGCTGGCCTCTACAGCCCTTCTGACAGGGTGTGCCGCCGGTGAAAAACCGCCGCAGATCGCCTACGACGATGCCGCGCCCGCGGTGCTGGCGACCGACCCACCGAAGCCCATCCAGATCGTCGAGCTGCCGAAACCTTTGCCTCTGCCGGGTCAGTTGAAGCCGGTGGCGGGCGGCTCTGCAGCCCCTGAGCTTGCCGATCCGACCGCCCGTGTGAACCAGGCCAATGATGTCGCGCGCGTGCAGGGCGAGATGCCGCCCTTGTTCGTCGTCGGGCCAAGCGGCGCAGGGGAGCTGGTCAATTACCGCGTCCGCGGCAACCACATGATTGTCGACCGGCTGTTCGCGGCCGCCGAGCTGCGCATGGGAGACAAGAATGCCGAGCAGCGGGTGCGCATCTCCCGTACTGACGGAAGGCCGCGCTCATGACCGATCCCGGCACGCCTGGACCGGAACTCACGCCGAGCCTGCGGCTGCGTGGCGGAGGACCAACCGTTACCCGGATCTCGCGGAGGGTTCTCCTGGGCGGAACACTGATCGCGGGCATCGCCGTAAGCGGTGCGCTGATCTACGCGCTCCATGGCTGGCGCGGCAGTGTCTTGCCATCGGAGCTCTACAACATCGGCCATCGCACGACGCCCGATGGCCTGACCGCCTTGCCCAGCGATTACACGCAAGTGCCGAAGCTCGGGCCGCCGCTGCCCGGCGACTTGGGGCGGCCCATCCTCCACGCGCAGAATCAAAGTCCCCCAGCGGCGGGGCCTGATCCGGCGCAGCAGCGCCGCGCCCAGGAACAGGAAGCGGCCCGCATCAGCAAGCTGTTCGCCGGCACGGCGACGCGGCCAACCGAGATACCGTTGGTGGCCTCCTCGAGCTTGGGAAGCACATCATCGCCGGCGCCGGGCTTGCCCGGATCCGTCGATCCCACGGCCGTGCAGAACATGCAGGATCGCAAGCTCGCTTTCCTCAACGGCCCGGCCGATCGGCGCACCGTCAGTCCCGATCGCTTGGAAAAGCCCGCGTCGCCTTACGTTATTCAGGCCGGGTCCGTGATCTCTGCGGCGTTGCTGACCGGTATCCGCTCTGACCTTCCCGGGCAGATCACCGCCCAGGTCACCGAGAACGCGTATGACAGCCCGACCGGCCGATATCTTTTAATCCCGCAAGGCACCCGGCTTGTCGGCCAATATGACAGTCAGATCGCCTTCGCCCAGAGCCGGGTGCAGTTCGTCTGGACCCGTCTCCTGCTGCCTAATGGGCAGTCCATTGTGCTGGAACGCCAGCCTGGGTCTGACCCGCAAGGCTATTCGGGAGCAGAAGATGATGTCGATCACCATTGGGGCCTGTTGTTCAAGGCGGCGCTCCTGTCGACCATTCTGAGCGTCGGTGCCCAAGTCGGTGTCGGCGACAACGAGAACAATCTGGCGGAGGCGATCCGCCTGGGCGCCTCCAATAGCATCAGCCAGACCGGTCAACAGATCGTGGGCCGCAATCTCAACGTCCAGCCCACGCTCACCATCCGGCCGGGTTTCCCGGTGCGCGTGATCGTCAACCGGGATCTCGTGCTGGCTCCCTATCAATAAGGACTCCGATCATGGCCAAACTGAAGCTCGGGCCGCTGGCCGACGATCGGCCGGTTAAGATGACCGTCGAGGTGACGGCCGCCGTGCATCGCGATCTGCTGGCCTATGCGGAGGCGTTGGGCCGCGAGACCGGGCAGCCAGCTGCTGATCCGGCCAAGCTGGTCGGGCCCATGCTCGCCCGTTTCATGGCCACGGACCGGGCGTTCCTCAAGGCACGCAAACAGGCGCCCGGTCAGCGCGCTCATGCCGAATCCTCCAAGGGCGGGTACCGGTCGAGCCTGGCCTACCGTCCGAACTGCTGGAACGGCGGCCCGACATCGCCGCCGCTGAGGCGCAGCTCGCGGCGGCCAAGGCCAACGTCGCGGCTGCACGCGCCGCGATGTTCCCGAGGATCAGCCTGACGGGCACCGCAGGCGTGCAGAGTGCCGCGCTGTCTACGGTGACGGGCGGCACGAGCTTCCTGTACGCACTCGCAGCTGGACTGACTCAGCCGATTTTCGACAACGGCGCGCTGGCCGGCCAGCTCGACTATGCCAAGGCACGACAGGAAGAGCTGGTGGCCATCTATCGGGCGGCAGTCCTCGCTGCCTTCGCGGATGTGCAGAAGGCCGTGCAGGCGGTGGCAAGCTTCGCCCGCCAACAGGCGGCACAAGAAGTGGCGGTCGCCGAATCCCGTCAGGCGTTCGTTCTGGCAAACGCTCAATATCACGCCGGCGCGGAGGACATGCTCACCGTGCTCGACACGCAGCGCACTCTGTATGCCGCCCAGGACCAGCTTGAGCAGGTCAAGCTCTCGCGGTTGCTGGCGCTCGTCGGTCTCTACAAGGCCCTTGGAGGAGGGTGGTTCTCACCAAGTACACAATAGCCAGCGGACTGGCCGGCAGGCGCTGCGCGTGACCCGCTTCCGACGAAGCAGAAGCGACCGGATCTTCTCAATAGCCGCCACCGCGGCGAGATTCCTTAAATTCATTGCCTCTGAGCGCAGAGATGAATTGTCTGCCGTTACAACCATGGGTAAAGTCGTCGCGCGGTGGCCGGGACGGTCGATCAAGAAGAGGCCCAAAAGGGAGGTGGGAGGCTCTTAAAACGTTCTCGCCAGACTGCCTCGACGCCCTCCGCAAGGTGACGACCATCGAAAGCGTGGGCTCTTCCACGCGCATTGAGGGCGCAAAGCTAGCCAGCCGCGTGGGGAGCCTTCGGCTTTCCAGTGGGACTAAGACCAGCAGACCAGAGCACATCAACTAGGGCTGTTCCCCCTGGCAACGATCTCGGTCTGCTGGCGAGGTAAACATCGAAGGCGCAAACGGGAGGACGCTGCTTAGACGGCAACAAGCTCCGCGAGCTTATCCGCGACCTGCGCCATTGTATTTCCTGCCGTACTCAGCCGCTCCGCGAAGCGAGCATGGGGCTGACGTCGCGGAGTTCTTCGTACGTCGTGTTGTGGACGATGGGGAACGAGCTGGTCTCGTTGCAGGAGGGTCGATAGCTCTTTATCAGCGATGCTCTGCGCTTGGAGACGGAGCAAGAGCGCAGGTGTTCCCAGCACGATCCCGACCCGCGATTTCGCCAGGCCTCTGTCAATCTCGCGCATCAGCGGCGTCCCGAGGGCAACATCCTTCTCGCTGAACCAAACCGAGACACTGCGCAGTTTGAGCAGATCGTACAGTTCCGTGGCAGCTCCCGCCCGGTCGTCCCATGCATGGCAGAGAAAGACGTCAAGTCGGTCAGGCTGAGGCGGTCGCTTCTCGACAGCCTCGCGGTAAGGAGCGAGCGTCCGCACCTCAGCAGGTGTGTAAGCCACGGACGAACCTGCTCGTGACCATCTCGGCCTTGTGGTGCCGCCGGACCCGCCACCGCCACCCTGCTCTCCGACAAGGAGTAGAGCGTACTGTAGGACGGGCGCGAGTAAGACCCGTAGCTACTATAGCTGCTGTATCCTCTGGAACGGCCTCAACCGCCACGACATGCAGGGCAGTTCGCTGCCGTGCTCGCCGAGCGATGGCCCTCTACTGGTGCGGTGCATCTCGCCATGCGGTCAATGTTAGCGCGTACGATCCCAGAAGTTATCCCCAGATGTTCCAGTTTTGTATGGTGTAATCTGCGATGATACACATCGCACTGCGGTTTGGGAGGGTCGCAAGAGAGGTTCGAAGAAGAAATGAAGGTCGGGCGTAACCAGCCGTGCATTTGTGGCAGTGGTAAAAAATACAAGAAATGCTGTGGCGGCATTCATGCGGCTGGCGCTGCTTTTGCGCGGTCTGCTGAGCTTGGCCGAATGCTCGACCGGCACAACGCCGAAGAGAAGATCAGGGAAGCCCAACAGGGCCTCGGTCGTCCAATTGTCTCGACCATGTTCAACGACCATCGCTTGGTGGCCGTTGGCTCGACCCTTCACTGGGGCAAGAACTGGAAGACGTTTCCCGACTTTCTGGACCACTACATCAAGCTGAAGCTCGGTCATGAGTGGGGTGCGGCGGAGCAGGCCAAGCCGCTCGCTGATCGCCATCCGCTGATGCAGCTATTTGCGGCGTATGGCGCCTATCGAAAAGCAAATCAGGCTAAGGGCGGCGGACTCGTGTCGGCTGAGATGTCAGGCGCCGTGATGTGCTTCACTGGCCTCGCCTACGGCCTGTATCTCTTGGACCACAATGCCGAGCTACAGGAGCGGCTGATCCGGCGATTGAAGGATCGGGGGAACTTCCAGGGCGCATTCTACGAGATCGCGGTGGCACGCATGCTGATTCGCGCCGGGTTCGAGCTTAAGCTGGAGGACGAAACCGATGGTGCAACGAAGCACTGCGAGTTCTCCGCGACCTCGAAGGGCGGCAAGAAATACTGGGTTGAGGCGAAGATGCGCTCCATCAACGGCATGCTGGGGAAGGGGCCACTCGATGGTGGCTCGGAAGGCAAGCCGCTGCGGAAATTGATCCAGCATCTCAACGGGGCGTTTGAGAAGCCTGCGGCGGATGCGCGGTTGATCTTCATTGACCTGAACACGGCAGAAGGATTGGGTGGTGATCCTGCCGCGCCGCCTTGGCTGAAGCCGGTTGTTGCTCGGTTGGAACAGTACGAACGGAAGGAACTCAAGGCGGGCGAAAGTGCCTACGTCTTCGTGACGAACCTTGGTTATCACCGCGAGCTTAACCGGCACCCGACTGGATCGATGCTGCCCTATGGCGTGGGGTGTGACTTCGGCAAGACGTTGCTCGGCGAACCACACAACATGCGGTACCGGCGTGAACGGCGGCATCGCGATGGCCACGACGTTGCCGAGGCCTTCAAACACGAGGCGCTGCTGCCGACTACCTTCGACGGCTCGCTACCGTCGGAGACGTTCGGCAAAAAGAACCGGCCGCTGATTGGAGAGACGTATCGCTTCAACGGCCCTCTTGAGGGGCAGGAGATGGTCGGCACCGTAGTGGGCGCGGTTGTTCTCGAGGTCGAGAGCGCCGCCTACCTCACGCTGCGGACGCCCGAGGGGAGCTTCCTTCACGTCAAAGAGCCCATGGGGCCCGATGAGCTTCACGACTATCGAGGCAACAAGGAGGCCTACTTCGGGAAGCTGCAGCACGTTGGGCGCAAGGTGGGCAAGGACCCGTATGAGCTGTTCAAGGTCTTCTACGAGCACCAGCTCGGCGTGCCTCGACAGGTGCTGCTTGAGCGTCTCGCTGGCTTCAGAACGCCCGAAGAGTTCGCGAAGTGGAGCGACGAGGACCTTTTGATGTTCTACTGCGAGTGCCAGGTTCGCGGGGCCACGGCGGAAATGACCAAGGCCGCCTGAGGCGCTCGGCATGATTTCGCTGCACTACCCGAAGCATTTCCAAGCCGTTCGGCAACTTTCGTTCTGCTACCTGTGTGGCAACGAGTTCCTGCCGGACGAGAAAATCGACCGCGATCATGTTCCACCAAAGACCGTGTTCGCAAAGGTGCATCGCGTCCCGCTGATCCTGAAAACGCATGCTGCTTGCAACGAGGCGCATTCGCCGACCGATGAGAAGATGGGGCAGCTTATCGGACTGAGTCGTGGTGCCATCCCCACGGACCCGAAGAACTCTCGGCTTCAAATACAGCACCTTGGCTTCCGCACTGCTGCGATCACCAACATCGACGTGCATGGAGCGATCTGGCGTTGGGTACGAGGGTTTCATGCGGCGCTCTATAGGGAACCACTTCCTGAGATCTGCCAGCGGGCCATCGAGCTACCCTTTCAACGCGCACGCAGGGACACACTTGGATTCAGTGTCGTCCCCCTGAGGGAAGCGCAGCATGTCGCATTCGTTCGCGCCATAAAGACGAATAGGGCGAAGCAAAACGTTGACCGGATTCGCTGCAATGCCGACAAGCTGACCTATGAATGCGTCTGGGCGCAAAACGAAGGCAACAGAGAATGGGGCTGCATCTTCGCGCTCGATGTGTACGATTGGAAAGATCTAGGGGACCCGAAGTTGGGGCAGCGAGGGTGTGCGGGCGTTTATTCGTTGCCAGACGGCCATGTGCCGCCGAATGCAGCTCGCTTGATGAAGTCGTCGATACTGGTCCCTAACACCGAGCCGCTCGACCCATTCGGACGCTAGATCGCCCTCATGCCCTTCAAGTCTCTCGACGACGCTCTCCGTCCTGACCCGCGTTTCGCCTCTCTGGTTGTCTTCGAGGACGGCGCTGTGCGCCCTTTGGCACTCGCCGATCATCATAGCAAGATTGCGGCTATCGGACTGTCTAACGCTGCGCCTGCCGTGGTGCGGGCGGCATTTGATCGTGCCCGCAATACGATGCTCTACGCCTTCTTTGACTACGATCTACTTGTGGTGGGGGAGGTGCAGGCCTTTGGTGCTTTCGAGTTGGCGCTAAAGCAGCGACTGGATAGCCCGAACGGGTTGTCGCGCGGTACGCTACGAAATCTGGTCGATAGAGCCAGGAAGGCGGGCATCCTTCCGGCGTTGGTTCCGGGCGCATCCACAATGGACGACCAAATCGAGCCGTTGATTCATCTACGCAATAACTTGGTTCACGGAACTTCCGACATACACCCGCCCGCCATGGCGCTCGACATATTGTCCGCATGCGGCGCGTGGGTTGATCACCTCTATCCCCTTAGCCCTGGCGGAGGCTTGCGCGGCGTTGCCGGTGCTACAGCGGAGTGAAACAGAGGCGCTGTCGATCGAGACGAAATACGCGCGATTTATCTATGTTTTTTGATCGGCGTTTCTCATTCAGTCGTCGTCTTCGATCAACGGGCCCGCAGCCGAGGACGGCACCCCGCCCTTCAGCCAAGCGTCGGCCAAACTCGATTGCAACCTCATGACTGTGTACTTGGTCCCGCCGCAGTTGCCACAGGCGATAGTGCGTTGACTGAGCCACGTCTGAATTTCGTGGTCGAACTGAAATGGCCCGGGCGGCGTCACCAGAGCACGATGGCCGCATGACTTGCATTGAACGCCAACCATATTTCCCTCCCCGGTTTGCCTTCGAAACATGGTGTCCATTCCGTCTTGGGGAAGTGGCTGCGCAAAGGCATTTTTAGAGTGCGCGCGACTAGACGCCACGATGATCGGGCCCGAAGACCCTGCCTTCGCCGGCGGCAGCTATGTGATCACGCAGAAATATCTCCACGATCTGGGCAAATGGAAGGCGATTCCGGTTGAGCAGGAGGAGAAGATCGTCGGACGCCAGAAGCTCTCCGACATCGAGTTGATCGAAGCGGCCAAGCCGAGCTTCGCGCACAATGTTCTCACCAATATCGAGCAAAACGGCAAGCAGCTCCAGATTCTGCACGACAACATGCCGTTCGGCGAGATCGGCAAGGGCGAGTTCGGCACCTACTTTATCGGCTATGCCCGCTCGCCAAGCCGGATAGAGCGGATGCTCGACAACATGTTCGTCGGCCAGCCGCCGGGCAACTACGATCGTTTGCTCGATGTGAGCCAGGCTGTGACCGGCTCGCTGTACTTCGTTCCGTCGGCTGACTTCCTGGACGCTGTCACGCCGGAGTCGCCAAACGCCGCCAAATCTACGATTTCTCGCAATCCGCTACGCTGAACCACAATGGGCGACATTCGTTTTAATGAAAGGCGTGAAGTTTGACGGCCGTCGGCGTTCACATCAGAGAGCCCGCTCAATCTGCTTGGAGTGAGGGGACGACGGGTCGACCCATAGGCTATGGCGGTGACAATACGACACCTTTAAGGAAGCGGAGATTGCGTGCCGGCTGGATGGCCAAAGACATGCGATGGCAGGCCTATATGAACCGCTCCACCTTCTCAGGAGTCGGAGCCTCCGACAAACCCGGCGCGGTTCAGACCTCTACTCGCCCGTCGGCCATTCTAAGCCGCGCATGCGTGCGCCCCGGAGGATAGTGGGGATTGCACTGCATGCCGGAACCCATTGCATGCACAACCTACGTGAGTATGTTGTCTCCTCCTCGGTTCGCTTTGCCACTGCGGAAGGCGTTTGGCGGCATCCGACCTCAACCCGAGAGCAGCAATGGCCTTTAAGAAGCCGACCGTGCCAACCACTGTTCCTGAGAGCCCGGACCGCCTGTTCCGCGATTTGCCACGTCGCAAGCTTCCCAGTTTGTTTGACCATCAGGGACAGATGCTGCGGACCTATGTCGCCAAGGCTCTGGATGTGCCTGATGTCGCTCTGCAGCTACCGACGGGAAGCGGCAAGACGTTGGTCGGCCTTCTTCTCGCCGAGTGGCGGCGACGGAAAAAGCAGGAGAAGGTCGTTTATCTGTGCCCCACCCGCCAGCTGGTGAACCAAGTCGTGGAGGAGGCATCTTCCAAATACGGTCTGGCCGTGGAGGGCTTCACAGGCAAGGTCAAGCATTACACGCCGGAGGCCAAGGCCGCGTATCACAACGCCGACCGCATCGCGGTTACGACCTACAACAGCCTCTTCAATACCAATCCTTTCTTTGCCGATCCCGACATCGTCATCGTGGACGATGCTCATGCCTCCGAAAACTATATCGCCAGCCAGTGGACGCTGAGTATCAGCCGGTTCGTGGATGAAGACAAAGTGCTCTTCAAGGCTGTGGCCAGCGTGCTCAAGGGCGCGTTGAACACGACCAACTATAGGCGCCTGACCGGGAAGTGGGAATCGATTGACGATGCTACGTGGGTGGACAAGGTCCCCACGGCACAACTTGCGAAGATTATCGATGAGTTGCATGCGGCGATGGCGGAAAACATCGGCGACGACAGCGATCATCGCTATGCCTGGCGCATGATCGGCGATCACCTCGGAGCCTGCCAGCTTTACGTTTCTTCGTCGGAAGTACTGATCCGTCCTCTGATTCCTCCGACGTGGACCCATGGGCCGTTCGCGAATGCAACGCAGCGCATTTTCATGTCGGCGACGCTGGGCGGTGGCGGCGATCTCGAACGCCTGACCGGGCGCCCGCGCATCAAGCGACTTCCGATTCCCGAAGGATGGGACAGGCAGGGCATCGGCCGGCGGTTCTTCATCTTTCCCGAGAAGTCGCTGAAGGAGGATGAAGTCGCCGACCTTCGCCGCGCGCTTATGCGCAAAGCAAAACGCAGTCTGGTGCTCATCCCGAGCAACGATGGCGCCGAAGCCCTGACGAAGGATATCAAGGAGAATCTCAAATATCCTGTCTATTCAGGGAACGATCTAGAGAGCCGCAAGGCCGACTTCGTTTCAAAATCGCCGGCCGTTGCGGTCGTCGCGAACCGTTACGACGGCATCGACTTGCCTGACGACGATTGCCGGCTGCTGTTCATTGAGGGGTTGCCCCGGGCAGCCAATCTGCAGGAGCGGTTCCTGATGAACCGTATGGGGGCCAATCTTCTTTTCAACGAGCGCGTCCAGACCAGGGTGCTCCAGGCGGTGGGCCGCTGCACCAGAGGCCTGAATGACTATTCCGCCGTGGTGGTGACGGGTGAGGATCTGCCTGCGTATCTGACTGATCGGAAGCGCCGCAGCTATTTTCATCCGGAGCTTCAGGCGGAGCTGGAATTCGGGATAGAGCAGTCCACCAAAGTCGAGGCCGACGCGCTTCTGGAAAACTTCAAAATTTTCTTGGAGCATGACGACGAATGGGAAGAGGCCAACCAGGGTATCCTCGACGCCCGCGACAGGGCAGACCAAGCAGAGTTCCCTGCCATGACACAGCTTGCGGCGGCCGTCACGCACGAGATCGAGTGGCAGAAAGCGCTTTGGGATGGTGATTACACTAGAGCCTTCGACGCAGCTCGCGACGTTCTTGGAAAGCTCGACGATCCGGGACTGCGCGGATATCGTGCCCTCTGGCACTACCTTGCGGGAAGCGCGGCAGACCTTGCCTCCGCCGACGGAGAGAAGGGGCTGGAAAAGTCTGCCCGCGATCAGTTCAAGAGGGCAAAAGAGGCGTCGAACGGTATCACCTGGCTGATCTCGCTGGCACGTGGAAGCGCTGAGGCTCCAACGCCAGCCGAGCGCAAGCAGAGCATTGTCATGCAGCAGGTCGAGCGGCTGGAGGCATACCTTCACAAGCTGGGCACCTTGCACAATCGAAGCTTCGCGGCTCGCGAGCGCAAGATACGGGAAGGGCTGGAAGACCCCGTCTGCTTTGAGACAGCCCAAGTCGTTCTTGGAGAACATCTCGGTTTTGAAGCTGGCAAGAAGGAGGACGATGCTTCTCCTGATCCGTGGTGGCGGGTCGGTGATCTAGTTCTGGTCTTTGAAGACCATGCGAACGCAGGATCCAATGCGACGATCGACGCGACCAAGGCGCGGCAGGCAACGTCGCATCCTGACTGGGTGCGCGAACATGTGCCGGGGACGGCGACGGCAAACATCCAGTCGGTGCTGGTCACTCCAGCGACGAAGGCCAAAAAAGGCGCAATTCCGCATCTTGGACGCGTCGCGTTTTGGAGCCTGAAAGACTTCAAGGATTGGGCGGATGGGGCGCTGGACACGGTTCGGGAGCTGCGCCGCCAGTTCGGAGAGCCGGGTGACCTGGACTGGCGGGCCAAAGCCGCAGCGGCGCTGGAAAAGGCCGGCGCCGATGCTCCGGGTCTTTATGACCGCTTGGCACGGCAGCCGGCGCGGGATCACTTGAAGGAAGTTGCCTGAACGCAGGCCGGTCCTGATTTTGCCCCGTCGCTCCAGCTTCGAGGCGATTCAGCGCTGGCCCTCGACTCGCAGCATTCTAACCTTGTGCTCGCGCAGATCGGCCGCGATGCGCTCAAGTAGGCGGGCAGCGTTCGGTTGCACGCTCGACCTGTCGAAATCGAACAGGACCTCGGCTGGCAGGTTGATAACGATCTCTTTGTCCCTTTTGAGGACGTTTACTTGGCTGAGCCCCATGGCGGCGCAGACGATCGCAAGCGAAAGCGGCACCAGACGGCCCTGCAGGACGCGGTGGGCTTCCCACCGCAGCCAAAGACCGCCACCATATTGCTTGGGGTCCTCTTCGCAACGGATGGTCAGGCCGTTCCAGCAGATGAGGTACATCACGGCGCCAACCACGCCCACGCCTACGCCGGAGATATAGAATGTGCGAGGAGGTCTGCGGACACCGATGCAGCCCGTCCAGATCAGCACGTCAACCACCGCCTCGATGGTTTCCGGCACATGAACCTTCGCGGCGATAACGTCCCGCAAAGCTGAAAGCGACGTTTCCTTTCCCAGGCGGGAGAGGTCGAACAGCAGTTCCTCCGCGTCAGGGATAACATCGACAAGCTCGCGGTCGAAATCCTCAAGGACCTGCCAGCCCAGTTCCTCAAGGGCCATTGTGTAATCGGATTCCTCGATTTTTGACCGGCCGAGCGTGACGGCGTGGCGTTGGGCCGCCGCGCTCTGGGTCGGTAAGTGACTGCGCTGCGAGGCAAAAGGGGGCTTGGTCCCTACTGCTTCCAGCCATTGCCTCGGTCCTAATCTCGCGGCAATGTACGGCCGCTAGACGGCCGGGGGTCGGGGCACCACCAGCTGGTGCCTTGGGACCTACCTCGGATCGAGCGGCCGGAGATTTATGGATAGGACGCGGTGTCGGAGACGAATGCGGCGGTACCAGATGGCTGGGCGATCACGACCGTTGCCCGCGTGGGCGCCGTGCGGCTCGGTCGCCAGCGCTCGCCCGACCGCATTACCGGCAAGTTCGCTACCAAGTACATCCGGGCTGCGAATATCACAGCCGCAGGGCTAGACCTCAGTGACGTGCTTGAGATGGACTTCTCGCCGACTGAGCGAGAGACGTTCCGCCTTCTACCCGGCGACGTCCTGCTTGCGGAAGCGTCTGGCAGTGCCGACCAAGTCGGGCGGGCCGCCATCTGGCAAGGCGAAATCCCCACTTGTTGCTTTCAAAACACGATCATCAGGGTACGGCCGCACGCTGTACTTGCGGAGTATGCGTTAATCGTTTTCCGTTACATGGCTGAAAGCGGAGCATTTGCGGAGGCCGCCCGAGGCGTTGGTATCCAGCATCTCGGCGCCAGCCGGTTAGCCGGGATGCCATTTCCTCTGCCCCCGATGGCCGAGCAACAACGCATTGTCGACGAAGTAGGACGTCGCCTGACGGAACTTGCCGCAGCGAGGGAGGCACTCGAATCGGCGTTGACGCGCACAATTGAGCAGGATCGCTTGATCCTCGAAGCGGCAGTTACGGGTACTCTCGTCGAGCCCGAGGCAACGCTATCCGTCCGCGAGGGGCGCCCGTTTGAACCCGCGACGGCGCTTCTTTCCCGTGTGCAGGCCGATCAGGATCGCTCGCTGTTCTCGAACATCGATCAAGACAGTCTCGAGATCACGGCGCCTCCTGGATGGGCCTTCTCTTACGTGGGAGAGGTGGGAGAAGTCCGCCTCGGACGGCAGCGCGCTCCGAAATTTGAGCGCGGGGAGAATCCAACACCTTATCTCCGCGCGGCTAACATCACTGCCGATGGCCTCAATCTTACTGATGTTCTGCAGATGGACTTCACGGCCGACGAGCGTCGCGTGTACGAGCTGCAGGTCGGCGACATTGTGATGACTGAGGCGTCTGGCTCCTCGGCCCATGTCGGCAGGTCCGCGCTATGGCAGGGCGAAATCGCCGGTTGCTGCTTCCAGAACACGGTCATTCGATTCCGCCCTCGAGCGTCTTCTCCCGATTATGCTTTTCTCGTGTTCCGCCATATGGCGGGAAGCGGCATTTTCGCTGGCGCGGCGCGTGGCGTGGGCATTCAGCATCTTGGTGCATCGCGCTTGGCGAGCTTGGAGTTTCCCCTGCCACCGTCCGCAGAGCAGGATCGCATAGTTGAGGAAGCGAAAGCCCGTCTCGATGCTTCGCATGATCAACGTGGGGTCGTGCAGGCCTCGCTGGCGCGCCTTGTGGACATGCAACGAGAGCTCTCGGCGGCTGCAGTTGCTGGAAGGCTCGTTCCGCAACGTCACGGCGATGAGCCAGCGGAGAAGTTGCTTGAGCGGCTCGGGCCGCCGCCCGAGCTATCGCGTCCCCTACTGACGGCAAAGGAGAATGTCGTGACCAAGTCTCCACGACGGGTTAGGCAGAAGCCGCAGTCCGTACGGACCTTGTCGGAAGTGCTCGCGGAAGCAAACCGTCCGCTTTCCATGCCGGAATTGTTTGTTGCTGCAGACTATGATCGAGACTCGGCCAGTGATGTCGAGCAGTTCTACATACAATTGCGCAACGAACTTGGAAGGACGATCGAGGCTGCTGACGATGCGCCGGAGAATGCGCAGGTGGAGCTGAGGAATGCGTCTTGATGCAGTCACTATCGGCGCGTGGAAGAACCTAAAAGACTTCAGCGTCGATTTTGACGAGGGTTCTCCTTATACCGTGCTGGTGGGGGAGAATGGAGCCGGCAAGTCCAATCTAATTGAGGCACTGACATTAATCTTCCGCAACCTGGATCTCGATCTACCAGCGCCATTCGCGTATGAACTCAAATATACTTGCCGTGGACATGGCATTCGAGTGGTCGCTGAAGCTGATCGAGTTCCTACCTTCGCGATCCTTGATGCGGCGGCAAAAGTCTACCGCGACATTGCTAAACGGCGTTTTATGGAGGCGGATAACGCTGGCAAGCCGTTGTTTCGGCCGGCTTTCGTCTTCGGTTACTACTCTGGTCCAAGTGATAGGCTGGCCAGCCTCTACGAGGAGCACCGACGGCGCTACTATCGACAGATCATTAAGCCACAGGCCAGCCGCGGTGCGACGCCCTTGGACTCCAATGCGCTTCGACGCCTCTTCTACGCTCAGACACTCCATGGCCAGTTTGCGTTGCTTGCCTTCTTCATGAACTCGGAAAATGGCGCTGGCGAAGACGACCGCCAGTTTCTACGAGATCATCTTCAGATAGATGGTCTGGACAGTGTCCTCTTTGCTCTCAAGAAGCCCCCCTGGTCGACCACGGGCAAGAAGGGTGGCGATCCCCGCTTCTGGAAGGCCGACGGTGAAGTCCGAGACTTTCTTGACCGCCTCTACGCTGCATCGCTCCTGCCGATGCGCATGGATCGGCGCATTCCGATCGATCTAACCAAAGACCCACTGGTCGAGTCACTTTATCTGTTTCTGCCCGGATCGGATGCGTTGGCCAAAGTATACCACTCGTATGGCACGCAGTATGCATTCTTCACGGCGCTTGAGAGCACCTACATTTCGAAAGTACTTGCCGAGGTACGTACTCGTGTTCGGATGACCGACGAAGTCGGAGGCGGTGCCGTCACGTATCGAGACTTGAGCGAAGGTGAACAGCAACTTCTTCTTGTACTGGGACTGTTGAAATTCACCGCGGAAGACGAAGCTCTCTTTCTCTTGGATGAACCGGACACCCACCTTAACCCCGCTTGGAGCACACAGTATCTCGAATTCCTCGATCGTTTCATCCAGCTGAAACAGCGTGGAGACACGTGTCACATCATCATGACGTCACACGATCCTTTGGTGTTTTCGCGACTGCGGCGAAACGAGGTTCAGATATTTCTTCGGGACAAGGCGGGACGGGTTAGCGCCAAGCCGCCCGCGCAGGATCCGCGGGGAATGGGCATTGAGGCCATTTTGTCGAGTGATCTATTTCGCCTCCGATCAGGGGGGCTTGATTTGCCAACCCAGCGCGATCTCGATACGCAACGCAGTCTCTCCATGAAGGAAGGGCCGCTAACGGAGAATGAGCGTGAAGAACTGCGTGAGGTTACCGAGCGGTTGGACAGCTTGGGGTTCTGGCGATCATCACAAAATAAACTCTTTGAGCTGTTTTTGCAGAAGTGGACTGAGCACGAGCGGCCGGAATGGCGGGGGGCGGTAGAACTCACACCCGAACAACTGAAGGACCGTGAGAAGCTCGCCGCCGACATCGTTGCAGAACTCGCAACTAAGGCGGTCGACAGCAACTGATGCGCTACATCAACCTTCAACTGATCGTTGGCGACGAGCAGGCCGCCGCGGTGATCAAGGCCGCGGAGCAGGCGCGCGCGGAGATTTTGAATGAGGGGGATTCCGAACGTCGCAAGAAGCTCATAAGTGCGCACCGGCAGAAGTGGGTCGCATTCCGAGAGCATTTTGAGCGAATTTACGGCCAGAAGTGCTGGTATACGGAGTGTGTCAATCCGGGTACGGACGATGATATAGATCACTACCGGCCCAAGGGACGCATTTTCGAAGACGATGAGCATGGCGGATATTGGTGGGAGGCCCTGCATTGGCGAAACTTCCGACTGAGCTGTCATCGGGCGAACCGACTGCGTGAGAACCCGGAAACCGGAGAGACGTACGGCAAAGGCGATCATTTTCCCTTGCTAAATCCTACAGAACGGTGGCGAGAGCCCAACGGAGCCTGCCACGAAAAACCCATGCTTTTGGATCCGGTCCGGGCCGGCGACTCCAACATTCTGACGTTCTATCCAAACGGTAAGGTCGCCCTGGGACCAAAATTCGGAAACGATGACGAGGCGAGGCAGCGATTTGAGTCTAGTCGGACCTATCTGCATCTCGATTGGCCGGCGATTTGCCAAGGACGTCAGTTGCTTTATGTCGATATTACGCGTCGCGTCGACGACGGCAACGCAGCAGCTGCAAGCTTGGCCAAGGGAAATGTGGGCGCGCGAGATTGGCTCGACCGAGTGGTGGCCGGCCTCATAGAGCTGGCACAGCCTGCTCAGCCTTATTCTCGTGCTGCGCAAGTTTACATCCGCTATCACCGCGCGCAGCGCTGGGTGGAAGACGAGGTACTACCCCATATCTTGCACGTCGAGCCCATAGTCGAAGGCGCCGCGGCATGAGGGATCCCGCGTCCAGCCTTGTCCGCAAACTGTGGCAGTACTGCAATGTGCTACGGGATGATGGACTCTCATACCCTGATTATGTGGAGCAGCTCACTTATCTACTTTTTTTAAAGATGTCCGATGAGCAGGGTAACGGGCCAGTGCCTGCTAAATTCGGATGGCGGTCGCTGGTCAACCTCGACGCCGAGAAAATGCATCGACACTACAGTGCGGTTTTATCAGCGCTAGGCTGTCATGGCGGGACCCTCGGGCTCATTTTCCGGAACGCTAAGAATAAAATCCGCGATCCCGCTAAACTCCGTTTGCTCATTGTCGACCTGATCGGCCAGACCGAGTGGTCGGGACTCTCGGCGGATCTAAAGGGCGATGCCTATGAAGGGCTGCTTGAGAAGAATGCGCGCGACACCAAGAGTGGGGCAGGTCAATATTTCACGCCGCGCCCGTTGATCGAAGCAATCGTTCGATGTGTTGATCCGCAACCTGGAGAGGTGATCTGCGATCCAGCATGTGGCACGGCGGGGTTCCTTCTCGCGGCGCACGACTATGTGTTGTCGCAGAACCCACGTCTGAGCGCCGCGCGACGGCTACATCTGCAAACCAAAGCCATACGTGGCGTGGAACTCGTAGAAGAAGTTGCGCGATTGGCGACAATGAACCTGCTTCTACATGGAGTGTCGGGTCAGTCCGACGACGAACTGCCGATTGTCTGCTCCGACTCTCTCAAAGATCCGCCCAAGCGCAAAGTCGACGTCGTCCTCACGAATCCGCCTTTTGGCGTGAAAGGCAGTGTGACCTACGCTGGCGCTGATCGTCGCGCGCGACGCATTGCCGACGAACTTACTATTGTACGGCCTGACTTCAGGGTGCAGACAGCAAACAAACAACTGAACTTTCTTCAGCACGTCATCTCGCTGCTGAAGCCGGGGGGGCGAGCGGCGGCCGTCATCCCTGACAACGTTCTGTTCGAGAGCGGACCTGCGGCGGCGATACGCCGGCGGCTGTTAGAGACCTGCGACGTTCATACGCTGCTGCGGCTTCCGACTGGCCTATTCTATGCGTCCGGCGTCAAAGCTAACGTGCTGTTCTTCGATTTGACGAAGGCCAAGGTTAAGAGAACTCTTTGGGTTTACGATTTGCGTTCGGCCAGCCGGTTCTCACTAAAGACAAGGCCGCTTAAGTCCGAGGATCTTCTTGAATTTGTTGAACTCTATCGCCCTGGGAACCGGACCGCGCGCCGGGAGCGCAAGGGCGTTGAGCGTTGGCGTCGGTTCGATGTCGCTTCGATTCTCGCGACAATCGACGCTAGGCTCGACGTCGCATGGGCAGAGACACCGACTCCTTCAGAGGGGAGTAGCCTCTCCCGGCTCGATGAACTTTCTGACCAGATCGCGAGAGATCTGGAACGCGCACTGAATCGTATTCGGCGGGTTGGTCCATCCCGATGGTGACTTTGGGCAAATCACGCCGGGTTCTCGTTTCGAATCACTCCGTGCATGCGCATGAAGTTCGACAGAATGTCGAGAATGAAATCCTGTCCGCAGATGACGAACCCTCGCCGTCGCGCTTACTCATGGAAAGATCGAACTATTTGTTTTCGTCTAAAGGACCTACCGGGCACTACGTGTCGCCATCACAACTCGTTTACGAGAAGGGCGCCTAGCCAGTGCCCAATGCCAGTAAAGAAGCAGCCACGATCGTCGGCTGAGGCGGCTAATAGAGGCGCGGAGCTAAACTCAGAGATTCTCAAATCTGCACGCGGACACGTTGGCGCAACCGTTCGTAAAGCTGAACCTCTGCCTCGTGAGCGATCTCTACTACCACAGCGAATCTTTGTCGGCCGACATCGACTGCCCACCCGCCTGCGCAGCGCACGACGAGGTAATACGTATCGCCATATCGGCTTACATCGCGTTGGAAGGTCGCGGTTGCCAACTGTAAGCTCGACTTCTCGCGTAGCGTCGGATTCGGTGTAAGATTGCAGTTGAACCGATTCTCCATTTCCGGAAAAGGTCCTTCCTCGGAGACGACGCGACGACGGAAGTGCTCAAAGATAAAGTCGGGCTCGCAACCTCTAATCAGTCGGAAACCAATCGAGTTGCCTGCATAATCGCGTCGCGTATGCCGAACTGGAGGATCGTAGGCCAACGATACACGGATCGTACGACGCCCTCGTTCGGTTTGAAAATCTTCCGGAATAGGAATTTGATAAACGGCGAAGTGGTCGACTTCCAACTCATCCTCGGCATAGAGCACCACCCGCGAGTCGTCCGAGAACGCCGCACGCTCCAGATCAGTTTGACCATGCCCGCAGATGGCTCGCTCAGCCTCGGTGCCGAGCAATTGCAGTCGAGCTGTCGCCGCGGCTGGAACAGTTGCGCCGATAGCCAATAGTGCGCGAATGAGATTGGCCGATGAATTCGGGAAACGGCCCAGAATCTGTGCCGCCTTGAAGGCCACGAGAGGCGCCGAATAGGAGGTGCCGGAACCAGCAGAGAAAAGCCGATCGACTGGCCGATTGTGCAATGAAAGGACGCCTGCTTCGGCCAAGTCCTCACCGCCTCGCAGGCGTTGTACAACTGGGTCGTATATCAGCGTACCACCGATATCCACCAAGTCCGGTTTGATTGCACCGCGGATGCCTGGCCCAACGCGGGTGAAGGGTGAAGGCTCGGCTGTACGAGTGATGGTCCGCACACCGACGCTATCTGCGATTCGCTCCTCTAATCCTTCATTATGCGCGAGAGACCCGACTGTGACGACATTTATCGCGCCCGCTGGTTCGAAAAGACGGTTGGTCTCTTCGGTGAGGTAACTAGGATATTCGGTAACCGCTTGTTCAATGCGGTTGCCACTCCGCGGTGACCGGTTACCCGCTGATACAATGATGACGACATCCAATTCGGCCACCAGTTCGTCCAATGTCGCTGCCCATGGACCGACCTTCCCGCCATCGTAGATTCTGCTCCGGTCACCGAGTGCGATCACAAAAATCCGGCAGCCGAATTCCTGGTTGAGGCGCGTGACAGCCTCGCGCATCTGGCTCGGTGTCAACCGGCGCTCAGGAAAGGCGCCATTCCTGTCCACTACCTTGGCAGCGCAAAGGCGCGCGCCCCGCTCCAGTGTTCCAGCAGCAAGCTGGCCTCGCAAATCACCGAACACCGCAATTCCCGCAACCCGCGTGCCATGGCCAAAATCATCCGCGGTTCCGAGAGATTCAGGCACGGCGATTGCGCCAGCGATGATATCTTCGATGAGTGGATGGTCCGTAATGCCGCTATCGATGATGCCAACAAGCGGCGCATCGTCTGCAACTGGCCCAAGTGGAGGCAGCTCGGTCAGCGCCCTGTCGATCGCGTTGCCAGTGGTCGCGTCTGGCACAGCAGGAAAGTCGATTTCCTGGACATCCTCAACGCCGAGTAATGTCCGTATTACGTCGCCGTCACATCGCAGTCGGACGAGAGTGATCGATGGACCAATGTACCGATCCAGCTCCTCGGCCCCGCGGGCAGCTGCATAGTCGGCGACCTGATTGAGCTTGCGCTCGCGCATCTCGCGTCGACCAAGATCCCACAACTCGACGTCGACAGTATATTGTCTTCCTGCGAGGAAATCGTCAGCCTCGCTGAGGCCACTCTCCCGCGCCCTAATGCCAATTCGATCTTTCGGCTCGACCGTGCCAATCGATTCGATGCCACCAATGAACGCATTGTAGGGCGGGTGCTGCCGCCCGGGAGGCGTGCCACGCGCATAAGCGGCGAGGCGCTCTCGAAACTGCGTTAGATCGTCAGTTGAGGAGAATAGCACAAGGGTGCGATCTTCGTCGCTGGAAAGAACTGTCAGGTCGAGCTGATTCCAGTCCTCTTCAAGAAGCGCTCCGCTCATGTGCACACGCAAGATCAATGACGGATTGACGAACTCCGGACGTCTGCGGCGCTGCTGCGCCTGAATTGCCTGGGTCAGCTCACTTTCAATCCGAGTGCTATGCGCGGCCACGTTGCGAAGTGGGGGACGTCCACCGCCATGGCGTCGTCGCGGCAGACGTTCTGGCAGCCGTACGAGCTGCAAATGGTCGTAGCGGGCCAACGCCTGGCGACCTAGCCCGGCTGGGTCAGTCGAGCGCTACCGTGCCTGCGGCGTCGCTCGTCGGCGAGTGCCGCGAGAAAATCGCTCTCCGTGACCTCTTTTCGTCTATCGATCACGGCCGACTTGACTGCTTGGACACTGATCCGATCGATCTCCGCATAAGAATAGCCGCCTAGCTCGTGCGCATGGCCGATCGGATCAAAAGCAACGGCTACGTTTCTAAATTTCATCCGCAAGAACCGCTCAATCATTCGCCGATCGGGTTGGTCGAACCAGATGACTTCATCGAAACGTCGCCAGACAGCCGGATCGAGTGCGCGGTCAAGATTGGTTGCTGCGATAAGAAATCCCTTGGGCGTAATCCGATCGATGAAGATCAGCAGACTATTAACGACGCGGCGCAGCTCATTATGCTCGCCGCTATCATCACGCGCGCGCGCGAGAGCATCGAATTCATCGAAGAACAGAACACAAGCTTGCTTGCGGGCAAACTCGAAAATCTTTCGAACATTGGCGGCTGTCTCGCCTAGGTATGATGAGATGAGGCGATCCAGCTTGACGACATAAAGTGGTAAGCCAAGTTCATGCGCAAATACTTCGGCGCATAGCGTCTTGCCGCAACCAGGAGGCCCACAGAACAAGAGCTTCGACCGCACCGCCAGACCCCTGCGCTGGATTTCCTCTGTCCGTCGAAACTCCTTCAGGAGCCCGATGAACACTCTGACGTTCTCGGAACTCAGAATGATGTTCTGCTTCGTACGTGTTGGTTCGATGAGTTCAACGAACTCACCTGCGGCTTCTGGGAAGGGGATAAGAGGCGCGAGCGCCTTTGGCCGTGAAGGTCGGGATGGGCCAGATTCCAGAGTCCTGCGGAGCGATTTGGCCAGCACGCGGTTGTTCTTACGCTCCTCCTCGTCAATGATCTGCTCGGCGACGGCTCGGAACTCTTCGTCCCTGCCGTAGCTTGCCAGCAGCTTTTTCATCAACTCACCGCGCGCCATACCGTATCCACGTCCCCGAGCCAGTGGTGAAGCATATCCGGAAATGCGCTAGTTCGCCATATGTTCGCGCGGCTGAAGCGGCTCATCTGCGACTTCTGAAGGGGTGGCCCGACCTTAACGGCAACGGTCTTTCGTCTGGGCTGGGAAGGCCCTCGATCGTTCGTCGCACGGCCTCGGTGCATTTTGCGGGGCTTCGTAGTGATTCCGGCTGTCCTCGGTCACTTCCTCCTGCGGCTGGTGCCAAAACGGTTAGACAATCATAGCGTCCCGGCGAAAACATAGTTATCAGTTTCATCGACGTTGGGACGCCATTCCTGCGCATCTTCCAACCGGCGTCGAGGCGGACGTGATTGCAAACGTCGGTCTGGCTGGACGATTGTTTTCCGGACATCTTCCGCCGATTGATCTGGCTGTCGAGAACGGTACCTTTGGTTGAGTGACGCAGGGCGGACGGCGCTCGCTGCTCGGGAGATTGGGTTGACGGATCGACAGAAAGGATTTCGCCGCAGTGGTTTCGACAGGGGCAGGGTCTGACGCCGGGACGAATGAGGAGCGCCTCCCCTGGCCGGGAGTCGGCGTTTGGCGCACACCCGACGACGCTTCATTCAAGGAAAAGGCGCTGAGGTCGATCACGGGGATTTTCAGAGAAGCTCTCCGCAAGCGCCGCACGGTCGGGGCCGCCGACAAGACGATCAAAGCCGTCGTGATCGATCCCGCTCTGCTCATGGAAGACGGTCACAACTATTCGGCGATGCTCAGAGTCAAAGCCGAACTGGAAAAACTGGGGGTGGAGCACGCCTGCCTCGCTTCCCTGACCGCCGACGCTGCTGTGCGCAGCATAGCGGCTCCTGTTCTTCCGACCAAAGGCCTCTGGTGGCGCTCCGCCTATACGCACCTGGAATTTGCGGAGCACGCCAGGGCAATGGCGGATCATCTGTCCCTTGCTTTGAACGACCAGGAAAGGCCGTCCGACCTCCTTGTCCTTCCCTGCTGTGATTCTGTGCAGATTCGCGCAGTCGCCGAGTATTATGGCCAACGTTCCTCGATTCCTGCTCCGCATCTCCTCATCTGGCTTCTGTTCAGACCAAATCACCTGAAACCCACGGATGATCCGGCGGCGGCGGTGCAGATCGATGAATACAGGGAGGCCTTTGCTGCCCTGAAACAGGCGATCGGCGATGACGCCAAGATCGCGGTATACTGTGAGACGGCGGCGCTGGCGGCCGTCTACAAGGACATCATCGGACTCGAAGTTGGTGTTGCTCCATGCCCCAACCTCACGGAGAGTGGCGGCAAGGCATCGCCCTCGACGAGAAGGGCAGCTGCGAAGATCGTCGCGCTTGGCCACGCCAACCAGGCAAAGGGATATCATCTCCTCCCCGGTGCGGTCAGGCATGTTCTCAAGTCCGACGACGACGCGACTTTCTTCATTCATGGCACCCTTCAGAACTCGGATATCGTCGATGGTGCGGCCGTGTTCGGTGTCTTGTCGGACATGGGGCCTCGCGTCGTCGCCCGCAACGACGTGCTGACGTCCAAAGACTATCAGTCACGCCTTCGCGAAGCCGATCTTCTTCTGCTGCCCTACGATCGGAAGATCTATGAGGCGCGCGGGTCGGGCCTTTTCAATGAAGCGAGGGAGATCGGCATCCCCGTCATCGCGACGCGAGGCTGTGCCTTTGCTCGGCCGGCGTTCGATGAAGGATGGGGTATCGAGATCGTCGAATGGAGCAGCGCAGGAATTGCGCAAGCCATTCTCGATGCGCTCGATCGTCTTCCCAACCTGTCTGCGTGCGCAGCGAAATCAGCCCGCCGGTTCCATGCCCGGAATGTCAGCACGCTATTGCCCGAGATCGTTGGAAAGATCCGTCCGAAAGATCGGGCGCTGCGAGCAACCGCCGTCAAGCGTGGACCGAAGACTCCACTCCTGCCAAAGGCATTCTTCTCCGAAGTGTATCTCGAGGACGGCACGTCTCTTCAAGGCAAGGTGCCGGCCGGCAAACGATCTTCGATTCGTTCGATAACGGGCAAGCTCGTCGAGACACCTTCGACGCGCTATTGCTATTCGGTCTTGCTCGGCGCCGACACGAAAAGAACGCGCAAGCTGTCTGTTGCCGGCTACGTCCTGGCCGAAATAGCGATCGAAGTTGTTTCGGGCAGTGTCGGGGTTGCCTGGGTCGACGAGAATTACCAGGTCATCGATGGCACCGAACGGTTCGCGCCGGCTATGGCCGATATCCAGCACCTGGTCGTTCCGGTTCTTGCCAGGAAAGTACACAAACTGGTGTTCCGCAATTTTACACTCGGCGACCTCCCTGCATCGTTCCGCATTCTTGATCTCAGGGCAAAAACCTTGACGCCGATTTGACGACGGATAGTGACGGTGGCCTCCGCTTGATGCCGTGCACAATATACAGCCCTGGCTCAGCGACAGATCGGCCAGATAGGCGCCGTCTTTGCAAGCATTCCAGACCCTCGACTGCACCGTGCCATTAAATGATCAAGAAGTTCTCGATAAGGATCGATTCGGGACTTCCGTCGAAGCCAGACCTAATTTTCGTCGTCTCGATCCGAACACGAGAATCCCCAGACGGAATCAAAACATCAAGCTCAAACAACTGCCTTCTTTCAAAGTCAGACCGCAATCTTTCATCAATACATGGGGTGTCGTTAACGAGAATCCGCATTCGCTGATCATTATGGTAGTTTCTCAATTCGAAGATCATTTTAGCGCGACGTTCGTTGCTGCCATTGTAAATATCTATGAACGCCTCTCGCTGTCTCACCCATCGATGTCTCCCGATGCTTAGCGGGGCGTACGGTCCGATCTCCTCTGAGATGCCGCTATAGCTCTGTGTAATTACACCATGAATAAGTTTCGTGGTGTGCACATCCCCCTTTACATTCTGCTCGAAATCAATTTTGCGCTTAAAATCTCCACCAGAGTACAGTCCAACTTCTTCGAATGCTCTATAGATTGAGTAGTAGGACTTGTAGATTGAGAATTCGTTCGCAACAAAAAGCGGCCCCCAGAACGCCATCTCTGCGCGAAGTCTTGCACTTCTCCTAAGATCCTGAATTGCTGCAGCTAACGCCTCTGCCGAGATATCCCTGACGAGCACTCCAGTGACACCGCTTTTGACAGCATCCTCGGTACCTGCCCCAGCAAAAGCCATCGTCGGCACACCCGACGCTGACGCCTCGAGAAGCATTCGCTCTTGCGTCTCCATCAGGCTAGGTGAAACGACGACATCAGCAGCCGAATAGAATCGCGATAACTTTGCGTCGTCATCGATGTCTCCGCAGCAGAACGTTTGAAAGTCTTCTGCAAACGGTTGTTCCAGTCTCTCACCTGCGAAAGCAACAACTATGGAGGAGTCTTTGATCATGCGAACCGCCTCCAACAGAATCTGGATTCCCTTTCGTGCTTCGTTTGAAGGTGCTGAAGTCGCGATAATGAATCCACTGTCCGGAAGCCCAAATTCAAGCCGACACTCCGCTTTATCGTGAGGCCGAAATGCGTCTGGTACGCCAAGTGAAACACGAATCGTCCGCGTCCTCGCTCCCATTGCCGCCAGAGATCGTCGATAGACATCTCGTGTCCAGCGCGAGTTAGCCAAGACAATCGGGGCATACGGCGACCCAAACACTCTGGCCTTTTCCAGACGCAACTGCGGGATGCGGCCCGGTAGCGTTCGTGGATAGGTGGCCCAGTCGCGAAAATCCTCCCTCTCTGACGTTAGGGGGTCTCGCGACTCCAGTGGAAAGAGGCTCCTGCCCGTGAGCCACCACAGATCATGAGGTAGCAGAAAAGTTAGAAAGTGCCTCCCGACCTCCGTCACCACTTCGGGTGGCATGCCTACGCCGTGGATATCGCCGAAAATCACGACATCGGCATCGAACAGCCGAATATGATCAATGACCTCCGATATCTTCGGATGCGCAATCTTCTCCTCACCCGCCTTCAGAGGCTCACCAAGCGAAATAACATCGACGGCGTGCCCGGCGATCATTAGAGCCGATGCCAACGTTGATATGACAATGCCTGATCCATGCCTGAGGCCGATATTCGTCACAAGACAGACGCGAGGGAGCGCCCGTCCAGATTGCCTATACCGCGGAGATATGCCGTAGCTCTTCGCCAATCCCACAGCATCGGACTTTAATTCTGTCTTGAATTTATCGACGGCATTTCCGAGTGTTTTTTGCTGAGCATGAATAAGAAACGCGCAGATCGACTTTCCAATGACCTTCAACCGCCCGCCGGCTCCCGCCATCCGGCACCAGAGATGGTAGTCCATGCTGTAGTGCAGATCCTCGTCGACATACCCTCCTGCCTTGAGCCAAATGGCACGTGTGAAGATTACCTCCGGCTGATAAAAGAATTTCCCACCATTCCAGGTACCATCCACGTCGAGCAATTCGGATAACAAAAGATTTGTTTCGGCAGCCGAGGTTATGTGGAAGCCACTGGGCGCCCCTTCGCGAACAACTTGGACCATGCCCGCGATAAGGTCTGCTCCACTCATGTCATACGCAAGAGCGAACGAGAACAACGCGTCTGGCTCATATTTATCGTCACTATTAAGCCAAGTCAGCAACTCCCCTGTGGCACGTGCAAACCCTTTGTTTAGCGCATGTGATTGGCCGCGATCTTTCTCAGATTCCCAATAAGTTATCCGATCGCCGTATCGTTTAATGAGTTCTACGGTATCGTCGGTCGAGCCACCATCCATGACGATGTACTCTAGATTGGGGTAGCCTTGATCAAGCACCGATTGAATTGTGGCTTCCAACATATGGCCGCGATTAAAAGTCGGAGTGACAACGGTGATCCTCGGCCACGGTTGGCCGGAAGGCATACACTCAGGGATGGGCGTGCCAGTCATTTCTTATTGTTCTTTCTGAAGCCGGCGAACGGCCGTCTGCTGTTTGGTGGTTGCGCCTCGGATTTCTGCTTCCATTCGGCAAGGTTTTCAGTCAACAGTTTGATTACCTGTTGCTGGTCCTTGATCATCCTATTTGCGCGAGAAAGGTCGACGTTAAGATCGCTTACCTGAGCGCGAAGGTAGCTCCACTCCTCGAATGGGCCGTTGTCGGGAAACTGTGACTCAATTTTTTGCCAGCTGTTTCCCGATTTGGAAGGATCATAGCCACCTATCGAGCCAATCGGACGGAATGCTTCCGATTTATCTCCAGCCGCTGCGAAAGCAGCTTGCCTGCGGGGCTGTCGCTTTCGACCACGTGGCACAATGGCTGGTTGCGATGACGCAAAAGCATTGTTGCGACACTCCTCAAATATAGTCGAGACTGCAGGCGGAAACGCCCAAATATCTAAGTAATAGACATGCACATCTTGATGTAAGAATTGGGCATCGATATAAGCAATCAGCTCTCCGACAAGTTCGTAGTTTCCCGAAGAGCAGCTCGCCATCGGATATCCGAAGTTATCAAAGATGACGAGAGAATAGCCACGTTCTCTAAGCGTGCTAAAGATAGAATTCCATACTGCATTACCATGCTCGCCCAACATTGTCTGCTTGACATCACATTCAAAAAATAAAGCGGTGTCGCGCTGTTCGAGTTTTAGAAATTCCTGCAGAATGAACGCGTCCATCCCATCGGTGTCAGTCTTGAAAAGCGCAATCCCGCTTCGCAGGGCGCCTTCCTCTTCCAAGATGGACCGTAACGATCGTGTCGCAACCGGAAGTGACTCATCTTTCGGCTCCGACGTAGTCATAAGCCGTCCGGTGCCGCCTCGTCCGGAGAAACCTAGCGGACCACTCACCTCATCCGCGCCAACAAAAGCGGGAACGATGCTGATATCTGCGAGTCCTTCGATATTCTCTCGTAGATACACTAGAAATTGCGGATGCCCCTCAACACACAAAATCGGATTTTTCGCGTTATGGCGCATGACGATTGCTGTATCGCCGACGTTTGCACCCAGATCGACAAAGTAGCGTTCAGGCGCGTACGCACCAATCGCTTGGTAGATCTGGTCGAACGTCATATCGTAGGTGGGATGATCCTTTTGATATGCTGGGAGAAGATGGTCGTCCGGCAGCAAGACTACCTGATCTCGGATCTTGTATTTTATCGTCATTGACCTTTTCTTTCGGTTTGCCGAAACGGCCCAGCCAGCCACCAGCGGAGTGTCATAAGCATCCGGTGGGCGGCCATCATCGGGCGCAACCGCTTGGGGAAGTTGCGAAATTGCTCCACATGTTCCGCGGGACTGTGCGTCACTAGCCTTGGGAAAATATGGAGTCGCCCCCCCGCATTACGCACCCCAGCGTTGAAGGTGACATGTTCACAGGTTTCCCTTCCGTGTTCATCGATGCCAACGTAGCTGGCTCCGGCCGTCAACTTCAGTTTATAAATTCCAACGCCGCCAAAAGCAGACTGCACACGGATCGGAGGTAACCAGGATGGTATCTTGACCATTCGCGCATAAACTTCGCGAATCTGGAGACTATACTGGTCCTGGCTTGGATCACGGTACCAAACCGGATGCCAGCAATCGTGCGGGCACCACACCTCGTGACGAAGTGCCCAAATGTCATAGTATCGTGGACTTCCATTAGCAAAGACGCCACCTCTTGTCGGTGCAGCATCCAACCAGTGCGCGGCTCTTGCAAACGCATCCATGGACATCGGCACCTTGAGGACATCATCCAAATCTACGACGATCAAGTGATCGTAGGTCATCTCCTGGCCGTTGCGCACCTGGTCTAGACTGGCATTTCGGACAAACGCGATACGTTCTGTTCGAAGCGGCAGCTGTCGTTGGAGATTGCCTAAATCGACGACCCGACCGCGCCGCCCAACGGATAGCCACTGTTCAAGGATGGAAATTGTTCCGTCTTGCGAATCGCTAACGACGAAAATAAAGGAGGCCTCGCCATAGACCGCGCCCATCTGCGCCAGATTGTCCAAGACTCCGCGCAAATGCGACTCGCAATTTCGAGCTACGCCCACAAACACTCCTTTGCGGTGCTTCAGATAAGCGCGCCGGTAATCGCAAGTCATATGGTCGGCCTGCTTCTGTGGGCGGTTGGTAGTACGTCGAGGTTAGTAGCTAAAGATACGTCTACCGGCGACGAAACAGAAACCATTCCGCGGCAGCATACCGGGAGTGCGTTTCGTAGGCCCGATCCATGAAAGCCAGTTCTTCTGCCGCTAGAGCCATAATGTCTGCGAGGACATCTGGATCAAAACTCATGCAGAAGTGCATGAAATCACGGAAACGAGTGGAAAAGGTATTGTCGTCTTCGCCGCCCAAACATCTGAGCGTGGTGCCGGTAAGGTCCGCGATCTCCAGTAGTTCATCGAGATGAAATACGTACTTGTCTTCCGCAAATGCTTTGTCGGTTCGTGTGCGGTTCAAATAGAACTCGGCTGAGTCAATAAAAAGCTGGGTGTGGAGCTGATGCGTTTCGGTCCAGGATAGCCCCCCATGCGTCGCCTTGGCCTTCGCGCATTTGAGGATTAGCGAGCTTGCAATGTGGAAATCGGCCCGCGGCTCGAGCATGAAAAGTCCGCCGCCCGGCTTGAGTTTACTAACTAGAGTTGCCGCTACACCTTTGAAGTCGACGAAATGATGCAAGGCGCTGCGCATCATGATCGCGTCGAAGACGCCGGCGGGAATAGCATCAAAGTCGGCGTCTGCTAGGCGTACGAGATCCAACCTATCGCAAGTCGGAAGGCGGCCGGCTTTGCGCTTTGTGATTTCCAGGAAGCGCTCGGACGCGTCGGAGGCCACGAGGCGCTTCACACGTCCGTCGTAGAGGAGACTGCAAGTCAGGTGCCCTGAACCGCAGGCAACTTCGAGAATGGTTTCAGGGACGAAGCCTGCAGCATCCAGAATGTATGTGCCGACTATCTTATCAATATTATCTCCGTCCGAATGGCCGTAGTGACTGTCATAGTCATCTTCCGAGTGCGCATAGGGAGAATTATCACTAAGTGAGTGTATACCGCGCTCTTGCGGAAGTTTCTGAAGCCAATTGTTTAGTTTCGTTTTCGGTGCCAGGAAGTTTCGAGCCTTCGCACGGGCACTCTCGACAAAGACCGGGATGTAGCGGTGCGGCGTAGCCAACTTTGTCCCTCCGCAGCCTCAGTGAAACTGCATTGCCGACCAATCTCACCTTATATGCACGTCGTGTGTGCGCGTCAAATTCGAGGAAAGAATCGATGCTGGCTCTCCTGATGTTGAGTGCACAAGCCTGACGTGCTGACTCAGGCGATGATCTTCTGCGGCGGCTTGGGCACTCGTCTCGGCTCTCTGACGATGGCAACCCCTATGCCGTTGCCGAAAGTCGGCTCCCGGCCGTCTCTGGACGTGTTGCTGTTCGAGCTGGAACGCTGGAAGTCATGCCTCGCTTGCGCTGCGCCGCCTGGACAACCCCGACGGCCATGGGGCGGTGCGCGTGGTGGAGGACCGCATCGTCTCCTCCACCGAGCGGCCGGCTGGCGCAGAAGAGGCGCCTGTCAGTGCCGGTGTCTATTTCTTCTGCCGGGAAATCTTTTCGTATCTCTCGTCGAAGTGCTCGCTGGAAGCCGCCATTCTCCCGGCCGTCTGCAGGACGCATACCGAGGGCGCGACGATCCATCCCGGCTGCTTCATCGATATCGGCATCCCGAGTTCCTAGGAGGAGGCGCAGGTGCAGATTCCGAAACGAATGCGCCGGCAGGCCGTGTTCCTGGATCGCGATGGCGTGCTCAATTTCGACGACGGCTATGTCGGGCAGATCGAGCAGTTCCGCTGGATCGACGGCGTGATCGAGGCCGTACGCACGCTCAACGAAGCGGGCTACTTCGTATCCCTGGTGACCAACCAGGCGGGCGTCGCCCATGGTCACTATCCCGAGGCGGCCATCGCTGCGCTGCATGAGTGGATGCAACTCGAGCTGCGCTGGCAGGGGGCCCATCTCGATGACATCCGCTACTGCCCGTTCCATCCTGAAGGCAAGGTCGCCGCCTATCGCCGGCACTCCGACTGGCGGAAGCCGGCCTCCGGCATGATCACCGACCTTTGCCGCTCGTGGGACATCGACCTGTCGAAAAGCCATCTGATCGGCGACAAGGCTTCGGACATCGAGGCAGGGCAGGTAGCGGGGCTCACGACCCATCTCTTCGAAGGGGGTAACCTGCTCGACTTTGTCCGTGCGCGGAGACTTGTTTAGCGCACGTGCGGTCGAATCCGGCTACATTGGGTTCACCAAGCATCGGGAGCAGGCGCGAGAAGAAGATGATCAAGGCTGGCATCGATCGCGTGCTCAATCGATTCGGGTATGTCGCCCGGACCGACGATGACCGCCAGGAGATCGAGAGGCTGAAGAGAGAAGCAGCGCTTCGACGCTCCTTCGTCGATGTGGCCTTCAGGTACTTTCTCTACGGCGAACGCGGACCGCACGTGGAGATCCCCTTTGACGGCCTCGATCCCGAGAGCGATCTGGGCGGGTTTATGCGGCAGGCAGGATGCACGAGCCGGAATTTTGCGTGTTTCAAGTTCTTCCAGTGTCGGGATGAAACGATCCTCGATATCGGGCGAACTGCGGCACCAGTGTTTGCTCACTCCTTGCGAGCGGCTCGAAGGCCCGGATTCTGTCCTTCGAGCCGAACCCGATGCACCGCAAATGCCTGGAGAAGCTCCGTGAACTGCGCGGTGACGTATTCGATTTCATGCCGCTGGGACTCGCCGCAAGGCGCTATCGCGTTTTCGTGACGCCCGAGGAAAGAAGCGCCGTCTCTTCCAGCGTGACGGACGCGCCCGGTCGATAACCCGGTTTTGCCGATTGGAAATCGCACTTCGACTACGCTATAGTCAATCAACTATTACGCGGAGGAATGCGAATGACCGTGATGGAAAAGGGGGCGGCCGAGCGGCCTTCCTATATCGACGGCAAGACCAAGCTGATGCTGATCGACGGCCGCTGGGTGCCGGCGGCGTCGGGCAAGACCTTCGAGACGCGCAATCCCGCGACAGGTGAACTGCTCGCGCATGTCGCGGAAGGCGATCGCGAGGACATCGATCGTGCGGTCGTCGCGGCACGCAAGGCTTTCACCGGCCCGTGGAGCAAGTGGAAGCCGGCCGAGCGGCAGATGCTGCTGCTGCGGCTCGCCGACCTCGTCGAGAAGCATATCGAGGAGCTGGCGGCGCTCGATACCTACGACATGGGCGCTCCCATCAGTCGCACACGCAACAATCGCCAGCGTGCGCTCGGCATGCTGCGCTACTACGCAGGCCATGCCGTGACGCTGCACGGCGAGACCATCGAGAATTCGCTCGCGGGCGAGATCTTCTCCTACACGCTCAAGGAGCCGGTCGGCGTGGTCGGCGCCATCATTCCGTGGAACGGCCCGCTCACCGCCACGATCTGGAAGATCGGCCCGGCGCTCGCGACCGGCTGCACCGTGGTGCTGAAGCCCGCGGAAGAGGCGCCGCTCACATCGCTGCGGTTGGGCGAGCTCTGCCTCGAGGCGGGTGTGCCGCCGGGCGTGGTCAACGTCGTGCCGGGCTACGGCGAGACCGCGGGTGCCGCGCTCGCCTCCCATCCCGACGTCGACAAGGTCGCCTTCACCGGCTCGCACCTCACTGGCCAGAAGATCGTCCAGGCCTCGGCTGGCAACCTCAAGCGCGTGTCGCTGGAGCTGGGCGGCAAGTCGCCCGACATCGTCTTCGCCGATGCCGATCTCGATGCGGCGGTACCGGGCGCCAGCATGGCGGTGTTCGCCAATTCCGGCCAGATCTGCAGCGCCGGGACCCGGCTCTTCGTCGAGAAGAAAGTCTACGAGGAGTTCACCGACAAGGTGGCGGCCTTCTCCAGGACCTTGCGCGTCGGTAACGGCGTCGACCCGCAGACGCAGGTCGGACCGCTGGTGTCGGCCGAGCAGCTCGATCGCGTGACCGATTATCTCAGCATCGGCCGCCAGGAAGGCGCCAAGCGGCTGAGCGGCGGCGAGCGGCTGACCGACGGCGATTACGGCAAGGGATATTTCGTGCCGCCGACCGTGTTCGCCGACGTGCGCGACGACATGCGGATCGCCCAGGAGGAGATCTTCGGCCCCGTGATCTCGGCAATCCCGTTCACCGACATCGACGAGGTGATCCAGCGCGGCAATGCGACGACCTTCGGCCTCGGCAGCGGCGTGTGGACACGCGACGTCGGCAAGGCACACCGGCTCGCCAAGGCGATCCGCGCCGGCTCGGTCTGGATCAACTGTTACCAGGCGATGGATCCTGCCGTGCCCTTTGGCGGCTACAAGATGAGCGGCTACGGCCGGGAGAGCGGCCAGCAGCACCTCGAGGAGTATCTCAACGTGAAGGCCGTCTGGATCAAGACGGCGTAGCGCTTCAACGATCGGGCGCGCCGGAGACCAAACACGTTCATGTGACCTGCCCGCGCCATAACTTGGGGGCCCTTGACGCGACACCACGCCTGCCCAACACCAGCGCGACGTGGATCGCGACAAGGAGCCGGGAATGACGATTTGGTTTCATCGCGGCCTGCGGGCCGCAATGACGCTCGCAACCCTGGTGACGGTGATGGCCGCCACGGGACAGGCCGTGGCGCAGACGAGATGTCCTGTCGACAATGGCGGCCTCGTCCTGTCGCCGGGCTTTTGTGCAACGGTATTTGCCGACAATCTCGGCCATGTCCGCCATCTCGCAGCGGCGGCCGACGGCACGCTCTACGCCAATACCTGGAGTGGCGGCTACTATAGCACCGCGGCGCCAGCGGCCGGCTTCCTGATCGCTTTGAAGGATGTCGACGGCGATGGCCATGCTGACGTCGTACAGCGTTTCGGGGCGACACCCCGATCGGGTGGCACTGGCGGCACCGGGATCGCGCTCCACGATGGTGCGCTCTATGCGGAGGAGAACGGCCGCATCCTGCGTTACGCGCTGACGCCAGGTGTATCGATGCCGAGCGCCGCACCGACGGTTGTCGTTTCGGGCCTGCCGCTCACCGGCGATCATCCGATGCATCCGTTCGTGATCGATGCCAAGGGAAACCTGTTCGTCGATGTCGCCTCGGCGACCAATTCATGTCAGGTCGAGAACCGCATGGTCGCCTCGCGTGGCGTCGACCCCTGTATCGAGAAGCAGACGCGTGGCGGGATCTGGCGCTACGACGCGGCCAAGTCTGGACAGGTCTTTTCGCCGGCTGAACGTTATGCAAGTGGCATCCGCAATGCCGAGGGCCTCTCCTTCGATGCCGCCGGCCGCTTTTTCGCGACCCAGCACGGTCGCGACCAGCTCTACCAGGACTGGCCGCGTTTCTATACGGCTGAACAGAGCGCCGACCTGCCGGCCGAAGAGCTGATGGAGATCACAAAGGGCGCCGATTATGGCTGGCCGGAATGCTACTACGACCAGCACCAGAAGAAGCTCGTGCTTGCGCCGGAATATGGCGGCGACGGCGGCAAGACCGTTGGTCTCTGCGCGCAGCGACAGGGACCAATCGCCGCCTTTCCGGGCCACTGGGCGCCCAACGCACTCGCGATCTATCTCGGTGACAAATTTCCAGCGAGCTATCGCGGCGGTGCCTTCATCGCCTTCCACGGCTCGTGGAATCGGGCTCCGCTCCCGCAAGGCGGTTACAATGTGGTCTTCCAACCCCTGGTCGACGGCAAGGCCGCGGGCCCCTTCATCGTCTTTGCCGATGGCTTCGACGGCGGCCACAAGGAACCCGACCGGGCGGCGTTCCGGCCGAGCGGCCTTGCCGTGGCGTCGGACGGCGCACTCTTCGTGTCCGACGATGTCCATGGCCGGATCTGGCGCATCACCTACACCGGCAACGGCTCGGACAGGCCGACATTGGCGTCAGGCGCTTCATCGACGGCGACGGCTTCGCGGCCGGCGTTGCCGCCGGAAGGCATCCATCCCGACGCCGGGCGCAAGACGCCGGCGCTGCCGACGCCGCCTGGCGCGACAGCCGACCAGGTGGCGCTGGGCGATCGCATCTATCATGGCCAGGCGAGCAACGGCGCCTGCAGCGGCTGTCATGGCTTCGATGGCCGCGGCACCCCGCTCGGCCCACCGCTCAACGCCAAGCAGTGGGCATGGAGTGACGGAAGCCTGGCCGGCCTCCGCGACATTATCGCCAAGGGCGTCGCCCGGCCCAAGCGCTACCAGGGGGCGATGCCACCCATGGGGGGAAGCCCCTTGTCGCAGCAGGATCTCGCTGCAGTTTCGGCCTATGTTTGGGCGATCAGCCATGCGAAGGACACGCACTGACGGAAGGAGGAGCCAATGACGTTCGGCAGCAGGATCGCGGTCGTGCAGGGGGCGCCGAGCGCCGCCATCGAAGACGTGTTTCGCGTTCTCGTCGATCGTTGGCGGCCGACCATGCGGCTCGCCGGTGTTCTCGCCGAGGGGCACGGTCTGGCCGACCGTGCCTGCAGCGCTGGATTCCTGCATAGCCTCGGGAGCGACGAGCGATTCTCGGTTTTCCAGGATGCGGGGCCGAACTCGACGGCTTGCCACCTTGAGGGCGACGGCATGCTGGCGGCGGCCGAAGCCGTGTGTCGGGATATCGATCGTGGATGCGACCTTGTCGTGCTGAGCAAGTTTGGCAAGCTCGAGGCCAAAGGCGATGGGCTATATGCCGCCTTCGCAGCGGCAATCGCCGCGGGCGTGCCGGTCCTGACCTCGGTTTCCGGGAAATTCAGTGCGGCGTGGGACGCCTTTGCCGCGTCCTCGTTCGTCGTTCTTCCCGCCGATCCCGACCGGATCGAGCAGTGGCGGTGCGATCAGGAGGCCGTGGCCCAGCGCCGGTCGGCGCGCAGCGGCGAATTCTCCGGGACGAACAGCAGGTCGAGCTGAGCGGTCGCATCGTCGAGCGGCCGGCGCTTCAGCCCGACCACGTCGGCCAGGGCGAAGCCGTGATGGTGCATGAAACCGACGACGCCATGGACCTCGGCGCCGCCCTTGACCGTGGCGATGGTGCTTGTCTCGATGATGAAGGCGTCGATATCGGCAATCCGCTGCGTCATGCCCTTCAGTACCATGAGTTCCGCGCCTTGGACGTCGATCTTGCAGAGCGCGGGCCGCTCGATCGTGGCGAACAGCGAATCGAACTGGCGCATCGGCACGCGATCGAATCGCAGGAAATCGCGCTCCCCGACTTCCTCGAGCAGGGTCGAGCCCTGGATGTCGGGCCGCACCTCGAGTTGCGCCTCGCCGTCGTGATCGCCGAGCGCCACCGGATGGATCTCGCAGCGAAGCCGCCGCGCCAGTTTCTCGACATGCGGCAACGCTTCCCGCGTCGGCTCGATCAGATGGTAAAAGGCATCGGGGAAGAGATGGTAGAGGCCGAACGTACCGAAGCCGACGCCGACATCGAATACCGTCGCCGGACGAAAGCCGTGCTGCTTCAGGACAGCGATCGACTGGCGCCACGACAGACGTGGCGCGGGCAGGGGGAGATAGGGCTCCAGTGGACGCAGGACATCTTTGAGGCGCGAAATGACGTTACGGCGCGCCGAAGCGGCCGCCGAAAAAGGGATGTGAGCCACGCTACTTCTCCGTCGGAGGCTTCGGTCTATGTTAGGTAACATGATCATGCCCGACTGTGATCATGGTGTGGCGCTTGCGCCCTACGACTTCCTGTCAAATGTGAAAGTGCAGGCCCGGCCAGCCGTTCGGGTACCCGAGCCGTGTTTTTGTTCGAAACGCGCAGTGACTGGGAAAGAAAATGGCGATCCGGGTTGCTGGAAGCCCATCGTATGCTCCGACTTGCCGTTCAGTCCCTTGGCAACGAGCTTTGCCGAACCGCCCGGCTCGATGTAGCCGCTCAATGTTTCGGACGCGCCTCTGCCCTCTGTACCGTAGTGTCCAAGGAGATTGCCGTCCTTTACCGTGACATCGAATCTGAATTGATAGCCGCGGGCCCCGTCCTGCGCCGGCGGGCAGTCCTGGGTAACGCTCCACGTTCCATCGAAAGGTCCGGCCGCCAGTGCCGCTGGAGACAGGGCCACAAGCGTCAGGGCGAAAAAGGACAGTTTGTGCACGGCGTTCCCCCGAAGTTTCGTCAAGATGGTTGGACTCTTGCAGTTCGTATGGCCTGCCAGATGCGTGCCGGGGTCGCGGGACCGTCGAAGCGCGTCACCCCGATGGGCGCGAGGGCATCGAGCACGGCGTTGGCGATGGCGGGAAAGGCGGCGATGGCGCCGGCTTCCCCGCATCCCTTCACACCCAGCGGATTGGTGGTGCAGCGCGTGGGGTTGAAGGCAAGGTCGAACGAGGGCAGCTGCTCGGCACGGGGCAGCGGATAGTCCATGAAGGAAGCGGCGACCATCTGGCCGGAGCCTGGGTCGTAGGCAGCGTATTCCATCAGCGCCTGTCCGATCCCTTGGGCCATCGCACCATGAGCCTGGCCTTCGACGATCATCGGATTGACCATCACGCCGTAGTCATCGACTGCAGTGTAGCGCACGAGGTCGACCACCCCGGTGTCGCGATCGATTTCGACCTCGACCACATGCGCGCCATTGGGGAAGGTGAGGTGCTCGCGCTTCCAGAAATGGTAGGTGTCGAGCGGCTCGCCCTTCTTGCGACCCAGAACGACGACGTCGAGCAGCGCGATGCTGCGGTCGGTACCCGAAACGGTGAAGCAGCCGTTCTCGAACCGGATATCGGCCTCGGCCGCTTCCAGGGCCTCGGCGGCCAACGGCAGGCCCTTGGCGATGATGGCGTCCGAAGCGCGCCAGATCGCGGTCCCGCCCATGTAGGTCGCGCGCGAGCTGCCGTGCCCGCCACCCGTGGCGATGAGATCGGTATCGCCCTGACAGAGGCGGATCAGTTCGTTGGGGATGCCCAGACGATGGGCGAGGATCTGCGGAAAAGTCGTCTCGTGGCCCTGGCCGATGTGCTGGGTGCCGGTGATCAGCGACACAGTCCCGTCGCTCTCGAAGCGAATATCGACATTCTCTTCCGGCGAGCCGCCGGTGCCCTTGATATGATAGGCGACACCTACCCCGCGCAGCAGGCCGCGTCGCTCGCTGTCGCGACGGCGCGCCGGAAAGCCCGCCAGATCGGCACGCGCCAGCGCCTTGTCGAGTGTGTCGTCGAAGGCGCCGCTGTCGACCTCGAAGCCAAAGGAATTGGTCATCGGCATCGCATGGCCGGGCACGATGTTGCGCCGGCGCAGTTCGAGGCGATCGAACCCGCCGTGCAGCGCCGCCGCATCGATCAGGCGCTCGAGGACGTTCACCGTCTCGGCGAAGCCGGGGCCGCGCGTGACGCCAATGGGGGCGGTATTGGTGAGCGCGGCCACGACGTGAAGCGCGATCGCCGGGAGTTGGTACACCGTCCCCTGCAGGTGCACGTACTGATAGGTCTGCACGCCGCCGCCGGCGCCGGCCATATAGGCGCCGAGGTTGGCGATGCTTTCGACCTTGAGGGCGAGGAACCGGCCCGAGGCGTCGAGCGCCAGCGACGCCTCGGCCTGCATGTCGCGGCTGGCATGGTCGGATAGGAAGACTTCGCTGCGGGTCGCGAGCCATTTCACCGGCCGGCCGGTACGGCGTGCCGCCCAGAGGACAAGCGCGTGCTCGGCGTAGGCGAAGTTCTTGGCGCCGAAGCCGCCACCGACATCGGGCGCGATGAAGCGCACGTCCCTGGGATCTGCGCCCAGGCAGCGCGCGATGTGGTTGCGGTTGATATGGATGTTCTGGCTCGAAACATGGAGCGTGTATCGGCTGGCCTCCGGATCGAACCGGCCGACGCAACCACGCGGTTCCATCGGGTTGGTGGCGATGCGATGGTTGTCGAGCCGCAGGCGCACGATATGCGCCGCCTGCTTGAACGCCGCCTCCATTCGCCGCCAGTCGCCGGTGCGCCAGTCTATGCAGCGATTGCCCGGCACCTCGTCAGAGATTTGTGGCGCGTCGGGCGCGCACGCCGCCTCGGCGGCCGTGACCGCGGGCAGCGGGGCATAGTCGACGGCGATCAGTTCGGCGGCATCGAGCGCCTGGGCAAGCGTCTCGGCCACGATCAGTGCCACCGGTTCGCCGACGAATCGGACCTTGCCGGTGGCAAGCAGCGGCTGCGGCGCAAAGACGAACGGCTCGCCGGTCTGTACGTTGGCTTCGATATAGGGCCGCAACGGCTTCAGCCCGTCGGCCTCGGCCTCGGCGGCGGTGAGGACGGCCAGCACGCCTGGCATCCGCGTCGCGGCCGAGATGTCGATCGAACGGATCCGCGCATGGGCGTGCGGCGAGCGCAGGACCGTTGCCTGTGCAAGCCCATCGAAGCGCAGGTCGTCGAGATAGGCGCCCCGCCCGGTGACGAAGCGCGCATCCTCGCGCCGCTTGGGCGAATCCCCGATGGTCGATACGGTCATGCCGCAAATCTCGCGTGGCGGTAGGCTCGGGGCAAGAGCCGGCTTGCCTCGAGTAACCGGCCGGGGTCCAATCCGACCATGAAGACAGATTTCGATGCGATCGTCATCGGGGCGGGCTTTGCCGGCATGTACATGCTCCATCGCTTGCGCCAAGGCGGCTTCTCGGCCCGCGTGATCGAGGCTGGAACGGGCGTGGGCGGGACCTGGTACTGGAACCGCTACCCCGGCGCACGCTGCGATGTGGAGAGCGTGCAATATTCCTATCAGTTCTCGCCCGAACTGGAGCAGGATTGGGAGTGGACCGAGCGCTACGCGACCCAGCCCGAGATCCTGGGCTATGCCAATCATGTCGCCGACCGGTTCGATTTGCGGCGCGACATCCAGTTCGAGACACGCGTGGTGAAGGCGACATTCGACGAGCAGACGAACCTTTGGGTCGTCGAGACCGACAAGGGCGATCGGCTGGCGTCGCGCTTTGTCATCACGGCGATGGGCTGCCTCTCCTCGCCCAACACCCCGAAGATTCCCGGCCTCGCCGACTTCAAGGGCCCGACCTACCACACCGGCAACTGGCCGCATGAAGGGGTCGATTTCACCGGCAAGACGGTGGGCCTGATCGGCACCGGCTCCTCGGCCATCCAGTCGATCCCGCTCATCGCGCGCCAGGCCAAACATCTCACGGTGTTCCAGCGCACCGCCAACTACACCATTCCCGCCCACAACGCGCCGCTCGATCCCGCCTATGTGCGGCAGGTGAAGGCGAGCTACCGCGAGATGCGGGCGCGGGCCAAGACCAAGCCGGCCGGCATCGATTTCGACATCAACTGGGCGTCCGCCATCGAGACGCCCGACGCGGAGCGCGACCGCGTCTACGGGGCGCGCTGGGCTTATGGCGGGCTGGGTTTCATCGCGGCCTTCGGCGATCTTCTCCTGAACGACGAATCGAACAGGACGGCGGCGGACTTCGTCCGCTCCAAGATCCGTGAGGTCGTGAAGGATCCCAAGACGGCAGAGATCCTGTCGCCCAAGAACATCATCGGCTGCAAGCGTCTTTGCGTCGATTCGGGCTATTGGGAAACCTTCAACCGGCCGAACGTCACTTTGGTCGATGTTGGCGACGAACCGATCGAGCGCGTCACGCCGACAGGCCTGCGCGCCAAAGGACAGGACCACGACTTCGACTGTCTCGTGCTGGCCACCGGTTTCGATGCCATGACCGGCGCGCTGCTGCGAGTCGATTTCCGCGGCCGCGGCGGGGCCACTCTGAAAGATGCGTGGCGCGAGGGGCCCAAGACCTTTCTCGGCCTCACGGTCGCAGGTTTCCCCAACCTCTTCACCATCACCGGCCCGGGCAGTCCGTCGGTGCTCACCAACATGCTTCCCTCGATCGAGCAGCATGTCGACTGGATCGCCGATTGCCTCGACGCCATGCGCGCCAAGGGCCTGACAGTGATCGAGGCAACCGGGTCCGCGCAGGAGGCGTGGGTGGGAGAGGTCGGCAAGTCCGCCAACATCACCCTGCGGTCGACCTGCAGCTCGTGGTATGTCGGCGCCAACATCCCCGGCAAGCCGCGCGTCTTCATGCCCTATATCGGCGGCCTGCCGGCCTATATCGTGGCCTGCGACGAGGTCGTCGCGGGCGGCTACAAGGGCTTCGCGCTCTCCTAGGCAAAACCTGCTGATCGCGAGTGAGGGCGGGAAAAGGTTTACGCCGGCTCAGGGCGCGGCACGCTCATGATCCTCTTCTCTTCCGGAAAATAATGGGAGGGTTCTCCCGGAAAGTAATGGGAGGGCGAGTTCTTGTCGCCCGCTCCATCTTGCAGAATGGGACGGCGAGGCCGAAATTCCGTCCATGACCCGACGCCAGCTTCGCCTGGGCGCCTTCATGCGCCCGGTCAGCATCCATACCGCCGCCTGGCGCTATCCCGGCGGCACTCCCGACGCCAACTTCAACTTGAAAGCGCTGATCGGATACGCCCAGACGCTGGAGCGCGGCAAATTCGACGCCTTCTTCATGGCCGACCATCTCGCCGTGCTGAACATGCCGATGGAGGCGTTGAAGCGCTCGGCGACGGTCACCTCGTTCGATCCGTTGACGCTCCTGCCGGCGCTGGCCCAGCACACCGAGCATCTCGGCCTGATCGCCACGGCGTCGACCACCTTCGAGCCGGCCTACACCATCGCCCGCCGCTTCGCTTCGCTCGATCACATCTCCGGCGGCCGTGCCGGCTGGAACCTGGTGACGACGTCCAATCCGGATGCGGCGCTGAATTTCGGCATGGACGAGCAGATGGATCATGGCGAACGCTATGCCCGCGCGCGCGAGTTCTTCGACGTCGTCACCGGCCTGTGGGACTCGTGGGCCGACGATGCCTTCGTCCGCGATGTCGAGAGCGGCATCTACTTCGATCCGACCAAGCTCCATGTGCTGGATCACAAGGGCAAGTACCTGAAGGTACGCGGACCGTTGAACATCGCACGGCCCATCCAGGGGTGGCCGGTGATGGTGCAGGCGGGCGCGTCGGACGCCGGCCGCCAGCTCGCGGCCGAGACCGCGGAAGTCGTGTTCGCGGCCGGTGGGCCGATCGAGGCGGGCCGCGCCTTCTATGCCGACGTGAAGGGCCGCGCGGCCAGGATCGGGCGCAATCCCGACCACATCAAGATCCTGCCGGGCGCCTTCACCATCATCGGCGAGTCGCTCGACGAGGCGAAGGAGAAGCGTGCGCTGCTCGACAGCCTGGTGAGCTACGACAGCGGCATGGCCGCGCTCTCGATCGCCGTCGGCGTCGATGCGCGAAAGTTCGATCCTGACGGGCCATTGCCGGATATTCCCGAAACCAACCAGAGCAAGAGCGGCCGCGAGCGGGTGATCGCCCTCGCCAAGCGCGAGGGCCTCACCGTGCGCCAGATCGCGGGACGCCTGGGCGGCTATGGCGGGCTTGCCATGATGGGCACGCCCGGGATGATCGCCGACCAGATGGAGGAATGGCTGACCACGAACGCGTCAGATGGCTTCAACGTCATGTTTCCTTACCTGCCGGGCGGCCTCGACGATTTCGTGAACAAGGTCGTGCCCGAGCTGCAGCGCCGTGGCCTGTTCCGCACCGAATACGAGGGCAAGACCCTGCGCGAGAATCTCGGCCTGCCGCGGCCGGAGAACCGCTTCTTCGCGTCGGTCGCGAAAGCGGCCGAGTAGACGTCATATCCGAGATCGCGGCCGCCGACGCATCCTCCGAGGGCTGACCCGGCCGGTCACGAAGTGACGCTCGCGGTCAGCCGTCAAGCACCCAAGCCAGGCGCCCAAGCCAAGCCCCAAGCACCAGCACTCTCCGGTGACGGATCTTGCGCCCGGCTGACGACCCGATCAGTAGGTCGCCGACAGGTACTCGACGATCTTGGGCACATCGGCCTCCTTGATGGGGGCGCCATAGACCTTGATCATCTTGGTGACCTCCGCCTGCCAGAAGTCCTTGCCGAATTTCGGCCCGCGCGGCTGGGTCTGGATGTAGTCGGCCGAGTGGCAGGAGCCGCAGTTGCCCTGCACGATGTCGAGGTTGGGGCCGGGCTTGAAGGCGGTCGTGTCATCGGGGAGCTGGTAGTCCACCGGCTTGGCGCTGACCGAAAGGGCGAGGGCGATGCCGCCGGCGACGAGGAGGCCGCCCAGGACGAAGCGATTCATGGTCGGTCTCCCTCAGCTCGCCGTCACATGCACGGCTTCGATGACGTTGCGCATGTAGCCTGCGGGGTTCCAGCTTGCCGTGGCAGGCTGCACCTTGCCGGCATTGCTGGTGGCGCGGGCCTTCAGCACATGGGCGCCCGCGGCCAGCGTCACCGGCAGCTGCCATTCGCGGAACGAATACTTGCCGAGATCCTGGCCGAGCTTCGCCGGCGTCCAGCTCTTGCCGTCGTCGGTGGAGACGGCGACCTCCTTGATGCCGCTGCCGCTATCGAAGGCGATGCCCTTCAGCACAACTTGGCCTGCCTTGACCCTGGCGCCGTCGGCCACGCTGGTGATGAACGAACGCACGGTGAAGCGGTTGATCGGCACGGTGGCCTTGGGCGCGGTGCCGGGCTCGACGCAGTGGCAGTCGTTGTCGGGAATGCGGTAGGCCGTCTTCATCCAGAAATTGTCGAACACCGTGTCGATGACCGTGATCTCGTTCAGGTGCTTCACCCAGTAGGTGCCGTAGTAGCCCGGTACGACCAGGCGCAGGGGGAAGCCGTTCAGGAACGGCAGGTCGGCGCCGTTCATCTGGTAGGCCAGCATCACCTCGCCGTCGCGCGCGTGGTCGAGGTCGAGCGCCTTCACGAAGTCGGGCGTGGTGTCGAGCACGGGTCCGTCCATGCCGTTGAAGGTCACCTGCTTGGCGCCGGCCTGCACGCCCGCCTGGTCGAGCACGGTCTTGAGCGGCACGCCGCGCCAGCGGGCGTTGCCCATGGCGCCGTTGCCCGACTGGCCGCCGGCCACGCGCGGCTCGAAGAAACCGCGGCTGTTGCCCGAGCACTGGTTGACCGCGACGATCTCGATCGCCGGAAGGCGCTTCAGGTCGGCAAGCTTGAGCTTCAGGGGCTTGTTCACCTTGCCTTTGACCTCGACCGTGAAGGTGTCGGGATCGATGTCGAGCGGCAGGCCGGCGAGATGATAGCGCACGAAGAAGGCGTCGTTGGGCGTGATCACGCCTTCGTTGAAGACGGAGAACGGCGTCTCGAGCTGGGGCGGCCGCGAGGTAAGCCCGATCATCGGCCGCTTCTGCGGATATTTGACGATGGGCCGCTCGCCGTTGCCGATCGGCAGCGTCACCGTGTCGGCAAGTGCCTGCAGAGGGGTGAAAGCGGCGGCCAGCGCGCCGGAACCTTTGATCAGGCCTCGTCTGTTGAGCACGGCATCCTCCTGGGTCGTTATGCCGATTCTATCCAACGCTCCGGCTCGGGACCAGTGCCAGCCAAAGGGAGATCACGGTCGAGCCGATGGCGACGGCCTGCAGCGGGGAGAGCGGCTCATGCAGCAAGACCATTCCGCTCAGCACGGCGACAATCGGAATGGCGATCGAGGAGAGGGCCGCCACCTGGGCCGGCAGGAGTTTCACCAGGGCGAACCAGGCCGCCGTGCCGAGCGCCATGGGGATCGCCCCGGTATAGAGCGTTGCCGCCAGGACCGGCGCTGACGGCAGGTGCTTCGGCAGCCCGTCGATCACGATCGCGCCCACGACGATCGGCGGCCAGGACACCGCGACCTGCCAGAAGGTGAGGGAGAGGCCCATGCCCGGCCAGCTCGTGCGCTTCACGACGAAGGTGCCGATTGCCCAGCAGAACCCGGCGAGAAGTCCCCAGAAGAGTCCCCATGGCGCGCCGGAGTAGCTCGCGAAGTTGGGCGCCATCAGTGCCACCACGGCCGCCGCGCCGATCAGGATCGCCGCCAGCAGCCGGCCGCTGAGCGGCTGGCGGAACACAACGAGCCCGATCAGGGCCACCCAAAGCGGCATGGTGTAGGCCAGCACCGACGCATGTCCGGACGGGATGTAGAGCACGGCCATGGACGTCGCGATGTTCCAGACGGTGAGGTTCATCGCCGACGCCAGGATCAGCATCGGCCACTTCCCCTGCGGGACGGCGAAGGACTCGCCGCGCAGCCGCAGGACGACATAGAGGACGATGATCGCCGTCGTCAGGACGATGCTGCGGAAGGTGAGGACCGGCAGTTCCGTCAGCACGATCCGGAACAACGGCCAGTTGGTGCCCCAGACCAGCGTCAGGCCAGCCAGCAACGCCAGCACCTTGGGGGAAACGCGACTCATGGGCTCGGAAGGGCGATCAGGCTTGCGGGTCGTCGGCCGCGCCCAGATAGCAGCCGTCGATGCGCCATGCGCCGTCGGGGAGCCGGACCATGGGATAGAAGGCGGTGACGGCCCGGCCGTCGGGTCCAATGACATGGACCTTTTGCGTCGGCTTGCCGTCGAGCGCCACGATCTCGCGAAAGTCGAAGCCTCGCGGCCGGTACACGGGCTGGTAGCCTCGCCTCACCATATCCATGAAGACCTCCGGCGTGACGAACATTTCCCGGATGGCGGGCGAGGCGAAGCCGAAGGCGGCGTCGCCATCGTCGCGGCGGAACGCCTCGACCTGGGCTTCGATGGTCTGGCGGATGGCGTCGCGGTCGGCGGCCGGCAGGGCGTCCTGCGCCATCGCCGGCCGGACGAGGCCCGCCAGCAGTGCGATCAGGGCAAGAAGGCGCCGGAACGTCATGCTGGTCGAGCCGTTAGACCGAAAGCAATGATTTGCCAAGGCTTTAAGCCACCTGTTGGGGGCGGCGGGCTCGAGCCGACCCTCCGGCCCGGCTTGCAAGCCCCGGCCATCTTCATTAGAGAGGTCCCGCCGCGCCCGTAGCTCAACTGGATAGAGCATCTGACTACGGATCAGAAGGTTAGGAGTTCGAATCTCTTCGGGCGCGCCAATTCCGCCGAATCCACGATCTCCCGCGATCCGCCGCGCCATGCCATCCGGTATTTGAAGGATTACTCGCGTGCAGCGTTCTCAATCCTCGTTGTCGAGGCGCTCGAGGTCGGCCAGCGCCGCATTGACCAGCAAGCGGCGCTGCGTATCGGCGTCGCCCAAAGTGGCGGCGTAGAGGCGGATGATATAGCGCGCCTTCTCTGCCGCTTCCCGCCAGTTTGCTGCCGGCGCCGCGATCAGGTGGGATTCGAGTTCGTCGCGGCGCAGCCGCAGGGCCCGCTCGTTGGCCTCGACTTCAACCAGCAACCGACGCGAATCAGTGGCCTGCTGGGCGGCCATGCCGCGGTGCTGGTCGAGCTCGATTGGTTTGTCGGTCATCCTGGACTCTCCATTGGCGACTGGTGCGAGGCGGCAAATCGGCCGAGAAATTCGTTAAGCCCGCGAGCCAATCCTTCGCTCCAGGCATGCTCCTGCCAGCCATATCGGCCGCCCACCTCGGGGTGCGGCGCGCCGGCATCGAGAAAGCCGGCCTCGATGTCTGAATCCTCCGACCAATGCGATTCGCCGGCGCGACCGTCGACGTGTGCACGCCGGCCATCTTTCAGCCGGACAACGAAGCCACCGGACCAGGACTCGCCGGCCTCACCAACCCATGCGTTCTCGATGGCCTGCAGATCGTCGACGGCGAAACCATGCCGGGTGTTGTCGAGGCGACAGAGAACCTGCACGAAATGATCGAGATGCATGCCATCCCATTCCGTGCCTCTCAGCGACCGGCGCACCGCGAGGAGCTTGCCGACCACGATCTCGGGCGAATAGACCATGCCCAAACGTAGGTCATTGCACACCACGCACAAGGGCGCATTTCCTGCGTAAGCAACATCGCAGTCGCCGTTCTTGCTTCCGGGCACAGGCCGTATGGGATCGTCAGTTCAGCGCGCGCCTGATTGCCTGCAATGTCCAGCACATTCGCTTGGGGCGCTGAAGATAAAGAGTCCTGCATCACCTTGTATGTGCGATGGCATCGTTCCCATTTGTTGGAGGCGCTGCCCGATCGATGTCGCTCGAGGGCACGCCCACCGACGAGGAGGAGTGAATCTCCGGCCGATATGCCTTGCCCCGGTATGAGTCATTCTCTGAAGGGTGCCGATCGCGTCACCTTGTGGGTGACAAAGGCAAGGCCAGATGCTTCCCGCCTCCCGCTTTCCATTGTGGGCGGCGGTGTAGACCAAGAACATTCATCACAATCGTGTAGGGCCTGCGCGCCGGTGTGATGCGGCGCTTGCTCAGAGGACCTTCCGTCGGAAAGCCCCAATGTCTCTCGCGAAGCACCTGCCTCCGGACTATGCGGACCGCAACGCCACATCGTCCGACACGGCCCATGTTGCCCGGCTGCTGAGGCCAGTCGACCGCGCCGAGATGGAAGCCTTGGAGGGTCGTCCGGCCTTCCAGATATTGGCGTCTATGGTTGATGCGCCTGATTCGGCACCGGCTCGGGTGCTTACCATTTGTAAGGCACCCGTCATGCTGTACGGAATCGTCGCCTGCGAGGGCCTGCCCGGCAATGCAATGCCGTGGCTCGCCACCATCGAGAGCTTGGCACAAGACGATCTGATGAGCGTCATGTGGATGTCCCGTCTGCAGGTCGACGTCTGGCAACATCGCTGGCCGAAGTTGCAAGTCGTGTGTGACGTGCGCAACATCTTCCGGCGTCAATGGCTGGAATGGCTGGGCTTTGCCGCATGCGGCCACCTGAAAGAGTTTGGTGCGGCACGCCGGCCATTTGACCTCTATGAGCGCGGCGCGATGGCCGCCAAAGGTGAGGAGCGATCATTGACGAAGGAAATGATGTCAGCCGGCTCGATGTGAATGAGAGGCAACGCTTCGACGCTTCGCCGTTCGGTGAGTCGCCGCCGGTCCAGTGAGGATCTGGCACAGCGGGCCATATGATCGATGATGATACAGAAACCGCAGCCCATAGATCGCATTCCGAAGAGCATCGCCAGGGAGAGCGGTGAGAAAGAATAGCAGCAACACTCAAGGAAACGGTCCCGCCTCCTTTCGGAAGCGAGACCGGACCTTATGCCTCCTTCGTACCCAGGACCCGCCGGTACATCCGCGGACGGGCAGGGCGAAGGGGCAAACCACCGTCACCGGCGGTCAGTTTCAGGCAGCGCAGGCCTTGAGATTCTCAGCCGCCATCTTGCCGCTGCGGCGATCGGCGGCGAGCTCGAACTCCAGCTTCTGGCCTTCGCTCAACATGCTCATGCCGGCGCGCTCAACCGCGCTGATATGGACGAACGCATCCGCGCCGCCGTTGTCCGGCTGAATGAAGCCGAAGCCCTTCTGAATGTTGAACCATTTGACAGTTCCGGTCGCCATTGGGGACCCTTTCACGAACGTAGATATATGCTGGCCGCGTGCCACTCCGCGAACGAACGCGTGGCGGCACGTGCTGGCCGTCGAACTCGCACTTATTTCAGGATCAAGTGTCGTGGAGCGGGCTGCCGGTAGCTCAAGAGCGGGACCGGCGCGCGGACCAAATCAGATGTCCGTTTTTCGACCGGCCTGATATGGACGCTTATGCTGGCGATTGCAAGCAAATACATCCTCGCCGCCTGTCACCAACGCCATATCGCGCCAAGCGCCGCGGGTCGAACAAGTCAAGATCTGGAATTCGCGCCAGACGTGAAAGCCTAAATCGTCGAAGAGTAAAGTCCCGACAGTGCGCGCTCCAATCAACATCCACAGGCGAGAACAAACGGGAATTGGTTGCACGTCCGAGTCGCACGCCACCAAACGTGCAACACGGTTTGTTCTCGTGTCCTCGCTTCGATCGGTTTTCCTCATGAAGGTATCGCGCCAGGGCGGAGCCTTCCTGCATACTGATGGTGGAAGGTCGGCAGCCGCTGGCAAGGGCTGGGGGAATGATCGACACCGATCTTGAGCGGCGCCGCTACGATGCGCAGAAGAACACCATCAGCCAGACGATCGCGCACGGTTGGAACCGGCGGCGTTTGACGATGGGGAAAGTTTCGAATCGCCGCGGGCCGAATGTCAGATCCAACCTCGGGCCGACGTTCATGACATCAACCTCAGGTCAAATCGAGTCGACCGCCTTGCGGCGTCCACTTCAGGTTCGAATCGCTCTCGCGGTCTCGCCTTGCTCGATGGAATGTCGATTGCCGGCCATTTAGCTGGCCCTGGGAGACCCTCGTCGGTTTGCCTTGCCAAGGAGCTTGATGTCATTGGCGGCCATGGTCGGCCTCTCCATCTTCTTGCCGAGAATATGTGAGAGCACCCGCCGCGCGTTGGCGGCGCAATCGATGTCATTGGGCTTCTCTTCGATATCCTTGATGAGCGCGACGAGTTGCGCCCTGCTCTGCTTCAGCCGCATCTGCAGCGCCTCGATATCCTTTACCTTGCGGCGGAGCGCCTCGATCAGTACGTCGTGCTGCCAATTCTCCAGATCGGGCGGAAGCAGCGTGCGGATTTCGTCGAGGCTGAAGCCCGCCTTCTGCGCGGTCGCGATCAATTCGAGCATCAGCACCGCCTCTGGCGGATAGGTCCGGTAGCCGTTCGGCCGCCGTTCGACCGTCTTCAAAAGTCCGGCGCTCTCATAAAAGCGGATGCGTGAATTGGTCAGCCCGGTGCGCTTCGCCAACTCCCCGATATTCATCCTCGCATCTCCCGAAAAAGAGCCTCTTGACCTTAAAGTTAACTCAAAGGTTATGGTTTGCTCAAGTCTGATGGTGGAGAGCATCCATGTCCTTGTTTTCCCCACTGGTGCTGCCCAATGGCGCCGTCGTTCCGAACCGCATCGCCAAGGCGGCGATGGAGGAGAATATGGCCGACGGCGACCATGCACCGTCGGCCGAACTGATCAGCCTCTATCGCGCATGGGCCGAGGGAGGGGCCGGATTGATCATCACCGGCAACGTGATGGTCGATGCGCGTGCCATGACCGGCCCGGCCGGCGTCGTGCTGGAGGACGATCGCCATCTCGATCGCTTCACGGCATGGGCGGAAACGGCGCGCTCGGGCGGCGGGCAGGTCTGGATGCAGATCAACCATCCTGGTCGGCAGATGCCGGCGGCGCTCGGCCAGCAAACTCTGGCGCCGTCGGCAATCCCGCTCGAACTCGGCGCACAGTCCAAGGTCTTTCCGGTACCGCGCGAGATGGCGGCAGCCGACATTGCCGAGGTCGAGTGCCGTTTCGTCAACACTGCTGTCCTCGCGGAACGCGCAGGCTTCACCGGCGTCGAGATCCATGCCGCGCATGGCTATTTGCTGAGCCAGTTCCTGTCGCCGCTCGCCAACCATCGCAAGGATCGTTGGGGCGGCAGCCTTGAGAACCGCGCTCGGCTGCTGCTCGACATCGTGCGCGGCGTGCGCACGGCAGTTTCGCCGGGCTTCGCGGTGGCGGTCAAGCTCAACTCGGCCGACTTCCAGCGCGGCGGCTTCTCGCCGGAAGATGCGCGCACGGTCGTCGAAATGCTGAGGTCGCTCGGCGTCGATCTGGTCGAACTGTCGGGCGGCAGCTATGAGGCGCCAGCGATGATGGGCTCGGCGCGCGACGAGCACACGCTGGCGCGAGAAGCCTATTTCCTCGAATTTGCGCGCGAGATCGCGGAGGTCGCGACGATGCCGCTGATGGTGACGGGCGGCATAAGGCGCCGCGAAGTTGCCGAGACGGTGATCGAGAGCGGGGTCGCCATGGCCGGGATCGCGACCGCTCTTGCGATCGATCCGCACCTGCCGAGCCATTGGCGGCTCGGCAAATCGGACGCCCCCAAGCTAAAGCCGATCACCTGGAAGAATAAGCCGATTGCCTCATCCGCGCATATGGCCGCCGTCCGCTACCAGTTGGTGCGTCTTGGCCGCCAGCGGCGCACAGCCCCCACCGTGTCGCCGACCTGGGCGTTGCTGATCTCACAGATGCAGGCAAGGTGCAGCGCCCGTCAATATCGCCTCTGGATGGTGGAACGGCAGGCGGCTGCCTGATGGCAGTCCGCCCGGATCGCAACCATTCGCGGGAACCTCGGTTGATGCTTGAGCTTCAACTGGACTTCAACGTTACCATCCTACGCGGCGGGAAGGATGAACGGTATACCCTGGCCTTCTGGCCTCGCTCCTCGAAGGAAGTCATCGTTCATGGCTGAATTAACGGAAGTCGAGTTCGCCGGCCGCAAGGTCATGGTGCCAAAGGGCGGCTATTACGATCGCTTTCGCTCTAATCCCGATCTCGACGAGGTAGCGAAGGATCCGGCGGCTGGAAATATCGATTACTTCCGACGCATTCCCAAGGTGATGGTCCCGTCGCGGATCGGTCCGACCTGGGCGCCGAACTTCTATTACCGCACCGGCAATGTGCAGGCTTTGATGCTCGCCCCGCTGAAGGCGTTGCGTTCGATGTTGCCGACGCCACTCGAGCCGTTGCATGCGCTGCCGGGACACGGACTCGTGGCGCTTACATTCTTCTCCTACGCGGTCTGCGACAACGATCCGTACAACGAGATGTCGGTTGCCATCGTTATCCGCCGGCCGGGCGCGCGCGGGCCGCACGCGCTGGAACTCCTCGCTTCGGTACGGCGGCAGAGCTTCTTCGCGCATGTGCTGGCGCTGCCAGTCGACACCGAGATCGCCCGCGTGCGAGGTGTCTATGGCTATCAATTGCCGAAATGGCTGACCGATATCCGACTCGACATTTCATCGAGCGGCGTCGCGGCCAGCATCGCTGCAACCGATGGAACGCCGGACGTGACGCTGACCGCACCAGTGCCGGCGTTTCACCGGATACCATCGCAGTCGCGCCTCTCGACCAACACGTCGATCGGGCTGGTGGATGGCGAATGGCGTCAGACGCAGTTTGTGACCAATCCGATTGAGTTCGCCCAGGTGCTGTTTCCGCGCGGCGTGAAACTGTCGCGCGCCGGTGGCCCGATTAGCCAGTTGCTGGACGGCTTGGCTGTTGGGGCCATCCTACGGCTCGACGTCGTCAAAGACGCGCAGATGGTCCTGTACCTGCCGCGGCCATTGCAGGCCCTGCCTGCAGTGTGAAGATCACATCACCGGATCGCACCCGACAACAAAGGAGAAATCGACATGGCATTCGTTGAAGCAAAAGACGGAACCGAAATCTTCTACAAGGATTGGGGTCCGAAGGACGCGCAGCCGATTCACTTCCACCACGGTTGGCCGCTCAGCGCCGACGACTGGGACGCACAGATGCTGTTCTTTCTGAGGAAAGGCTTCCGTGTCGTCGCACATGACCGCCGTGGCCACGGACGTTCGAGCCAGGTCAGCGAAGGCCACGACATGGATCATTACGCCGCTGACGCCTCGGCGGTGGTCGAACATCTCGATTTGAAGAACGCCGTCCATGTCGGCCATTCAACCGGCGGCGGACAGGTGGCGCGCTATGTTGCCAGACACGGTCAGCCGCAAGGGCGCGTGGCCAAGGCGGTATTGGTCAGCGCGGTCCCGCCGCTGATGGTGAAGACCGCGAGCAATCCCGGCGGTACGCCGATCGAAGTGTTCGACGGCTTCCGCGCGGCCCTCGCCGCCAACCGCGCGCAGTTCTACATCGACGTACCGGCCGGTCCTTTCTACGGCTTCAATCGCCCCGGCGCGAAGGTCTCGGAAGGGACCATCCGCAACTGGTGGCGCCAGGGCATGATGGGCAGTGCCAAGGCGCACTACGAAGGTATCAAGGCGTTCTCGGAAACCGATCAGAGCGAGGATCTGAAGGCGATCACGGTACCGACCCTTGTCATGCAGGGCGATGACGATCAGGTCGTTCCCTACAGGGACGCAGCGATCCTTCAGGACAGGTTGCTCAAGAACAGCACGCTCAAAATCTATCCCGGCTTTCCGCACGGCATGCACACGACGAACGCCGACGTGGTCAACGCGGATCTGCTTTCCTTCATCCGCGGATGAAGGACGCCATCCGTGGATGAATGACGCGCGCCGGACGATATCTGGCGCGCTTCATGCGGACCGGCGGCCGGGTGCGTATTCGACAAGGTTCGAAGGATGGCCCAAGCGCATTCTCCGTATCGTCAATTCGCCCATTATGACGATTCGATCCGTCCGGCCGATCCATTCGGCCGATCCATTCGGCCGATCCATCCGGGCGATCCATCCGGCTGGCCTGTGGCTGTCGGAGCTGACGCACGCCTACGGTCTGTTTGGGAAAAGAGCTAAGAGCTAAGAGCTAAGAACGGCGCATTGCTGGCCTGCAGGGCGGCGCGTCGCCGCTCGAACCCCGTGCGCCCAAACGACCGCTCCTGGGATGCCTCCGCCAGGACGTGGCTGGCCGACAAGAGCCGCATGGCGCTTCTGTCGGACACGGCCCGGCCCGACGGGATCGACCCTGCGCATTCATGACGTGATCTGTTTCACGTGATCTGTCTCACCGGCGGCCATGCGGTGATGTGAGATTTCTCCGGCAGCGACAAGCCGGCTGCCGTCATCAGCTATGGCGGCCATGGTGGGGAAACGGTGCGGCTCCAACAGGTCCTGACCGGCTTCAAGATGCGCATCGTGCGCGAGATGCCGGGGCTGGTCGAAAGGTCGATCGTCGAGACCAACCCCGGCAAGACCGACGCCAGTGCCCTGTTCGCAGATCAGCGGCCGGCGATCCGGTGCGTGATCGAGGTGGCCCGATCTCCCGGCTCTCTGGCTCCCCATTCCTTGCGCAGGATCGCGTACTGCATCGTATTCTCATAGATGGGGACCCCGTCGTCGTCCTTCCTGAACGATACGAATTCCTTGAATAATCCTTCCCGGCGCATTCCCAGTTTCTCGCATAGCCGCCGGGAGGACATGTTGTGGTCTTCCACATAGGCATAAAGCCGACGCGCGGCCCTTGCCGTGAAAAGATGGTCGAACAGCGCTGTTGCGGCTTCGAAAGCGTAGCCGACTCCGCCGAAAGCCAGGTTGAAATTCCAGCCGACGGAGAAGGTGTCCTCTTCCGGGACCGCGAACAGATCGCCGATGAGCTTGCCCGGGCCTTTCAGGCAGACGGCAATATACTCATCCTCGCCGCTGCGTCTCTCGGCTTCGGCCTCAGCCTCGCGCATGTCCTTGAGCGCAAGCGACAGAAAGCAGCTCGCGGCAGGTTCATGCAGGTATTCGAGGAGCCCGGCAGCGTCATGCTTCTGAAAATTTCTCAGGACAAGCCGTTCGGTTTCAATCGCTTCCATGGCGCGACCTTCGCTCAACACACGATGAGTTCTGCAGGATGGGTAGAGGTTCGACCACTGGACAGGGAGGAAGAAATGTATGGGAAGTGAGGGAGAAACGTAGCTCACAGGCATGTCGCAGGTCTGTAAACCCGTCGTACGCCATGTTGGTCGAGATCCCAAACGGCGACTTCTTCTGATCAGGTCGGGATGCTTCTGGCCGATGTCGCGGAGCGCGCTGCCCGCTGACTTCCTCAAATATTCGCGATCATCGCCCTGAAAAGGCGACAGAGGGCCGCCCGAAAAGGTGACAAGGGGCCGATGGCAAGCTCTGGCCGATCGCAGAAATAGGGGCGGGACATCCATATGGCCGCCCTTCGCTAACGGTGGGTCGAATAATCTGAGACGGATCGGGCAGCCACTCTCGCAGGTCCCGCTCTCGCAGGATCATTCTCGTAGGGTCGGCAAGGCCGACTGATGACCAGTATCGGCGCAGAAACGGTCGAACGCCCGGGCCGAGCTCTCCTGCGTCAGCCAGTCCTCATCGCTGCTGGCACAAAGCTTGAGGCGGGACAGGGCATCGGGATCACCGGCAGACAGCCTTCCCGAGAGGAAGGTGCCGGCGCAACGAGCCTGATGGATATCGGATCTCAGCAGTCTCAACGCAATGTCTCTGGTGTGGACGCCATATCCGTCCACCACCGCGTCAGCGCGAAGCTCCAGATCCTTGTGTCGGCTTCTGATCCTGTCGCGGGCCTTCGGCGGGACTTCATCGTCCGCTGGCAGGCCGTTGAACGCCTGGCAGGCCGTTGAAAAAGGGTTTGTTGAAAAAAGGTTTTGAGCCATGCGTCCTGGCAATATCGATTCAAGGACAGCGCCGAGACCGCACGTTGGGTTCAACATTGTGCCGATCTCGGTTCGATTGCAGCACGTCCTGTCAGTGTGCAGTGCGTCCTGTCCGCGGTTCCCGACTTTTTCGACAGCCTGCTCAGCCAAACTGCGAGGAAGGACGCCATCGTGAGGGCGGCGTCCGAAACGATCACGATTTCAGCAGCGTCCAGTCGACTTTCGCGCACGAATTGAAGGACCATGGCGTAAACGTAGTTGTCATCTTCGCTCGGTGCTGCGCACCATTTCGCCCGGTGCTGCGCACCATTCTTCCGATCCATCCGTCGCAGGCAGGCCAACGCTTTGGGCGCATCAAAGGGACGGGCAGATGGGAACAGACCAGGCACGGGGTCTCGTCCAGCGGTCGATTCTCCTCGTGCCCGACACCGATCCGGAGCTGTTCGATTGCGCAAGCTTGCGGCGGGAACACGGTGCGCGCCATGTTCGCGCAGAAGGCGCGCGCCACGTTCGCGCAGAAAGAGTAAAGGCAGCAACCCGATGACCGAACTCTTGGAAGCGACTGGCATAATGCTGCCGGCACGCGAGGACATGGCGCCGGGCGCCGTCCTTTTGCGGGGGCGGGCGCTCGTCCTTGAGGCCGACATTCTTTCGGCGCTGGCCTCGGTCACCGCGGCCGCGCCGTTCCGGCACATGACGACCCCGGGCGGCTACGTGATGTCGGCCGCAATGACCAACTGCGGCGCCGCGGGCTGGGTGACAGACCGGACCGGCTATCGTTATGCCGCCGTCGATCCCGAGACCGGCCAGCCCTGGCCGGCCATGCCCGAAAGCTTCCGCCGGCTCGCGAACGAAGCGGCGGCGGACGCGGGATATGCCGGCTTCATGCCAGACAGCTGCCTGATCAATCGCTACCTGCCGGGCGCGCGGCTGTCGCTGCACCAGGACAAGGACGAGCGTGACTTTACCCAGCCGATCGTCTCGGTGTCGCTCGGGCTGCCGGCGACGTTCCAGTTCGGTGGCCGCAGGCGCGCCGACCCGGTGGCGCGATATCCGCTGCGCCACGGCGACATTGCGGTATGGGGGGGACCGTCGCGGCTCTTCCATCACGGCGTTCTTGCGATCAAGGAGGGTGGGCATGCCCGCCTCGGGCGTCAGCGGATCAATCTTACCTTCCGTGCCGCCCTCTGACGCGACAAGAATTCACGGCAAGCGGCGGAGTGTGGCCGGCGCCGGAACTCATTAGACGAGGTCTCCATCGGCCAGGAGACCATCATGTCGGAGCATATTCGTTACACTTGGGGGCAAAGCTCGCTCGGCGATTTCATCGTCGCCTGTTCGGAAAGAGGCGTCGTGGCCTTCGAGTTTGCCGACCGGCGCGAGGCTGCGGTCGAGGCGCTGCGCGGCAGGCTTCCCGAGTCGGTCCTCGAACAGGACGACACGGGCCTTCGGCTGCTCGCGGTGGAACTGCGGGCGCTGATCGACCAGCCGGGCGGCGGGCGGGACATCGCCCTCGATCCACACGGCGACGACTATCAAAAGAAGGTCTGGTCGCTCCTGCGGGAGATTCCCGTCGGCGAGACCACGACCTACGGCGCGCTGGCGGCGCAGCTCGGCACGCGCGATGCACGGGATGTGACGGCGGCGATCGCATCCAATGCAATCGCCGTGCTCATCCCGTGCCATCGCGTGGTGAAGAAGGATGGGGCGCTGTCCGGCTATCGCTGGGGCGCGAAGCGCAAGCGCGCCCTGCTTGATCGCGAGCGCCGCGCCGTATCCTTTCAACTGGCGTCAGTCGCATCGGGAAGGCTAGGCTGACGGATCATGACGTCCATCACTCGTGTTGCTCTCGTCACCGGCGCTTCGTCCGGGATCGGCGCCGCCACGGCCCGCGTGCTGGCCGGCCCTGGAACCGTGATCGCCATCCATGCCCGCAAGAACAAGGCTGGCCTCGAACGGGTCGCCGCCTCGGTTCGCGATGCCGGCGGCGAGGCGCTGCTGCTGGAAGGCGATCTCGCGCAAGCCGGCACCGCGGCGCACCTGGTCGGCGAGACGGCGAGGACATTTGGCCGGCTCGACGTCGTCGTGAGCAATGCGGGCTTCGCCGACAGTCGCGCCATTGGCGAGGTCGACCGCGCGACGTGGGATGCGAGCCTTGCCTCGATGACCACCGCTTTCTTCGAGCTCGCCACGGCGGCCAAACCGCTCCTCATGAAGGCGGGTGCGGCCGGACGGCTGGTCGGCGTATCATCGTTCGTGGCCCACGCCTTCGCGCGCGGCATCATGAGCTTTCCGGTCTCGGCCGCGGCCAAGGCAGGTGTCGAGGCGCTGGCCCGCGCGCTCGCCGCAGACCTCGCGCCGTCGGGCGTCACGGTGAATTGCGTGGCGCCGGGCTTCATAGAGAAGGATGCGAATACCCATGCCGCCGTGCCGCGCGAGCGCATGGTCGGGGTCAGCAAATCGATCCCGATGCAGCGCTATGGCACGCCGGCCGAAGTCGCAGCGGTGATCGCCTTCCTCTGCTCGCCGGCGGCGAGCTACGTCACAGGCCAGACGATCCACGTCAACGGCGGCCTCACGTTGTGAGGCCTGCCAGCTCGAGGCTGAGCTTGCGCAGCTTCGCGCGCGCCTCGGTGTCGTAGGCCTGGCTGTTGGCGCGGGCCTCGCGCAGCACGTTGAAATAAAGCCCGCTCCGGCCCTCGACAGCGGGCCCGACGGCAAGATTGAGGATTGCCTCGGCGCCATCCTCGACACGGCTCATCGGCGTGGTGCCGGATTGGCGCACCATCGTCGTGTTCATGTAGGTCGAGGGGTGCAGCGCATTGGCGATCACGCCGGAGCCTTCGAGCTCGCGGGCGAGATCGACCGTGAACAGGATCTGCGCCAGCTTGCTCTGGCAATAGGCCGCGCCGCCGCTGTAGTGCCTGGTGAGCATCACGTCGGAGAAATCGATCGCCTGCTGGCCGGCCGAGGAGACATTGACGATTCGGGCCGGCGCGCTCGCCTTGAGAAGCGGCAGCAGCAGGTGCGTCAGCAGGAAGCCCGCGAGATAGTTCACGGCGAAGCGCAGCTCGTGACCATCGGCGCTCACCTGCCGCCCTGGCGTGTTCCCGGCCGTGCCGACGCCGGCATTGTTGATCAGGAGATGCAGCCGGTCGGTCGTCGTGGCAACGGCTTTCGCGAGTCCACGCACTTCGTCGAGCGAGGAAAGATCGGCACGCAGGAAGGCGGCGCGGCCGCCGGCCTGCTCGATCTCCCGGACCACGGCGGCGCCACGCGCATGATCGCGGCCGTGGACCAGGACTCGAAAGCCGGCGGCCCCCAGACGAACGGCGACCACGCGCCCGACGCCATCCGTGGCGCCGGTCACCAGGGCCGCCTGGCCGTCGTGTTGCGTCATGATGTCCTCCAACCGAATTCAGGGTATCGACCGTGCCAGGCGGACAACGTCGACGCCCTTGCTGTCGATGCCGAACCAGTCGAGATAGAGCGGGATCTGATAATCGAGCGTGTGGTGGCCATGATGGACGCGCCGGCCATGCATGCGGGCGCGTTGCAGGAGCGGCGTCTCCACCGGGCTCATGATCACCTCGGCGATCACCGCATCGGGATCGAGCGTCATCGGGTCGAAGGAGAGCGGGTCGTCGGGGCGCAGGCCGAGCGGCGTGGCGTTGATAGCGTAGTGGATGCCCTTGGGCGGATGGTCGGCCGAGATGCTGGCGACCGGAACGTCGGGATAGAAGCGCGACAGGCGATCCAGTCCGGCGTCGGCACGCGTGGCATTGAGTTCGGTGACGAGAAGTCGGCCGACTCCGGCCTCGCACAACGCCGCCGCAATGGCGCCTCCGACGCCGCCGAAACCGACCAGCCAGACACTGGCGCCGCGGACGCGATGGCCCTGGGCCTCGAGCCCGGCGACGAAGCCTGCGCCGTCGACCATGTCGCCGGACAGCGTGCCGTCGGCCTCGCACTTGACGAGATTGACGCTGCCTGCCGCCTGGGCGCGGCGCGTCACGTGGTCGAGCAATGGCAGGATCGCCGACTTGTGCGGGATGGTGACGGTGAAGCCGCCGAGATTGCGCATTTTGCCGAGCGCCTCCAGCATCACCGGCAGGAGTGCGGGGCCGCCTTCGAACGGCAGCCAGACGGCATTGGCCCCGACGGCGGCGAAGATCTGCGACATCACGCCGGTCAGGCGAAGCTGACGAATCGGATCGCCGATCGTGCCGTAGAGGCGGGTGGCGCCGTTGACGGCAAACAGGCCGGTGAAGAGAGGCGGCTCGGGCAGGTCCATCCCGCCACCATAGACGAAAACGGCGGGACCGTGAGGCCCCGCCGTCGTGTCGATAGGCGTCGCGCTACCGGACGGTTGCGATCGTGAAGGCGCCTTGCGCGCCGAAAGTGGCGGTCAGCACGTCGCCGGGCTTCAACGTCGCCAGGGCGGCCCTTCCTTCCTCCGTCCGAATCCGGGGCGATCGAATGACCCCGCCGCTGTCCGGCGCCGGGCCGGCAGTGGTGCCGCCGGCAGGCCGGAAGTCGCGACCGTCACGAGCCCGAGATAACCCGACGTCGTGGATAACCCAACGTCGTGCGGCGCCAATCCTGTCGTCGATATCTGCCCGGCAAGCCGCCCGTCAGAGATGCTTGAGGACGTTCTCGGCAGCCGACGCCTCGAAGGCGCCCGGCTTCTCCACGAACAGGTCCTTGATCACACCGTTGTCGACCACCATGGCATAGCGCTGGCTGCGCGTGCCGAGACCGAACTTCGAGCCGTCCATGGTGAGGCCCATCGC
>JAFEBU010000029.1 GCA_018242505.1 Pseudomonadota bacterium
GCCCGACGGCAGCGGCGAGTGCTGGATGTCCTTGTAGAGCGGCGTGCCCTTTTCGGTCTGGTATTGGTCGGGTTTGCGCATGGCCTCGATGTAGATCGACGCGCCGTTCAGCGTTGCCGAGACAGTTTGCGACAGGAAGGCTCTGTTGTTGTTGGTGTCGTCCCACGCGAGACCGCCCTCGTCGCAGCAGTCCTTCCAGAAGCCGGTCATGAACTTGACCGATTCGATCGTCTCCTTGGAATTGATCGCGACAGTCTTGCCGTCGGCCTCGACCTCCTTGCCGCCCCACGACCACAGGAAGGGATAGGTAAAGGTCGGAGCGTCGCCGAAGGTATGGCCGAGCGTCTGGCCGATCGGCCGACCCTTGGCTTTCAGCTTCTTGCCCGCGGTGTGATATTCCTCCCAGGTCTTGGGGAAAGATGTTGCGCCTGCTTCGTCGAACCACGATTTGCGGTAGGCGATCATGGCGCCAATGACGGCCCATGGCATGCTCATGAACATCTTGCCGTCGCTGCAGATCGAGCGGCAGTACTTGAACAGTCCGCCTTCGCGCTTACTGAGATCCTCGGCAAGATCGCTGAGATCGACGACACTGTTGGCGTAGATATAGGTATAGTTGTTGAATGCCTGGATCAGGTCGGGGCCGGTGCCCGATTGGATCGCCGCGGTCGTGCGCGGTTGCAGGTCGTTGCCGTTCACCGTCTCGAGGTTGATCTTCATGCCGAGTTCCTTCTCGGCCTGAGGGACCAGCTCCTTGCGCAAGAGCGTGTCCGACGCCGGGACGAAATCGACCCATCGCAACCAATGCACGGTTTTCTGCTGGGCGTAGGCGGGCGTGCGGCCCGAGGCGAGGATTCCGGCCATGCCAGTGGACGCAACCGCGGCCGCGCTGCCGGCGAGCTTGATGACGCTCCGACGCTTCGTCTGAACCATATTTCTTCCTCCCAGAAGGCGACCGCCTCTTTGGGCGGCATTTGTTAGCGTTATCGTACGCAGCCGGGAGGAGTTGGCGCAAGCCGTATTGCGGAATTTTTCCTGGCGAGTCGAAGCGGGGGTTTCACGTTCCGTTGTGTGGCGCCTGCACGAGGGCCGGGTCGAGCGTGAAGAGATCCTGTGCGCGGCCGACGCCGCGCAGGGCGAAGCGGCCAACCGATACCAGCTTTTTGCGTTTTTCGGCCGGCAGCGCCTCGGCGAAGGCGGAGGAGATCAGCAGCGGACGATCGACCGAACGGCACATCGAGGCGATGCGGCTGGTTTCGTTCACGGCCGGGCCCACGACCGTGAAGTCAAGCCGGTGGACGCTGCCGATATTGCCGTAAAACACTTCGCCGACATGCAGACCGAGATAGACCGTGGTGATCGGCTGGGCTTCCATCGCCCGACGCGCGTTCAGCGCCTGGACATTGCGGCGCATCGCCGCCTCGGCCCGGAGCGCGTTGGCGGAAGCCAGCGCCGGATCGTCGGCGCGGAAGATCGCGAGCGTGCCATCACCGATCAGTTTCAGCACTTCGCCGCCGGCTTCGTGGATGGCGGTAATCACCGCGTCGGCATAGTCGTTCAATAGCGGGATGATCTCGTCGGGAGCGGCGGTGTCGGTGATGGCGGTGAAGCCGCGCAGATCGGAGAACCACAACACGGCGTCGATGCGGTCGGCGACGCCACGCTGGATACGGCCCTTGATGACGCGCCTGCCCGCATCGCGGCCGAGATAGACTTCGACCAGGGTGTCGGCAACCCTGGCGAGGGCCGCGCTCTTGATGGCGAGCCCCAGCGCCGGCACGAGGCGGCGGAGTGCCGCGATGCCCTTGTCGCCGAAACCCTCGGGGCTACGTGTCGACCAGCCGGAATAGACGCAGTCCATCTCGCCGATGACGGCATCGCTTGCAAACCTATAAACGAAGACGATGTAATCGGTGTGGCCGAGCTCTTTCATCTCGTTGATGACCGGGAAGTCCGCCGGCTCTCCCAGCCACATGCGCCGACGCAGCTCTTCGCCTCCGGTTTGCAGCAAATGATAGAAGGGGCTGCGGTGCCAGGCGTCCGCCGCTTGACCCTCGGTCGTGCGGCCGTATGGCGTGGCCGCCTTCTCCTCGACATCGTCGTCGCGCCAGCGAAACACGGTTCCTTCGTGCACAGGATGCAATGTGTCGATGACCACAAGCGAGCGTCCGATCGGCAATCCAGCCGCGTTGCACTTCTCGCAGAACTCACGGAGCAGATCAGTCTCACCGGCGCCTTCGAGCCCACGGCGAAGCACCCAGTCTGCAATGCGGTCGATGTCGGAAGATTCCACGAGGCTTAACCGGTTTTGGTCTTGGCAAGCGCCCGGCTCTCCTTCTTGAGAGGCCGGGATACCGGGCAGACTTCCTGGACGAAGCCGTTCAGGGTATTGGCTAAATTATCGCGCACCAGTCGATAGTGAACGAACTGTCCTCTCTTCTCGCTTTCGATCAGCCCTGCGCCTTCCAGAATCGCGAGGTGCTTGGAAATCGACGGCTTTGAGATGTCGAAGCGATCGGCGATTTCACCGGCAGTAAGATCGGCCGCTGATAAATAGGCGAGGATTTTGCGCCTTACAGTGGATGACAGCGCTTCGAAAACCTTGTCGATCATGATCGGTCTGCCCTTACTTAGCTATTTGACGGATTAGCTAATGATAAATATTTGGCTATTACGCTAATTAACTTTCTAATTGGCGAAACTGTCAAGGGAGTCGAACGATCTCGGCTCAAAACATCGCCGTCTATTATGCCTTGTACGTCGCTATAGGCCTCGGCATCACGGTCTGGGTGGGTCACACTCTCGGTAGCAATGGCTTGATTTTCCTGATCGAAAATTTCGCAGGCAGAGAACCACTGGCGAGGAGCATCAACCACCTTCTTCTCGTCGGCTTTTACCTGATCAATATCGGCTTCATGGCCTTGATGCTGCGTTACGGTGCCCGGCCAGCCGGGGCGGTCTCGGCAATCGAGTATCTCAGTACCAAGATCGGCCTGGTCGTCGTGCTGCTGGGCATCATGCATTTCATTAACATGTTCGTGCTGGTCCGCTTCCGGAGGTCTGGGCTGTTTCGCCTGATCGAGGTTCAGCCGGTGCAGGCCGGATCGCCGACCCCGTCCAGCGTCTGATCCGTCGGCAACGATAGGTCAGAGTGAGAAACGCGCCGGCCTGACCGGCGCGTATTTCATTGCGGGCGGTCGCGAAAGTGGCAGGCGGCGCGATGGCCCGGCGCGACCGCTTCCAGCGCGGGCAACTCACTGACGCAGCGTTCGGCCTTGATCGGGCAGCGCGGATGGAAAGGACAGCCCGGCGGCGGGTTCAGGGCGCTTGCAATCTCGCCCTTGGCCTTGGCCCGGACGGTTGCGGCAGGAGCGCGATGGAATGGATCGGGGATCGCGGCGATCAGGGCGCGCGTGTAGGGGTGGCGCGGGTTTTCGAAGATCTCCTGCCAGCCACCCTGCTCGACGATGCGGCCGAGATACATCACCGCCACGCGATCGCTCACATGCTCGACCACGCCGAGATCGTGGCTGATCATGATGTAGGCGAGTCCCATCTCGTCCTTGAGCTCGAGCAGGAGATTGATGATCTGGGCGCGGATCGATACATCGAGCGCCGACACCGGTTCGTCGCAGATCACGAGTTTGGGCCTCAGGATCAGTGCGCGGGCGATGCCGATCCGCTGGCGCTGGCCGCCGGAGAACTCATGCGGATAGCGATCGGCATGCTCGGGCCTGAGTCCCACCTTGGCCAGCATGTCCATGACGCGCCCATCGACCTCCGCCTTGTCCCTCAGGCCCTGCAGGCGTAGCGGATCGGCGAGCGTGCGGCGCACGGTCTGGCGCGGATTGAGCGACGCATAGGGGTCCTGGAAGACCATCTGCACCGTGCGCGCCGTCTCGAGCCGGGCGCGTTGATTGAGATTGCGGCCGTCGAGCGCGATGCGTCCACGGGTCGGCGCGATCAGCCCCATGATGGCGAGCGCCAGGGTGGACTTGCCGCAACCCGATTCGCCCACCAGGCCGAGGCATTCACCGGGCTTCACGTCGAGCGTGATGCCTTCGACGGCCTTGAGCGTTTTGAGTCCGCCCGCGAACGTGCCGCCGACCGTGAAGTGCACGGCAAGGTCGTCAAGGGCGAGCAAGCTGTCAGCCATGATGGTGGCACCGCACCAGGCCGCCCTCCGGCAGCATCGTCAGCCCGGGCACCGTTCTGCGACAGATTTCCGTCGCCGCCGAGCAGCGCGGATTGAAGCGACAGCCGGCGGGATAGGATGCGATCGACGGCACGACGCCGGAAATCTCGCGCAGCCTCTGTCGGCCGTGCCGCGCCCGCTCACCGAGCCGCGGCAGGGAATCGACCAGGCCCTGCGTATAGGGATGCCTTGGCGTGGCGAAGATCGCCTCGGCCGGCTGGCTCTCGACGATCCGGCCGGCATACATGACAGCGACTCGCCGGCACATGTTTGAGACCAGGCCGAGGTCGTGACTGATCATCAGGATCGCGGTGCCCTTGGCGGCGCAAAGCTCGGCCATCAGGTCGATGATTTCGGACTGCACCGTGACGTCGAGCGCCGTCGTCGGCTCGTCGGCGATCAGGAGGTCCGGCCCGCAGGCGAGCGCGATCGCGATCATCACGCGCTGGCGCATGCCGCCCGAGAGTTGATGCGGATAGTCGCGGATGCGTCGTTCCGGCGATGGCACGCGCACCTGGCGCAACGCCTCCTCGGCGCGATCCATCGCCTCGCTCCAGGATGCGCCTTTGTGGAGGACGAACATCTCGGCGATCTGCTTGCCGACGGGTGACAGCGGATTGAGCGCTGTCATCGGCTCCTGGAAGATCATGGCGATGCGGCTGCCACGCAACCGCCGCCACTCGGCGGGCGACGAGCCTTGAATGTCCCGGCCGTCGAGCACGATCCGCCCGTTCGCGAGCGATAGCGGCCGACGCAGCAGACCCATCACGGCAAGCGCGGTGATGCTCTTGCCGCAACCCGATTCACCCACCAAGCCGAACGCTTCGCCGCGACCGATCTCGAACGACACGTCCTCGACCGCGTTGTGCGCGACGCCATCGCCGGCGAGGGCGATGCGCAACTCCTCGATTTTGAGGAGGGGCACAGTCATGTGCGGCGCGTCGTGGCCTGCGGATCGAAGATGTCCCGCAATCCGTCGCCCAGGAGGTTGAGGCCGAGCACGGTGAAGAAGATCGCAAGTCCCGGGAAGACCGAGAGCCAGGGCACCGTGGTGATCTGGTCGCGGGCCTCGGACAGCATGCTGCCCCAGCTGGGGAAGGGCGGCCGGATGCCGAGCCCGAGGAAGGAAAGCGCCGCTTCGGCAAGAATGGCGCTCCCCATGCCGAGCGTGGCGATCACGATCAGTGGTCCCAGCATGTTGGGCAGGAGCTGGGTGAACATGATGCGCAGATCGCCGTAGCCCAGGATGCGTGCGGCCTGGACATAACCCTGGCTCTTGAGCGACAGCACCTGCGCGCGCGCCAGCCGGCAGGAATAGGACCAGTTGGTGAGGCCAAGGGCGATCACGAGGCTCACCAGCCCGGGGCCGAGGATCGCCATGATGGCGAGCGCGAAGATCAGCGAAGGGATGGCAAGCATCAGATTGGTGAGGCCGCTCACCAAGTCGTCCCACAAGCCGCCCCAGTAGCCGGCGCTCAATCCCAGCGAAACGCCGATCAGGCTGTTCACGATCTGGCTCACTACGCCCACGGTGAGCGAGATCCGCGAGCCATAGACAATGCGCGAATAGATATCGCGGCCCTGGGCGTCTGTGCCGAACGGAAATTCCAGGCTGGGCGGAAGCTCGGCGTTCATCAGGTTGGCGCTCATCACCGGGTCGGTGAGGGCGATCAGGGGGGCGGCGATCGCCACCACGAGCGCGAGGCCAACCAGCGCGCCGCCGATCCACAGGGACAGCCCGCCCTTGAGCCTGAATCTGCGCTTCACGGCAATGTCAGCCGTAGCGGATGCGGGGGTCGATTGAGACATAGGCGAGATCGATCAGCGTGTTGATGACGAGGAAGAAGGTCACGATCAGCAGGATGCAGCCCTGCACCGTCGGGATGTCGCGCTGGAATACCGAATCGACCAGCAGCGAGCCGACGCCGGGCCAGGCGAAAAGCTTCTCGACCACGACGGCCGCGCCCATCAGCGAGCCGAACTGCAAGCCGATGGTGGTGATCACCAGCACCAGCGCGTTGCGCAGCACGTGCCACTCCACGACGCGCGTCTCGGTCATCCCCTTGCTGCGCGCAGTGCGGACGAAGTCGGCGTTCAGCACGTCGAGCACGGCGGCGCGCGTGGTGCGCGCCAGAAGCGCCATCGGCCCCACGCCCAGCGCCACGGCGGGCAGGATCAGATGACGCAATCCACCATCGCCATAACCGAAGCTCGGTAGCCATTTGAGCTGGAGCGCAAACAGATACATCAGCATCAGGCCGAGCCAGAACTGCGAGAGCGACAGGCCGGAGATTGCGCCCACCATCGCGGCGGTATCGATTGTGCTGCCCGGTCGCAGCGCTGCGAGGAAGCCGAGCGGCACGCCGACGATGATGGCAAAGCACATGGCGGCGAAGACGAGCTTCAGTGACGGCCAGATGCGGGCGGCGATCAGCTTGGTCACCGGCTCGCGGGTGCGGAACGACGTGCCGAGATCGCCCACGGCGATACGGGTCACGTATTTGGCGAAGCGCGTTGTGACGGGATCATCCAGCCCCATCTCCTTGCGCATGCGCTCCATCACCGCCGGGTCGATGTTGCTGCGGCCATCTTCGTTCATGGCCGACACGAAACTGCCGGGCAGGACACTGAACAGCAGGAACACCAGCGCCACGACGGCGGCGAGCGTTGGGATGATGTTGGCGACGCGCCGCGCGAGGACGGGGAGCATCGGCTACACCGGATGCTGAATCACTTGGCGGGCGATGTCGCGTCGACCCAGATGTTCTCCGGATACTGATGGGTGATCTCGGTCGGGTTGGCCTGCAGGCCGTGGATCCACGGCTGATATGCCAGCACGGCCTTGTTGTAGTTGAAGAACCAGACCGGCGCTTCTTCATAGAGCAGGTTGTTGGCCTGGCGCAGGAGATCGTTGCGCTTGGCCATGTCCGCCTCCTCGCCCGCCGCATCGAGGAGCTTGTCGAACTCCGGATTGTTGAACGAGGTGTAGTTGCAGGCCGTCCGCGGCGTCTTGGAATAATAGCACCGCAGGGTCGCAAGCGAATCGGGCCCGGTGAGGTTCGATCCGATGAAGGCTTGGTGCTCGCCCTTCATCGCGATCTCGGTCAGCACAGTGACCTCCACCAGCTTGGGTTTCAGCTTGATGCCGACCTTGTCGAGATAGGGAATGATCGCCTCGACGATCGGCAGGCCCCAGCTCTCGTTCTGGCTGGTGCTGAGTTCGAATTCGAAGCCGTTGGGATAGCCTGCGTCGGCCAGGAGCTTCTTGGCCTTGGCCGGATCGAAAGGATAGGGCTTCATGGTCTTGTCGAACGCGGCGGAGGAAGGCGGGAGCCAACTGACCGCACGATAGGCCTTGTCCTTGACCAGCCGCTTGATGATCAGATCGGTGTCGATCGCATAGTTGATCGCCTGCCGGACTCGCTTGTCGGCAAAGGGCTTGTAGGTGGGATTGAACTGCATGGCGCGCGTGAACATCTCGGCCACTTCCAGGATGCCCTTCGACAGTTGCGGATCGGCGCGATAGGCGACGTACTGCGCCGGCCCCAGGATCGAGGTGTCGATCTCCTTGTTGCGGAAGGCAACGTCACGCGCCGCCGCCTCGGCCATGATCAGCACTTCGAGCTTGTCGGCGTAAGGCATGCCGGGCTTGTAGAATTTGTCCCAGCGCTCGGCGACGACGCGTGAGCCCGGGATATGCTCTTTGAACTTGAAGGGGCCGAGGCCGACGGGATTGGCAGCGTAGTTGCCCTTCTCGACCTCCTCCTTCGGCAGGATCGCGGTCGTGCCAGCGAAGAAGTAGTAGCCTGGCTCGACCCGCTCGGTGAGGGTCATCTGGAGCGTGAAGTCGTCGATCTTCTTCAGGCCGGAAATTTCCTTGGCCTGGCCCTTCTCGACATCGACGGCGCCCTTGATGATGCGCACATAGCGTGCGCCGGGGAATCCCTTGGTTCCGTCCATGATGCGCGTGTAGGACCAGATGATGTCGTCGGCCGTCATCTTGCGGCCGTTATGGAAGTAGGCGTCGTCGCGCAGCTTGTAGGTATAGGTGAGGCCGTCTTCCGATACGCTCACCGATTTCGCAAGTTCGAGCACCGGCTTGTTGTTGGCGGTGTCCCAGTTGTAGAGCGAGCGTTGCAGGGCCTTGCCGACGATGTCGTCCTGGGCACGCGGCGTGGCGTGGGGATCGAGACTGCCGAAGCTTGCGGCGTAAGGCGCCGTCATGCGGATCGTGCCACCGCGGCGGGGCGTATCCTGCGCTTGGGCGGCTGCTATTCCCAACACTGCGAAAGCAACAGCAGCCAGCCAGACCAACTTGCGCATACTTCCCCCTCTTAACATCGCTTTGTTGACATGCATTCCAGCGCGTCGGCCGGTGATGTGCAAGAGAAATGCCAGACGCTTTTGGGGAGATCAGATCAGCGTTGCTGCGCCACATTCTGCTGCATGAGGCCGCCTAGAATCTTGTCCGGGGTGATCGGGTAGTCGCGTACGCGCACGCCGCATGCATTGTAGACGGCGTTGGCTATAGCTGCACCGGCACCGCAAATGCCGAGCTCGCCGACACCCTTGGAGCCGAGCGGACTCGACTTGTCGTCGAAGCCTGCCAGCATCACGGCATCCACCGCCGTGGGCACGTCGGCATGGACAGGCACATGATAGCCCGCGAGGTCGTGGTTCACGAAGGCGCCCGAGCGCACGTCGACGACGGCGTTCTCGTGCAGGGCCGAACTCACGCCCCACAGCATGCCGCCGATCAGTTGCGAGCGGGCGGTCTTGGCGTTGAGGATGCGGCCGGCATCGAAGATGCCGAGCATGCGTCGCAGCCGGATCTCACCGGTCACGCTGTCGACCGCGACCTCGGCGAAGTGGGCGCCGTAACTGTATTGCGAGAAGTTCTCGTATTCGCTGCCCGGCTCCGACTGGCCCTCCGCCTGCAGATTGCCAGGGCTCTCGCCTGCGTCGATCTTCTTCTTCAGCGCCACGCACACGTCGTACAGGGCCGACGTGCAGCTCGCCGCGCCGAACGATCCGCCCGAACCCGGAGTTTCAGGGTAGGTGCTATGCCCGAGATTCACGCTCACGGCTTCCACCGGAACCTGGAGAGTGTCGGCCGCCACCTGCGCGAGGATCGTGTAGGAGCCCGTGCCGATATCCGTCATGTCCATCTCGACGGTGACATGCTTGTTGGCGTCCATGCGCACGCGCGCGTGTGCGGGCTGGCGATAGTTGGGCCGAATCGCGGCCGCCATGCCGAGGCCGACCAGCCAGTGGCTGTCCTTCAGCCGCCCCGGGATCTTGCTGCGCCGGTTCCATCCGAACTGTTCCGCCCCTTGGGTCAGGCAGGGCACCAGCGCCCGCGTTGAGAAAGGCACATGCGTCTCGGGATCCCGGTCCGGCTCGTTGCGCAGCCTGAGCTCGATCGGATCAAGGTCGAGTTTTTCTGCGAGCTCGTCCATCGCCTGCTCCAGCGCGAGCTGGCCCACGGCATCGCCGGGTGCGCGCATGGAATCGGAGACCGGAAGATCGAGTGGAACGACACGATGGGTCGTCAGTCTGTTGGGGGCGGCATACATCGCTCGCGTGCTGGCGGCCACGCCCTCGGCGAATTCGTCCATGCGCGCCGATTGGGTCCAGGCCTCGTGCGCGACCGCACTCAGCTTGCCGTCTTCGCCAGCCGCCAGCCGAATGCGCTGGATCGTGGCGGCGCGATGCGTGGTGACGGAGAACATCTGCTGGCGCGTCAACACGATCTTGACGGGCCGGTTGAGCTGCTTTGCGGCAATCGCTGCCAAGATGGCATCGCCGTAGATCGGCAGCTTGCCGCCGAAACCGCCGCCGATGTATTCGCTCACGACCTCGACCTTCTCGAGCGGCAGCCGAAGCGTCGATGCAATCGATCGATGGGCGCTGTTCACAAGCTGCGTTGCACAGTGCACGGTGAGCTTGTCCCCCGACCATTCGGCCAGGCTTGCGACCAGCTCCATCGGGTTGTGGCTTTGATAGGGCGTGGTGTAGGTCGCGTCGACCTTCGCGGCGCTCGAGGCAAGCGCACGATCGACATCGCCGATCCTCGAATCGGTCTTGCCGACGACGATGTGTTCCGGCGGGTAGGCAAGCCGTCGTCCCTCGGCGAGATCGTAGGAGCCGCTTTCGGTCCGATAGGACACGCGAACCAGCCGCGCGGCCGCGGTCGCCTGTTCGAAGGTCTCGGCGACGACGAGCGCGACAGGTTCGCCGTAGTAGTGGACCCGCGTGCCATTGAACTGCGGCTTGGCGCGCGCATGCCGCGAGCCGCCCAGCCCGCTTGGCTTGAACGGCGCCTGCGCCGGCACATTCTCGTGGCTCATGATCAGCAGGATGCCGGGTGAACGTTCGGCATCGTCGGCCTCGATCCTGGTGATCTCGCCGCGTCCGATGGTGCTCGTGACCAGCACGCCATGGGCAGGCGGCATGCTGGCCGGCACATCGGCTGCATACCGGGCTCGTCCGGTGACCTTCGCTTTGCCGTCGATACGGTCGAGAGGTTGGCCGATGATCGAGTCAGGCATGATCAGCCTTTCCCAAGGTGTGCCTGTTGGACAGCTTCCGTCAGCGCCGCCGCCACGGTGCGTGAGGCGAGGCTGATCTTGAAATCGTTGAGCCCGTAGCCGCGCGCGCCGGTCATCGCCGCAGCGCCCGCCGCCGCGAAACTGTCATCGGTCGCGGATTTGCCGACGAGTTGCTGCTCCGCCTCATGGGCACGCCACGGCTTGTGCGCCACGCCGCCCAGTGCAATCCGCGCCGAGCGGATGCGATCGCCGTCGAGGCCGACAAGTGCGGCAACCGACACCAGGGCGAAGTCATAAGATGCCCTGTCGCGCACCTTGCGATAGGCCTGCCCTCCGAAGGGCGGACGCGGCAGGAGCACGGCCGTGATCAGTTCACCCTCCCTGAGGGCGGTTTCCACTTGTGGCGTCGTGCCGGGGAGACGATGGAAGTCCACCAGCTTGATCCGTCTGCCGTTGCCGTTGGCCGGCTGCGCCTCGACCTCGGCGTCGAGAGCCGCCATGGCCACCGCCATGTCGGACGGATGCACTGCGATGCAGGCATCGCTGGCGCCCAGCACGGCGTGAATGCGGTTGTAGCCGTGCAGTGCCGAGCAGCCGCTGCCCGGGCTGCGCTTGTTGCAAGGCTTGGCCGTGTCGTAGAAGTAATAGCAGCGAGTCCGTTGCAGCAGATTGCCTGCCGTGGTCGCCTGATTGCGCAACTGACCGGAGGCGCCGTTCAGCAGCGCCCGCGACAGCATCGGATAACGTTCGCGGACGCGCCGGTCGGCGGCGAGGTCGGAATTGGTCACGGTCGCTCCGATCCGCAGCCCGCCATCCTCCGTCTCCTCCACCTGCGCGAGGGGGAGGCGGGAGATGTCGACCAGATGCGAAGGCGTCTCGACCTCGACCTTCATCAGATCGAGAAGGTTGGTGCCGCCACCGAGAAATTTGGCGCCCGGCCGGGCGATCGCCTGAAGCGCCGCGGCCATATCGACGGGCCGCTCGTAGGTGAAGGCTCTCATCCTGCGGCCCTTCCGGCCGATTCGAGGATGGCGGCCGCTATGTTGGGATAGGCGGCGCAGCGGCAGATATTGCCGCTCATGCGTTCGCGGATCTCCGACTCGACGACCGGCATGGCAGCGGCGGCAAGGTCGGCCGTTGCCGCCGAGGGCAGGCCGCGCCTGATCTCGGCGAGGACACCAACAGCCGAACAGATCTGCCCGGGTGTGCAATATCCGCATTGGAAACCGTCGTGTGCGACGAAGGCCGCTTGCATGGGATGGAGCGACTGTTCGTTGCCGAGACCTTCGATGGTGACGATTTCACGGTTGTCGCATGCAACGGCAAGATTGAGGCAGGCATTGCGGCGCACGCCGTCAACCAGGACGGTACAGGCGCCGCACTGTCCGTGATCGCAGCCTTTCTTCGCCCCCGTGAGGCCGAGATGATCCCGCAGCGCGTCGAGCAGCGACGTGCGCGGATCGAGCTGCAACCCGCAGTGCTCTCCATTCACCGTCATACCGACATCGACCGTGATCGACGCTGCAGACTCGGCAGAAGCGGCAGAAGAAGGGGCGGGAGTAGGACTCCGGGCGAAAGCGCCGGAGCCCTGCAGCGCGGTGAGCGCCACGCCGGTTCCGAGGACACCCCGCCGCGTCGGGTGGTTGTTGCTCATGCGGACACAACGACCAGCCCGGACGGGCGTTGCACCACGGGAACCAACCGCTCGCCACCTGCATTATCTTTGCATGCAGGTTTCGGAAATCATGACCCGCGAAGTGGAGACGGCGGCGCCGGACACGTCGTTGCAGCAGGCGGCTTCGACCATGGAGGCGCTGGGGGTCGGTTCGTTGCCTGTATGCGATGGAAACCGGCTGGTCGGTACCATCACCGACCGTGACATCGTCGTGCGCGCCGTGGCCGCGGGCCTGTCCCCGGTCGAGACGCTGGTGCGTGACTGCATGACCGGGGACATCGTCTACGCCTTCTGCGACGAGGACGCGGAGGAAGTGCTCGAGCGTATGAAGACACAGCAGATCCGCCGGTTGGCCATCCTTGATCGCGACAAGTCGCTGATGGGCATCGTGTCCCTGGGGGATGTCGCCACCGAGCCGCGGGCTGCGGCTCTGGCCAGCGTCGGCGCAGCAGTCTCCGAGATTTCCGAACCGTCGCGGCCGCGGAAGTAATTCGAAGGGCCCCTAGACCGGCACGCAGTAGCCGTCGCGGCGCGGGTCGCAGCCACCGGTGAGGATCCCCGTCTTTGGATCGATGGCAATGCCCTGCATGCCGCCGACCTTCATGGTCCAGGCCGGCCCCGTCGTCACATCATGGCCGCGCTGGCGCAGCGCTTCGTGCACGTCCTTGTCGACACGCGACTCGATCAGCACTTCCCGGCCGTCGGTGAGCCGCGCTCGCGGCGCCTCGATCGCCTGCTGCAAGGGCAGGCCGAAGTCGAGGTAGTGCACCAGCGCCTGTGGCTGGGTTTGCAGGATGCCGTAGCTGCCCGGTGTGCCGAGGGCGAGCACGGGAGCATCGTCCTTGGTCAGGATCGAGGGCGCCATGCACATCGGTAGCGCACTGCCCGGCTTCACGCGATGCGGGCTCTCCGGATTGACGTCCGCCCAGTATAGAAAATTGTTGAGGCAGAGCCCGGTATCGGGGACCACCACGCCTGAGCCGAAGACGCTGCCGAGGCTCTGCGTCACGCAGACGAGATTGCCATCGCTGTCGGCGATCGAGAACGAGGTGGTGTGGCTTTCTTCAAGCGCCGCCACTTTGTCGGCCGCGGGCGTCCATTGCTCGGTAGGGCCTTCGACTGGCCGGCCGTCGCGCACCCGGGCGCGGAGGGCCTCGACATGGCCATCGGACAGAATCTCGGCGAGCCGTTGTGGACTCGGCACGCTCGATGCGATGCGCACGCCAGCGGCGAGCCGGATGGCACGCAACACGACGTCGAGGTGCTGTGTCGAACCGTGCTTCAACTTTGCGAGGTCGAAGCCTTCGAGGATGCGCAGGGTCAGCAGGTACTGGAAACCTTCGCAGGGCGGGGGTGGGACGTTCACGGCGTGGCCGCGATAGGAGATCGCGATTGGATCGACCCAGCGCGGCTTCACCGCGAGGAAATCTTCCATGGTAAGGCAGCCGCCGAGTTCGTTCAGCCGGTCGATGATCTTCTGGCCGAGCGCGCCGCCATAAAGCAGGCCAGGACCGTCGCTCGCCAGTGCCTCCAACGTGCGGGCGAGATCGGGTTGCTTCAGGATGAAACCGGGTGCGACGCTGCCCTTACCTGCCGTGTAGACGCGCGACCATTCCGGATAGAGTGCCTTGTGGGCGGCGAGTTCGGGCGCCGCCTTGTCGAATTCCTCAAGATTGAATTCGATGAGCTGGAAGCCGTCGCGCGCCAATGCAATCGCCGGCGCGAAGAGTTCCGGCAGCGTCTTGCGGCCGTGGCTCTCGGCCAGTTCGCACCAGCCAGCAAGATTGCCGGGCGCGCCCACCGGCAACGCGCCGCGCATGAGCTGGTCGCGGTGGCTGAATCTTTCGACGGGAAACTTGTCGGGAATGGGCGCCACAAAGTCGAGCGAGCGTACCCGCCTCTCCTTGGCGATGTAGCAGGTCGCCACACCGCGCCCGGCGAGGCCCGACATATAGGGCTCGACGACGTTCAAGGCCGCCGCCGTCGCCACCGCGGCATCGAACGCCGTGCCGCCATTGCCGAGGATTCGCGCGCCGGCCGCGGCTGCGAGCGGATGGGCGGCGGCAACCATGCCGTGCCGCGATGCGATCGTGGGCCGTCGTCCGTGCTGAAGCATCGGTCTCCCCCTGCAAGATCGCGGATCGTGGCGATTTCGACTGCCCGCCGCCAGCACGAATTGCGCGACCGGCCATTCCCCTCGAACATGCAAGATGTGTTCGCCAAGAGGAGCATTCGTATGCGTGCTGGAGCGTATCAGACCTTCACGAGAGCAGAGTGGGCCAAGCTTCGGGCGAATACACCGCTCACGCTCACCCAGGACGACCTCATGTCGCTGCGCGGCATCAATGACAACGTCTCCCTCGACGAGCTGGCCGACGTCTATCTGCCGTTGTCACGCCTCCTCAATCTGCATGTCCGCGCGGCGCGCAACCTGAATGGCGTCACCGACACGTTCCTCGGACAGCCGATCGTCGGCCGTACCTACGTGATCGCGGTCGCGGGCAGCGTCGCGGTGGGCAAGAGCACTTTCGCCCGCGTGTTGCAGGCGCTGATGGCGCGCTGGCCCGACCATCCTGCGGTCGATCTCGTGACTACGGACGGCTTCCTCTACCCGTTGCACCAACTCGAGGAAAAGCAGCTCATGCGCCGCAAGGGCTTCCCCGAAAGCTACGACACCAAGCAAATGGTGCAGTTCCTGGCAGACATAAAGGCTGGCCGACCCGAGGTGACGGCGCCGGTCTACTCGCATCTCGCCTACGATATCGTCCCCGACCGACGGCAGGCTGTGCGTCGTCCCGACGTCCTGATCTTCGAGGGGCTGAACGTGCTTCAGCCCGGCCTCGCCGGCGGCCCGGGCGGACGGCCGGCCTCGGTCATCCTCTCCGACTTTTTCGATTTCTCGATCTATATCGACGCCGCGACCGCTGACATAGAAGCCTGGTATCTTGATCGCTTCCTGCTGCTCCAGCGCACGGCGTTCCAGAATCCGTCGTCCTATTTCCATCACTACAAGGATTTGCCACCTGAGGAGGCGCGCGATGTCGGGCGGCGCATCTGGTCGGAGATCAACGAGGTGAATCTGCGCGAGAACATCCTGCCGACGCGCGAGCGCGCGAATATCGTCCTTTCGAAGGACGCCGACCATTCGATCGCCGGGGTGGCGCTGCGGCAGCTTTGACCTTGCGCCCTCAAACGACGGCGACGGTCACGCTGCCGAACGGGCCGAAATCGGCGATGTAGGTTTCGCCTGCCTTGGGCCGCAGCATGCCGGTGAGCGTACCGGTGCTGACCATCTGGCCTGCCTTCAGCCCGATGCCGGTGCGCGACAGCTCATTGGCGAGCCAGGTGAGAGGCACCATCGGATGGTCGAGCGCGGCTCTTGCCGTGCCTTTGCGGCGCGGTTTGCCGTTGCACAGAAGCACCGCTTCCTGGCCGGCGATATCGCGTGTCCGCCAATCGTCGATGGCCGGGCCATGGACGATTGCGCTTGCCCCCGCGCCGTCGGCGAGAATTGCCGGCAACGGCGGGAAGCTGGCGTCGTGAATGAACCGGCACTCGGCGAGTTCGAGCCCGGGATGAAGCGAAGCGACGGCTTCCGTCACTTCTTCAACGGTATAAGGTCCGGCGCGCGGCGGCAGATCCGTACCGAGCCGCGCCTGATACTCGACCTCGGGGATCGGGCTGCAGAGAGTGGCGTGCTCCACCGAGAGCGGCGAGGGCCTGACCATGGGTGCGAAGACACGGCCGTAGATCGGCGAGTCGGTGCGAAGCGCCGTCTGCATCTCCTCCTTCGCCGCGGCGATCTTCCAGCCGACGACCTTCCAGTCGAGTTCCTCTTCGACCATCCGGGCGATGCGATAGGCGGTGTCCTTGTCGGGCGGCACGAGCTCGGGATCGAGGCCGCTCTGCTGCCGGCCTTCACGCCGCAGGGTCGCCAACAATCGGGCCAGTTCGCGTTGCCGGATATGGTCCATGCGCTTCTGCTTCAATCAATCAAGGCCGACGCGGCTTTGTCGGAACGCCGGCGCATCCATGCGCGACAAAAGCAGGTTCCGCGAGAGCCGGACGGGGGGCGCGATCGGCAGGATCATGGGCTTGGTTTAGGATTGCGCCGAAGGTCCCGCAAACTGCTTGTTCGGTCCCGATCTCGCACGTCGAAAGGCTGGCAGTGCCCATCCTGCCATGCGTCCGGGGTCGCCATTTCCTGTTGCAGGACGAGGCGCGGGTTGTCGACGATCCCGTCCTGATCGTCTTTGCCGCGCAAACGGCTCGTTTGCAGGATGGCTGGCGGATAAGCTGCGTGTCAGGAGGAGTGGACAGCATGCGACATCTCGAATTCGGCTGGTTCCTGCCGACCGCTGGCGACACGACTGCCTATGGAGTCACCGGCGCGCAGGTCGGCTCGTCGATCGCGTTGTTCGATCGCGTCGTGCAGGCGGCCGAAGCTGCGGGTTTCGAATATATGCTGGTGCCGGTACAGACCGCCTGCTGGGAGGCTTGGATCTCGAGCGCGATGATGGTGGCGCGCTCCCAGTCGATCCGCATGTTGGTCGCGGCGCGGCCCTCCTATATCAACCCCGTGCTGCTCGCCAAGATGATCTCGACCTTCGACCAGCTCTCGGGCGGACGCATCTGCATCAACCTGATCGCCGGTCAAAGCGAAGCGGAGAATGCCGCCGAAGGCATCAAGTGGAGCAAGGAAGAGCGCTATGAGATCATGGACGAGGAGGTCTCGATCCTGAAGGCGCTGTGGACGACCCGTGGCCCGGTGAATTTCGACGGCAAGTTCCATCAGCTCAAGGGTGCGCAGATCCGGCCTTATCCACTGCAGCAACCCTATCCGAAGTTCTATCTCGGCGGCGGCAGCCGGCAGGCCTGGGAGATCTCCGCCAAGCATTCCGACGTGCATCTGTTCTGGGGCGATACCTACGATCGCATACAAGCCAACATGGCCGAGATCAGAACCATGGCCGCCAGGCACGGCCGCGAGCAGGAGATCGGCTTCGGCATGCGCTTGCAGATCGTCTGCCGTCCGACCGAGAAGGAGGCGTGGGAATTCGCCCACGGGCTGGTCGCCCATGCGAGCGAGGCGCAGAAGGCGTTCGTGAAGCAGCACTTCGCGACCTCGGAGGCGAACCGCCGCGTGCGCGAGCTGGCAGCGATCGGCGAGACCATCGAGCCGCATCTCTGGACCGGCATTACCCAGGTGCGGCCGGGCGCCGGCATCGCCGTGGTCGGCGACCCGCAACAATGCGCCGACACCTTGCAAAGGTTCATCGATCTTGGCTGCCACTCCTTCTGCCTCTCCGGCTACCTGCACGACGAGGAAGCCGAGCGGTTCGGCAAATGGGTGCTGCCGATCCTGCGTGAGCGCAATCGCGAACGCATGCTCGCGGCATGATGCGCGGTTCGCTGCCCGACATCGGCGCGCGCCAGCTCGAGGCCGTGCTGGCTCTGGCGGAATACGGCAGCTTCGTCGCCGCAGCGGCACGGCTCCGGCTTTCGCAGCCGGCGCTGACGCGCATGGTGAAGCGGCTGGAGGATGAGCTCGGCGTGCGCCTGTTCGATCGCAGCACGCGGCGTGTCCGGATCACGGCGCCGGGCCGCGAATTCGCCGCCGTGGCCGAACGCATGCTGAACGATCTCGGCATCACGTTGCAGAGCGTGCGCGAGGTGGCGCAGGAACGGCGCGGCCTGATCGTCGTCTCGAGCGTGATGTCCGTCGCGGGCGGTCAACTGCCACGCCTGATCGCCGCCTTCCACGGCGATCGCCCCGGCGTCGAGATTCATATACGCGAGGGCATCTACGCAACGATCCTCGACGACGTGCGCAGCGGCGTCGCCGATTTCGGCATCGGCTACGTCGATGCGTTGCCCGATTTTGCGGTCGGCACGGCGCTGGGGCGAGAGACATTCCATGCGGTCGTGCCCGCGCGCCACAAGCTGGCCGGCCGGCGTCGCGTCACCCTGGCCGAGCTTGCCGCTCATCCGATCGTGGCGCTGCCGACCGAATCGCGCACCCGCCGCACGATCGATGCCGCGGCCGTGACGGCCGGCGTGCAGCTTCACCAGAGGGTCGTCGTGACCCAGGTCGCGACGCTGCTCGCCCTTGTCGCTGCAAGTGTTGGCGTGGGCGTCGTGCCGGGCGGGGCGACCCGTGGGCCGCTGCCGTCGGGCGTGCGCGTCGTTCCGCTCGCCAAGCCTAAGCTGGTGCGCCGCATGGGGCTGATCATGCTGCGCGGGCGCGAGCTGACGCCGGTCGCCGCCGGCCTTGCGGCCCTGTTGCGGCGCGAATGGCGGAGGTCCGATTGATGCAATATTGGCAACAATCCTGTCTATCAGGTTGATCTTGGCATAACGAGTTTTGGGCCTATGCTGACTGGCGGAGGATGACCGTGCAGCTTTCGTCCCGGACCTACGACGTCGACAGCATCTCCGCGGTGCAGGAGCTCTATCACAGCAATGGCTGGACAGACGGGCTGCCCATCGTGCCGCCGACGGAAGATGCCGTCCGGGCCTGCCTCGACTGGGTAATGATGCCGCCGGATCAACTGATCGGCATCGAGCCGGTGCGCGGGCTTGCGATCACGGTCGAGAAACTCGCGGTCAATTCAGTGATGGCGGGCTGCCTGCCGATGCACTTCCCTGTCGTTGTCACCGCGTGGACGGCGATGATGCAGGAGCCGTTCCTGATCCACGGCGCCACGGCCAGCACCGGTGGCTGTGCGGTGCTGGTGGTGTTGAACGGGCCTGTCCGGCGCGAGATCGGTGCCAGCGGCGGCTTCAATGCGCTCGGCAACTCGGATCGTGCGACGGCGGCGATCGGCCGGGCCATCCGGCTTTGCCTCATCAACTTGATGGATGTGCGGCCGGGCGCCATCGACCGCTCGACACTCGGCCATCCCGGCAAGTTCAGCTACTGCATCGCCGAGGACGAGGAGGACTCGTCGTGGCTGCCGTTGCATCAGCAACGCGGGGTCGAGAAGGAAGCTTCGGCGGTGACGGTGATGGCGGCCGGTGCGCCGCGCCAGATCATGAACGAATGGACGACCAGGCCGGAGGAGATCCTGGAGACCTTCGCCGCCGAGATGAGGGCCAATCTCAGGCACTACTCGATCCACCCTGGCAACTATGCGCTGATCATTCCCAAGCAATTGCGCGAGCACCTGCAGGCGGCGAAGTGGAGCAAGACCGACATCGCCAACTTCATCCACGAACGCGCCCGCATCCATCGCCGCGAGTGGGCCGACGTCGGTAAGGGCGCAGTAGTGCGCGACCGCGGCGACAGCGTCTATCCTGCGATGGAGTCGCCCGACCAGCTTCTTGTCGTCGCGGCGGGCGGTCCGGCGGGCGGGTTCGGCGCCGTGATCCCGCCCTGGCTCGGCAACAAGAGCCATGCCGTCACCGTGCCGGTGGGCGTCTGCATCGATTGCGAACCGCCAAAGAGCTGAGGGGAACACCATGACTTTCCGTGTGCTCGATCCCACCGCCGAGAAGACCGCGCCGCTCGGACAGGCGGCGCCACGCCTCGACACGCTCCAGGGCAAGACCGTGGGCTTCATCTCCAACGGCAAGGAAGGTACCAAGGGCTTCTTCCGCCACCTCGAACGTCTCCTGCGCGAGGAGCACGGCGTTGCCGAAGTGGTCAGCCGCACCAAGTCCAACTACAGCGCTCCGGCCGACGCGCACATTGCCGCCGAGATCAGGCGGTGGGATGCGGTGATCTCCGGCATCGGAGATTGAGGCAGCTGCTCATCGTGCAGTCTGCACGACGCTGTTACCGCTGAACGTCAGAACGTTCCCGCCTTCGGGGTGATGACCACCCGCTTCGCGAGCGCGGCCGAGATGATGGGGCGCGTGCTGGGGATGCCGGGCTACGCCTTCGCCCTGATCGACCATCCGGTCAGCAGTGCCACCGACCAGCAACTCGCCGATCGGGCTCGGGCCGCCCTTGAACAGGGCGTGAAGCTGCTGGTGAAGGCCTGATACGGGGAACTTTATCGGAGGCTAGACGTTGCCCAGGGCATGAGACCACTCGTGCTCGTCGGCGTGATCCTGATCGTGCTTGGGATCGCAGGCCTGGTTGTCGCCAATATCTCCATCACCGAGCAGAAGACCGTCCTCGATGCAGGACCGCTCAAGGTCACCAAGGACGAGGAGAAGACCATCCCGATTCCAACCATTGCCGGCGTCGTCGCCGTGGTGGTTGGCTTGGGCCTTGTCGTTGTCGGTAGAGGGCGTCGCTAGGGCAGCTCCAGTTGGACCGCGACGGCGGCGCTGGCGATGGCAGCGACGTCCTTGCCTTCTGGGTCCGGGACATCGAGGCCGCCTTTCACCGCCTTCACCGTTACGATGCCGTGCGGCAGGGACGCCCGCACCTTGTCGAGATCGACTTTGTCGGGCTGCTGCACGCCGATCGTGACATCGACGAACATGCCGGTCTTCGAATCGACCTTGAGCGTGCGCAGCATGGTCAGCGAGCTGTGGTGCAGGGCGTCCTGCACCGCCCGCAACGCCGCCTTGGTGTAGTCGCCGCCGTGCAGGTCGTTGCCGGTGCCGAGTTCCAGAATCACGCGCTTGCGGGGCATGCGTCGCTCCTCAAAGGTCGAGCCGCACGATGGCGGCGGCGTGTGCGATCACTGTCTTGTCGGTGCCGGCCTCGTTTGCGATCTCGAGCCCGCCTTCGACGACTTTCACGACGCCGGTGCCGTGAGGCAGCACCTTCAGCACTTCACTCTTGTCGACCTGGTCCGGCTGCGGCACGCCGATCAGTACCTCGACCTGCATGTCGTCACTCGACTTGCCGAGGGCATGGGCGACGGTGAGCGAGTTGTGCCACAGCGCATCGCGCAGGGCCCGTGCCGCGGCTTTGGTGTAGTCGCCGCCGCGAATGTCGGTGCCCATGCCGATCTCGAGGGCGACGCGCTTCAGGGTCATGGCGATTCCCTGCTGCGTGTGGCGTCGATGCTCCACGGCCCCGGGCCGGCAGCGGCGACATAGAGCAGGCCGAAGCTGAAGAGGATCACGGTCTCGCCTCCGTTCAGGAGTGGGAAGAAGCTTCGAGGCGCATGCGCGTAGAAATAGGCCACCGCCGTCATGCCGGACAGGATGAAGGCTGTCGGCCGCGTGAAGAGGCCAATGACGAGCAATGCTCCGCCGATGAGCTCGAAGAAGCCGGCGATACCGAACATCGACGAGTAGTCAAGATTTGCGAACATGGGGACGGCGGGGACCTTGAAGAATTTCGCGATGCCGTGCTGAAGCAGCAACAAGCCGCAGCAGATGCGGAAGACACTGAGCAGGCGCGGCGCCCAAGACGCCGGAATGATGGTCAAGTCCATGGCGGTCTCTCCCGTGTTGGCCCGATGCATCATGCAGGTACGTTCCTTTTCCGACAAGCGATCCGGCGAAGCAACCAGATCACGGTTGCGCTCACTGATTGCTCGCGCAACCGCCTTCCTTTGCTATAGTCCATGTCCTGTGGAAGCGACCGCAAGAGTCGAGTGGTGGTTGTAACGGTGGAAACCGTTGCGTGTAGCGTGGGAGGGATGATGGCGACGGTCGAAATCCGCAACGTGCGTAAAGCGTTCGGATCGTTCGAGGTTTTGCACGGCGTCAGTGTCGATATCGCGGACGGCGAGTTTGTGGTGCTGGTGGGGCCGTCGGGCTGCGGCAAGTCCACCTTGTTGCGCATGCTGGCAGGCCTCGAGAACATCACGTCGGGCGAGATAGCGATCGGCGGCAAGGTGGTGAATCTGGTGCCGCCCAAGGACCGCGACATCGCCATGGTCTTCCAGAACTACGCGCTCTATCCGCACATGACCGTGTTCGACAACATGGCCTTCTCGCTGACGCTCGCCAAGGCGCCGCGCGCAGTGATGGAGCAGGAAGTCGGGCGTGCCGCCAAGATCCTCGGGCTTGAGCAACTGCTTGGGCGGTATCCGCGGCAGCTCTCCGGTGGCCAGCGCCAGCGCGTCGCGATGGGTCGCGCCATCGTTCGCAACCCGCAGGTGTTCCTGTTCGACGAACCCTTGTCGAATCTCGACGCCAAGCTGCGCGTGCAGATGCGGGCGGAGATCAAGGAGTTGCACCAGCGTCTCAAGGTCACGACGGTCTATGTCACGCACGACCAGATCGAGGCCATGACCATGGCCGACAAGATCGTCGTCATGAACGGCGGCAATATCGAGCAGGTCGGACGGCCGCTCGATCTCTACGACCGGCCGGCCAACCTCTTCGTCGCCGGCTTCATCGGCTCTCCGGCCATGAACATGATCAACGGCACGATCGCGGACGGCGCCTTGCGCATGGAAGATGGGACCGCCTGGCCGCTGCCGGCCGATGGTGCGGCGTCCAAGGCCGGCCCCGCCGTCTACGGTATTCGGCCCGAACATCTCATCATCGATCGCAGCGGCCTTCCCGCCACCGTCCAGGTCGTCGAACCGACGGGCTCGGAGACGCAGGTGCTGATGCGCATCGGCGGCCAGCCCGTGCTTGGCGCCTTCCGCGAGCGCGTGTCGGCGCAGCCGGGAGAAATCCTGCCCGTGCGGGCGGATCCGACACTGGTTCACCTGTTCGACCGGCAGTCGGGCCAGCGGCTTTGATCAGAAAGTAGAGTAAGAGGAGGAGACGAGAGAAATGGTGTTCATTATCAAGCGGCGCGAGGCGCTCACGTTCGGCGTGTCGGCCATGGCGCTTGCGCTCGCCCGTCAAGCGATGGGTCAGGACATTCCCAAAGCCGACGTTGCGGCACCGAAGCTGACGCCCGAAAACGGCGCGTCGCTGCGCGTGCTGCGGCCGGCGCGCTTCGTCGAGCCTGACGAGGTGATTTTCCGGGCCAATACCGAGAAATTCACCAAGGCAACGGGCATCCAGGTGAAGGTCGACTTCGTCGGCTGGGAGGACATTCGCCAGCAGACCGCCGTGTCAGCCAATACCGGCGCCGGACCGGACGTCATCCTGGGCTGGGCCGAAGATCCCCACATTTTTTCCGACAAGGTTTCCGAGCTGAGCGACGTCGCCGAATATCTCGGCAAGAAGTACGGCGGCTGGATGTTCCTGGGCGAGAAGTACGGCAAGAAGGCCGGCACCAACAACTGGATCGGTCTGCCGATGGGAGGCTCGAGCGGCCCGGTCGTCTATCGCAAGTCGGCGGTCAAGGAAGCCGGCTTCGACGAAATTCCCAACGACCACGCCAACTACCTGAAGCTCTGCCAGGCGCTGAAGAAGATCAACAAGCCCGCGGGCTTCTCTCTCGGCAATGCGGTTGGCGACGCCAACGGTTTCGCCAACTGGCTGCTGTGGAGCCACGGCGCCTATCTCGTCGACGAGAAGGGCAAGGTGGCGATCAACAGCAAGGAGACGCTGAACGCGCTGAATTACCTCAAGGAACTGTATCCGACCTTCGTGTCGGGGACGCTGTCCTGGAACGACGTCAGCAACAACCGCGCCTATTCCGCCGGCGAACTGTTCCTGACCGCCAACGGCGTGTCGCTCTACTTCTCGCTGAAGAACGATCCCAAGACCAAGCCGATCGCGGACGACACCTATCATGCACCGCTGATGAGCGGCATCGTCGGCAAGCCCGCGCAAACCGCGCTGGTGCTGAACGCCATGCTGTTCAAGCACTCCAAGTACCAGAACGCTGCGAAGACCTACCTCACCTTCATGATGGAGGCCGAGCAGTACGATCCCTGGCTGACCGGCTGTCTTGGCTATTGGGCGCATCCGCTCAAGGCCTACGACAAGAGCAAGGTGTGGGAGAGCGATCCGAAGATCGCTGTTTACCGCAACACGATGGATGCGGCTTTCTGGTCCGGCTACAAGGGTCCGATCACGCAGGCCGCCGGCACCGTCGCTGCCGACTACGTTCTGGTGCAGATGTTCGCGTCGGTCGCGTCAGGCCAGGCAACGCCCGAAGCTGCGGTGAAAGAAGCCGAGCGCAGGACCAAGCGCTACTACCGTTGACCCATCGAGGTGGCGCGGCGGTTCGGGCCGTCGCGCCACCTCCTCTGTTCGGAGGAATGATGACAGTCGCCACGGTGACCGATTGGACGCGCGTACGGCCGCAGCCGAGCTGGCTGGCGCGGCTGTTCGACCACAAGCCGTTCCTGGTCTTCGCCTGCCTTCTGCCGGCCTGCGGCCTGCTGCTCGTATTTCTCACCTATCCACTCGGCCTCGGCATATGGCTTGCCTTCACCGACACCAAGATCGGCCGCGCCGGCGAATGGGTCGGGTTCGAGAATTTCGAATACTTGATGACCGACCCGCAGTTCTGGAGCGCAGTGTTTTTCAGCGTCTTCTACACTGCGGTCGCAACCTTCGGGAAATTCGGCCTCGGTCTCTGGCTCGCGCTGCTGCTCAACAACCATCTGCCGTTCAAGAGTCTGCTGCGCGCGATCATCCTGTTGCCGTGGATCGTGCCGACCGTGCTGTCGGCGATCGCCTTCTGGTGGATCTACGATCCGCAATTCTCGATCCTGTCCTATCTCGCGGTGGACGTGCTGCATCTCAGGGACAAGTACTTCGACTTCCTCAGCACCACCTGGCCCGCACGCTGGTCGCTGGTCGCGGCCAACATCTGGCGCGGAATCCCGTTCGTGGCGATCTCGCTGCTGGCCGGCCTGCAGACCATCTCGCCCTCGCTGTACGAGGCCGCGCTGCTCGACGGATCGACCGGATGGCAACGTTTCCGCTACATCACCTTCCCGTTGCTGCTGCCGATTCTCGCGATCGTGATGACCTTCTCGATCATTTTCACCTTCACCGACTTCCAGCTCGTCTATGCGATCACTCGCGGCGGCCCGATCAACTCGACCCATCTCATGGCGACGCTCGCCTTCCAGCGCGGCATCTCGGGCGGTGAGCTGGGCGAGGGCTCGGCGATCGCCGTATCCATGATCCCGTTCCTGATCTTCGCCACGCTGTTCAGCTACTTCGCCCTGGCGCGTCGCAAGTGGCAGCAGGGGGAAGCCAATGACTGACGTTCCTGCCGGCGGCGGCTCGACCAACACCGCGAGTGCAGTGCCGGAGAAGCTCGCCTGGGACAGTCGTGCACGCCGTGTCGTGACGATCTATGTGCCGCTTGCCTGCTTCGTCGTGATCCTGCTGTTCCCGTTCTATTGGATGGCGGTTACGGCGTTCAAGCCGGACAACGAGCTCTACGACTACAAGCACTACAATCCGTTCTTGATCGGCAGCCCGACGCTCGGGCACATCAAGCATCTGCTGTTCGAGACCCACTATCCGCAATGGCTGATGACCACGATGTGGATCGCCTTCGCGGCGACGGCGGTTTCCCTGTTTGCCAGCGTCCTGGCCGCGTACGCCATCCAACGGCTGCGCTTCCGGGGCAGCCAGTATGTCGGCCTTGCCATCTATCTCGCCTACCTCGTTCCGCCGACGATCCTCTTCATCCCGCTCGCGACGACCATCTATCAGTTTGGACTGTTCGACTCGCCTTTCGCGCTGATTCTCACTTATCCGACCTTCCTGGTGCCGTTCTGTACCTGGCTGCTGATCGGCTACTTCAAGTCGATTCCCTACGAGCTCGAGGAGTGCGCGCTGATCGATGGCGCGACGCGCCTGCAGATCCTGCGGCGGATCACGCTGCCGCTCGCCGTCCCCGGGCTGATCTCGGCCGGCATTTTTTCCTTCACCCTGTCCTGGAACGAGTTCGTCTATGCGCTCGCCTTCATCCAGAGCAGCGAGAAGAAAACCGTGCCGGTCGCCATCCTGACCGAGCTGGTGTCGGGCGACGTCTATCAGTGGGGTGCGCTGATGGCGGGATCTCTGCTGGGCTCGCTGCCCGTCGCCATCTTCTATTCCTTTTTCGTCGACTACTATGTGTCGTCGCTGACCGGCGCGGTGAAGGAATAGTGTGCGACCATGCGCCGGCCCGTCAGGCCGGCGGTGCGACCGAGAGGCCCCGGACCTTGTGCTTCTCGATCAGCCGCGCCACCAGACCCGACCGCTTGGCCTCCTCGACGAACTCGGCCAGGAACGTGGCGCCGGCAGTGTTGGCGCGCGCCGTGCCCACAGCCTGCTGTACGGCGCTGAACTTGCCGTCGAGGATCGTGGCGGTCGGCAGTTTCTCGATGTCCTTCAACAGCCCGGGCCGCAACCCCGCCAGCACGTCGAGCTTGTCGTCGACGAACTTGTTGAAAGCGGCATCCAGCCCGGCGACCGGGACAAGCGTGGCGTTCTTGATGTTGTTCTCGAGCCACAGCCCGTACGCGGACCGCGCCGAGACGGCGATGCGTACGCCCTTCTTGTCGACATCGGCAATGGCTTTGATCGGCGAGCCCGCGGGAACCATGTAGGTCGCCTCGATTTCGCAGTAGGCCGCGGTGAAGGCGATCTTCGCCGCGCGCTGCGGCTCGGCGCCGATATTGCCGATGTCCCACACATTGTTGCCTGCCTGGTCGGCAAGCTCGCCGGGAGACTTGAACGACACATACTTTACCGGAACGCCCAGGCGATCGGCGATCGCGCGCGCCATGTCGGGCGACACGCCTTCGGGGTCGCCGTTGGCGGCACGGCCCGTCACAAGCAGGAAGTTCGAGAGATTGATGCCGGCGCGCAGAACGCCAGTCGGGGCCAGTTCGGCTTTCGCTTTGTCGCTCATCGTTGGAGCTTATACTGAACCGGCCAAAGGGAGAAATGCGCATGACGGACGGCTGTATCGTCGAAACTGCGAGTGGCCGCGTGCGCGGCACCGTCGAGCGCGATGTGCGCGTCTTCAAGGGCATTCCTTACGCCGCGCCGCCGCTGGGACCGTTGCGCTGGAAGCCGCCGCAGAAGGCGGCACCGTGGAGCGGCGTCCGCGAGGCCGCATCGTACGGCAGCATGTCGATCCAGGCCGAGAACGTGTTCGACCTGCCGGCCGATCTGCTCAGGCTTTTCACCCTCGGCGGCCGGCAGAAGATCAGCGAGGACTGCCTCTATCTCAATGTCTGGACGTCGGGCCTCGAAGGCCGGAAGCGGCCGGTCCTGTTCTGGTGCCATGGCGGTGCGTTCATCACCGGCTCGGGATCGTCGCCCTGGACCGATGGCGCCAACCTCTGCCGTCTCGACGATGTCGTGGTGGTGTCGATCAACCATCGCCTGGGTGCGCTGGGCTACCTGCACCTGGACGATATCGCCGGCGAGGCGTTCGCCGGCGCCGGCACGGCGGGCATGCGGGACATCGTCGCCGCGCTTGAATGGGTGCGGGACAATATCGCCGCTTTCGGCGGTGATGCCGGGAACGTCACGATCTTCGGCGAGTCCGGCGGCGGCGCGAAAGTGTGCGTGCTGATGGCGCTTCCCGCGGCCAAGGGCCTGTTCCACAAGGCCGTGATCCAGAGCGGGCCGGCGGTGCAGATGGCCGACCGTGAGGACGGCACCAAGACGGTGCACCAGCTGTTGGGCGAGCTTGGCCTTGATGCCGCCTCGGCCGGCAAGCTGCGAGAGCTGCCGGCGCTCACGATCCTGAAGGCCCAGAACGCGGTGCAAGCCACGGTGAGCCGAGCCTCCTTCAGCAACCGCCGGCGGCTCGGCTTCAATCCGGTGATCGACGGCACATTTTTTCCCGGCGGCCCCTTCGCACCGACGGCACCCTCGGTATCTGCGCATGTTCCGCTGATGATCGGCACCAACAAGGACGAGATGGCGCTGTTCCTCGGCCATCTGGACTGGGTCAAGGAGGCGGCGTTCGACACCCTTGTCGAGGCGATGACGACCTATGTCGGGGCACGGGCGTCCGACGTGATCGCAACCTACCGCAAGGCGCAACCCGGGGCGACCGCTGGCGAGATCGGCCTTGCCATCGTCGGGGATCTCGGCGTGCGCAGCCTTTCGCTCACCATCGCCGAACGCAAGCTCGCCCAGCGGGCGGCCGATGTGTTCGTCTACCTCTTCGCCTGGGAGACTCCGGTTTTGGGCGGAAGGCTGCGCTCCTGTCACACGCTCGAAATTCCGTTCGTGTTCAATAATCTCGCCGAGGCGGCGCTGACCGGCGACGATCCGGCGCGGCTGGCGCTGGGCGAGCGCATGGCGCAGGCGTGGATCGCCTTCGCGAGGACCGGTCGGCCGGGGCATGCGGGCTTGCCCGATTGGCCCGTCTATTCGACAGCCGCACGGCCGACCATGATCTTCGACACCGAGTGCCGCGTGGAGAACGATCCCTACGGCACGGAACGACGGGTTTGGGAGGGCGCATGAAGATCACCGATGTCTCGCTCACGCTTTTTTCGTGGGACGATATTCCCGCCACGCAATACGGCCAGATCGCTCGCTTCGCCGGGTCGAGTGCGCTCGGCTTGCTGGTCCTCAGGACCGATGACGGTGTCGAAGGCCATGCCTTCCTGGGCTCGGCCTCGAACTCCGCGACCAGTGACGCGCAGGGCCTGATCACCCATCTGAAGCCGATCCTGATGGGCAAGGATCCGATCATGCGCGAGGCGATCGTCGCCGAACTCTGGCGTCGGCAGAGGAGCGCCGGTGTACGCTGCATCGGCGCCGTTGACGTGGCCTTGTGGGACCTGGTCGGCAAGGCGATAGGCCAGCCGATCCATCGCCTGCTGGGCACGTTCCGCGAATCGGTGCCGGCCTATGCGAGCTCTGCCGTGCTCGCATCGCCCGAAGCCTATGCCGAGGAGGCGCTGAAGCACAAGCAGGAGGGATGGACTGCCTACAAGATCCATCCGCCGACGCAATGGCAGACCGACATCAAAGTGTGCGAGGCGGTGCGTCGCGCAGTCGGCGACTATACCGTCATGCTCGATTCGACCTGGGCCTACGACTATCCGGCGGCGCTCCGCGTCGGCCGCGCCGCCGAGGAGCTCGGCTTCTACTGGTACGAGGATCCGCTGCACGACCAGGACATCTACAACTACGTGAAGCTGAAGCGGCAGCTCGCGATCCCGATCCTCGCCACCGAGTATCCGATCAGCGGCCTGGAATCCTACCAGCCCTGGATCATGCAGCAGGCAACCGATTTCCTGCGCGGCGATGTCGCCGTGAAAGGCGGCATCACGACATTGGTGAAGACCGCGCACCTCGCCGAGGCGTTCCGCATGAGCTTCGAGGTCCACCACGGCGGCAATTCGCTCAATAACCTCGCCAACCTCCATGTGATCGCCGCGATCCGCAACACCACCTTCTTCGAGGTGCTGCTGCCCGATGCGGCGCAGAAGTACGGGCTGCAGAAGGACATCGTCGTCGACCGTGACGGCATGGTGCATGTGCCGCACGGGCCGGGGCTCGGCGCGGTCATCGACTTCGACCTGATCGAGCGCAAGAAGATCGCCGTCCTGTCGTGACGATTGATGTTACCCGCGTGCTGCCCAACCGGCGCGGCATCGGCTTCATGTTCTAGGACTGCGCGCTGTTCCCCATCCGTGTTCGACAACATGGCCGGGCGCTGCGCGTCGAGCGGCGCGAGGAAAAAGCATCAGGATCCTGGTGAAGGAGATGCTGGCGGCGGTCGGTCTCGCAAGCTACGGCCGCCAGCATCCGAACCAACCCTCCGGCGGCGAGCAACAGCGACTGGCGCCGGCCAGCGCGGTGATGCAGCTCAAGGTGTTGTTGTTCGACGCGCCGCCCCGCAATCTCGACGCCAAGTTGCGACTGGAAATGCGCGAGCAGATCCGGTCGCTGCAGAAACGGGTGGGCATCGCCGCGGTCTATGTGACGCACGGCCAGGAGGAGGCGATGGCGATCTCCGACGCATCGCCGTCATGGAGCGGGGCGAACCTCATGCGGTTGCGGCGGTCGGCGGACGTCTGACGCAGCTCGGCATCGAGAAGGTCGATGATTCGACGCCGGAGAGCACCGCGACCTTCATCAAGGCCGAGATCTGGAAGTGGCGGGCCCTGGTCGAGCTCGCCGGGGCAAAGATCGATTGAAGCGGGCCCGTCAGCGGTCCAGCCAGACATCCTCGAAGCGGAAGCCGTTGTAGACGCTGTTCACTTGCTGGACATAGCCTTTCACGTAGGACCTGCTGCAGGTGGCGGCGCGGTTCCACATGATCATGGGCCGCGCATTGTCCTCGAGAAGCCGGCGGTCGATCTTCCAGACGAGCTTGCGGCGCTTCTCCTTGTCCATCTCGGCGGATTGCTGCTCGATCATCTTCTCGATCTCGGGATTGCAGTAGCCGGTGTAGTTGCGCTTCGACTTGCAGGAGAAGTTCTCGAAAAAGTTCTGGTCGGGATCGTCGACGCCGTTGCCGGTGGTGTTGAGCCCGATCGAATAGGCCTTGCGCTCGACCTTGGAATACCATTGCGACGTCTCGACGATGTCGACCTCGGCGTCGATCCAGATCTCCTTGAGCTGCCCGACGAGAATCACGGCCGGGTCCTTGTAGAGGGAAATGCCGCGGGTCGAGACCTTGAGCGTGAGGTGCTTGTCAGGTCCGTAGCCCGCTTTCTTCATGAGCTCGCGCGCCTCGCTGCGGTTCTTCTCGACATCCGGTCCGTAACCGGGAATCGAAGCAACCATTTCCGGCGGCAGCCCCCATATGCCGTCAGTTGGCGGCTGCATGACGCCACCGATCTGCGCCTGACCGTGGTTGAGGATGTCCACGAACGCCTTGCGGTCCATGGCGAGCGATAGCGCCCTGCGAAGGTCAGGATTGTCGAAGGGCGGCGCATCGCGATTCACGATGAGGTTGGTGCTGTTGTTCATCGAGGTGATCTGGCAGGCCGCGTCCGGCGCCTGGCTCTTTATGTCTCCCAGCAGCGGCATGGTGACTTCCCAGGGGAAGGTCATGTCGAAGCGGCCCGATACGAAGCCGAGGATCGCGGTTGCCCGGTTGGGTACGATGCTGAACTCGATGCCGTCGAGATATGGGTGCCCCTTCTTCCAGTAATCGGGGTTGCGGGCGAGCTTGATGCCCTCGTTCTGCCGGAACTCGACGAACTTGAACGGTCCCGTGCCGATCGGCTTCGTCCGCATCTGCGCCGGGGGGATGTGGCACGGATAGATCGGCGAATAGCCCGACGCGAGCAGGGAGGGCAGTGACGGCTGCGGATGGTGCAGATGGATTGTCGCCGTGTAGTCGTCGTCGGCTGTCACGGACTCGATATTGCCGTACCACGACTGGCGGGGGTTGCGGCGCAGCTTGTCCTTGCCCTTGCCGGCGAGCAGGTCGAAGGTGCAGACGACGTCCTTTGCCGTGAATGGCCGGCCGTCGTGCCATTTCACGCCATCGTGCAACTTGAACGTCAGGGCCTTGCCGTCGGCACTCCAGCTCCAGGAGGTCGCGAGATCCGGCACGATATCGTCCGGGCTGTTCTGCGGCTTCGATTGATCGTAAAGCACCAGGTTATTGAAGACGGACATGAAGGGAATGACGGTCGAATTGGTCGCCTCCTCGAGGATCGAGGCGCTGGGCGGGTTGTCACGATGATATATCTTGAGGATGCCTCCCGATTTTTGCGCCAGAGCCGGCGCCATGGTGCAGGCGAAGGCGGCCATGAAGCTGGCCGCGAGAATGAGAGGCCGCATTTGATTCGTTTCCTTCCATCGTCGCGCCGCTTGTCGAGGCGCGGCTGTCGAGGTGAAAGCTAACATGAGTTACATTTCTCGATGTGCCGGAATCGCCGACGCCAAACGTTCGGCGAAACTCCGCGGCGTCGCCGACGGACGATGACAATGCGCTTGCGTTGGAAGATCGGGTTGATCGTCGCCGCCATCCTGGCGTCGATTGCCGGGGCCTTCGCGCTCCTGCCGTACCTGATCGATGTCGAAGCCTACAAGCCCGGTCTGATCGAGGCTGTGCGCGATGCCACTGGACGCGAGCTCGTGATCGATGGGCCGATGCGACTCTCGGTTTTCCCGGTGCCCGGCATCGGTGCGGGCCGGGTCCATTTTTCCAACGCTGTCGGCGCCGAGGGCGCGCAGATGGTGGATGTGCGATGGGTTGCCGTTACCCCCTCCTGGAGCGCGTTGCTGCAGGGGAGGATCGAAGTCGGCACGCTGACCCTCTATCGCCCGACGATCGTGCTCGAAACCGACGCCAACGGCACGCCCAACTGGCAATTCGATCCTGGCGGCGGCGCGAAGCAGCAAGCCGGCGCGCCGAGCAGCGGTCTACACTTGGCGATCGGCCGGCTTTCGCTCGTGCGCGGTGAGGTGACCTACCACAATCCGCACGACGGATCGACGCTCACTGCCAAGGATGTCAATGGAAGCGCGACGGTACGTTCCTTCGATGGCCCGTTCGAGATCAATGGCAGCGCAACCGTGAACGGCATCCCGCTCAAGCTCGATGTCAACGTCGACGCTGCCGGCGCCAACGGGCATCGCACCAGCCTGTCGCTCGAAGTTTCCAGCGGAAAACTTGATTTCGACGGCATGTTGAGCGCCGTCGCGCCCGACGCGACCGCGACGGGCCATCTCTCGGTGGAGACGGGTCTCCTGAGCGACTTCGTCAATGCGATCTGGAGCGCCTTGGGCGGGGCCAAGCCCGAATTCGATACTTCGGGGGCGGGCCGCTTCTCCTTTGTCGGCGACATCGTGGTGTCGCCGCAAATGGCGGCCGCCAAGGATTTCGAGATCCGCGCCGGCAAGGACGAAGCCAGAGGGGCTCTGTCCGTCATGTTCAAGCCGAGCCCAGCGCTCGCCGGCAAGGTGTCGTTGTCGTATCTCGACCTCGACAAATGGCTCACGATCCTGTCGCGACCGATCGACTTCGCGCCGGCCACCGTCAAGGCGGCGATAGGGGCAAAGATAAAGGACCAGGGGCCTTCGCCTTGGTCTGCCCTCGATGCCGATCTCGCCGTCGATGTCGGTGAAGCGCACTATCAAAACGGCATTGTCCGCAATCTCTCCGTGATGCTCGACGTCAAGAAGGGTGTCGTCGCCGTACCGCATCTGTCGGCGCTCCTGCCGGGTGAGATGAAGGTGGACGCCGATGCGGCGACCGGGCGTTTCAGCGTCGTCGGCGCCAATCTGCGCCAGACATTGGCGTGGCTGGATATCGACACGTCGGGCGTGCCGGCGGGACGGTTGCAGAGGGTGAAGGCCGACGGCAAGCTTGCCGCGCCACGGGGCAGTCTGCAGGTGAGCGACGGCCATTTCGTGCTCGACGGCGCGACGGGAACGGCGGGCGGCACGGTCTTCCTCAAATTGCCGTTCTCGGCGGCGCTCCATGCCGAGACCGATCGATTCGATCTTGACGCCTATCAGCCGAAGGCGCCGCCGCCTGATTCCGCGACGATGGCACCGGAACCGGCCAAAGGAGCATCGAAGCCGCCGCCGCCCGATACGCCCAAGATCGGGTTGAAGCTGAAGGTCGCCAATCTCGGCTTTCGCGGCGAGGTCCTGAAGGGCGTCGACAGCGACATGATCGTGCAGGGCGGTCGGCTGCAACTCGCCAGTGCGAGGATTGGCGACGTCGCCGGCGCGCGGATCGATCTCAAGGGGACGGTGAGCGATTTCGGCACCGCACCGCGCTTTGATCTCGCTTTCGCCGTCTCGGCGCCGGATGCCGATCGGCTGCTCGACTTTGCCGGCCTGCCGCATTTCCTGAACGGCAAGATCGGGCAGGCCACCGCAAGCGGTGCCGTCGCCGGAACCTTCGCGTCGGTCGCCTTGCGTGACGTGGCAATGAATTTTCTGAACACCGAGAGCCGGGTCTCAGGCAGGCTGACGTTTGGCGACGACATTGCTTACGACTTCCCGAGTTTCTTTCTCCATACGCGGGATGCGAGCGCCCTGGTCTCGGCCGCGAGCGGCCAGGCGATGTCGAGCGTGGGGTATATCCGCGCCACCGGAAGCCTCAAGGGAACATCGCAGCGGGCGACGTTCAATGGCGAGATTCGCGCGCGCGGCAGCCGGATGAACGGCCAGATCGACACCACGCTCGACCGCCATCCGCGTCTCGTCGCCACATTCGAGGTGCCGGGCGTGCTGAAGGTCGACCGTTGGCTGGGCATCGATCCCAAGTCGGTTGCACGCATCGCTCCGGTCGAAGGGGCGTCCGATCCGACACCCAGCCCCACGACGTCACAGCCGATCGATCTGGCAGCGTTCCGCGCCTTCGACGCCAGGCTCTCCCTGCATGCGGAGAAAATGACACTGGCCACGCTCACGGTCGAGCACGCCGAAGTCGAAGCCGCGCTCGCCAAGGGCATAATCAAGGTGTCGAAGATTGCGGGAGCATTCTATGGCGGCGATGCCGCGCTCGCCGGTACCATCGATGCATCCGGGTCGACGCTCGCCATCGATCTCGCGGGCGATGTACGCGGCATCGCCCTGGATCGGCTGTTGCAGGGCACATTTGGCCGCAACACGTTGAGTTCTTCCGGCTTTTCGATCGCGATCGGGGGCAAGGTCGATGTGACGGGACTGCGCATCAGCGGCGCCGGGACCTCATCGCAGGAGATCCGCAACGTTCTGTCAGGCAAGGGCATGGTGAGTGGATATCTTCATCCGATCGTGATCGACGGATCGCCGGCTTTCGCACGCTTCGCTGCGAGCGTGGGCGGCATCTTCAGCGACAGTCTGGCGTTCGATGCGGAAGTACTGAAGAGCTTCATCGACCGGCAGAATCCCCTCTCCGGTCAAATCAGCCTGGGGGCCGGTGGTCTCGAGATGGAGAACCAGACGATCCACGGCGCGAGCGCCGTCGCCAATATCAACGGCCGGGTGAGTTTCGCGCAGGATACGATCGATTCGACCGTCACGCTCCAGAGCGGCGCAGATCGCTACGTCACGACCGTCAAGGGGCCGCTCGCCTCTCCTGATCTCAACACCACACGAAATCAGGCGCAATGAGCCAAGTCCGTTCGTCTGGCGACTTTGCGATAGAGGTGTTGTAGGCTCGCATTCTGCGCCGGAAGCGAGGGAGAGGGGCGATGCTGGCAAGGGAAGGGGCGGTCGCCGCGAGCCAGGCTGCCATCGCGTTCACCGGTTGCCCCATGATCGCGGCCGCAGCAAGCGATTCGCACGGCCATACGCATACTGGGCCGCGCCGGCGCGAGGTCGTGGTCAATGGCAGGCGGATCAAGACCGTCGACGTGCATGCCCATTGCGCAGTGCCGGCGGCAATGGCGTTGATCAAGCATCCGCTGGAGGCGCCGGGCCTGCTGATGAGCGATATCGACACGCGTATTGCCGCCATGGATGCGCAAGGCATCGACGTCGAAGCGCTCAGCATCAATCCCTATTGGTATCGGGCGGAGCGCGACATCGCCGCCGAGCTGATCAGGGTCCAGAACGAGGCGCTGGCCGAGTTCTGTGTCGCCAATTCAGACCGCTTTGTCGCGTTCGCTACGGTGGCGCTCCAGCACCCCGATCTCGCCGCGGAACAGGTCGAACATGCCGTGAAGTCGCTCGGCTTTCGCGGAGTTGGTGTCGGCGGCAGTGTCGCCGGCGTGGAACTGGCCAATCCGAAGTTCCATCCCTTCTGGGCCAAATGCGAGGAGCTGGGCGTCCTGGTCTTCATGCATCCGCAGGGAACGCGTGAACTGGAGCCCAGCGGTCGGCTCGCCGGCAGCGGCTTGTTGACCAACACGATCGGCAATCCGCTCGAGACCACGATCGCGCTGTCGCATCTCATCTTCGAAGGCACGCTCGACCGCTTTCCCGGCCTCAAGATCTGCGCCGCGCATGGCGGCGGATTCCTGCCGTCCTACGCCAATCGCTCGGATGCGGTGTGCCGGACCTTTCCCGACCGCGTCGGGCCGTTACCGAAAAAGAGCCCGACGGCCTACCTCCGGGACGGACAGCTCTTCTTCGATACCATCGTGTTCACGCCCGAGGCCCTGCGCCACCTGGTCGCCGAAACCGGTCCCGGACAGATCATGATCGGCACGGATTATCCGTTCCCCTGGACCAGCACCGAGGTCGACCTTGTGCTTGACACGCCAGGATTGAGCGACGAGCAGCGGATCGCCATCCTCGGCGGAACGGCGGCGCGGCTGCTCGGTATCGCTTCCTGAAGGGAAGGAGGGCTGCATGTCCAACGCCATCAGGCCCTTCCGGATCGCGGTCGGCGACGACGTGCTCGATGATCTCAAGTCGAGGCTGCGGAACACCCGTTGGCCGGAGGCCGAGCTCGTCGGCGACTGGAGCCAGGGCGTGCCCTTGCAGTGGATCCAGGAGGTCTGCCGTTATTGGGGCGACGGCTACGACTGGCGGCGCCGAGAGGCGGCGCTCAATCGCTTCCCCCAATTCACCATCGAGATCGACGGGCTGGATATCCATTTCCTGCACGTGCGTTCGCGCCATCCGGAAGCGATGCCGCTGATCATCACTCACGGCTGGCCGGGGTCGGTCGTCGAGTTCCACAAGGTCATCGAGCCATTGACCGATCCCACGGCGCACGGCGGAAACGCGGCCGACGCCTTCCATGTCGTGTGCCCGTCGCTGCCCGGATTCGGCTTCTCGGCCAAACCGAGGACGACCGGATGGGGCGTCGACCGGATCGCCCGGGCCTGGGCGGAGCTGATGAGCCGTCTCGGTTATGCGCGCTATGGGGCGCAGGGTGGCGACTGGGGCTCCGCCGTGACGACGTCGCTCGGCGCGCAGGATTCGGCGCACTGCGCCGGCATTCACATCACCCTTGCCATGTCGACGCGACCCAAGGTGGACGGCGAGCCGACGCCGGAGGAAGCGCGGGCGCTCAAGGGCATCAAGTATTATGCCGACTGGGATTCAGGTTATTCCAAGCAGCAGTCCACCCGTCCGCAGACCGTCGGCTACGGCCTCACCGATTCGCCAGCCGGCCAGGCGGCGTGGATCCTGGAGAAGTTCTGGGCCTGGACCGATTGCAACGGCCATCCTGAGCACATCCTGAGCCGCGACGAACTGCTCGACAATGTCATGCTCTATTGGGTGACCGGCACCGCGGCTTCGTCGGCGCGACTCTATTGGGAGAGCTTCGGCCCCGATCGTCGCGTCGCCCACAAGGTCGCAATACCGACCGGCGTGGCGGTATTTCCCAAGGAGATCGTCCCTCCCGTGCGGCGGTGGATGGAGGGAAGCTTCACCAACATCCGCCATTGGACGGAAATGCCGAAGGGCGGCCACTTCGCCGCCTTCGAACAGCCCGAGCTGTTCGTCGCCGAAGTGCGTCGCTTCTTCGGGACCTTGCGCTGAGCGCTGAAACTCCGGCAGCGTCCTGCCCGTCAGCGTTACGCCGCCCGGGTTTTCAGAATGCCCCAAGCCTGGCGGAAGGCGTTTGCCATCTCCTCGGCGGCAAGCGCGCCGGAGAACAGCACATGGCCCTGCAGGGCGAAGCTCGGTACGCCCTGGATGCCGGCGTTGCGCGCCATCTGGTCGTTCGCCAGCACTTCGCGCTTGCCCTCGTCGCTTGCCAACATCTTCCAGACTTCATCGGGGTCGAGGCCGCCGGTGCCACCGATCGCGGCCAGAAGTTCTGGGTCGCCGAGATCGGCACCGTCGCAGAAATAGGCCTTGAACAGTGCTTCGACAACACTGTCCTGCGCGCCCTGCTGTGCGGCGAAGCGGATCAGCCGATGGGCGTTCAGCGTGTTGGGCGTACGTGTGAGCTTCTCGAGATGGAACTCGAGGCCCACGGTCGCCGCCGTCTCCGTGATGCGCCGATCGATGGCCTGCGCGCGCTCTGCGCCGCCGAACTTCGCGGCACGATAGGTTGCGCGATCGACTCCTTCGGCCGGCATGTCGGGGTTGAGCTGGTAGGGATGCCACATCACACTGAAGTGAAGCTGTTCCTGTGCCAACAGCCCGAGCGCCCGCTCGAGCTGGCGCTTGCCGATATAGCACCACGGACAGATGGCGTCGGAAATGACGTCGATGCGGGCGGAAGGAGCGGCTGCGTCCATTGGAAAATCCTTTCCACTGACCTCATGTACCTTATACCTGCACCGTCACCTGAACAACGAGGCTCCCTCCGATGAGTAAACCCCGCTATCGCTCCGCCCTGATCGTCGGCACTGGTCCCGGTCTCAGCGCATCGCTGGCGCGCCTGTTCGCCAAGCACGGCCTCGCGGTGGCGGTCGCGGCACGCCAGACCGACAAGCTCGCAGCTCTGGCGAAAGAGACGGGGGCGAGCGTGCACAAGTGCAACGCTGCCGACCCGGCGGATGTTGCGGCGCTGTTCAAGTCGATCGAAGGGAAGGGCGAGGCGCCCGATGTCGTGGTCTATAACGCAAGCTCGCGCGTGCGCGGTCCCCTGGTGGACCTTGCTCCCGAAGACGTGAAGCGGGCGCTTGAGGTGAGTGCGTTCGGGGCCTTCCTGGTCTCCCAGGAAGCGGCGCGGCGCATGCTTCCCAAGGGGCATGGTGCCATCCTGCTCACCGGGGCCACGGCGGGCGTGAAGGGCTTCGCCTTGTCGGCGACCTTCGCCATGGGCAAGTTCGCCCTGCGTGGTCTCGCGCAATCCATGGCGCGCGAGCTGTCGCCGAAGGGAATCCACGTCGCCCATTTCGTGATCGACGGCGGAATCCGGAGCGCCGCGCGGCCGGTATCGGCCGATACTCCCGACAGTCTGCTCGATCCCGACGCCATCGCCGAGACCTACTGGGCGGTGCTCCAGCAGCACCGCAGTGCCTGGAGCTGGGAAGTCGAGGTGCGGCCGTGGGTGGAGAAGTTCTAGCGGGCTGTTGAGAAAGGGTTTGGGGCCATGGGGCCAGGCAATATCGGTTCAAAGGGAGCGCCGAGACCGCCCGTTGGAGTCAAGATTGCGCCGATCTCGACTCGATTGCTGCGCATCATGTTGTAATTCCCGACTTTTCAACAGCCTGCGCGGTCGCGCATCGGCCCACAGGCGACGTGTGAAAGGGCTTGCTGCGATGTCGCCTTGTCCTAGTGTCGCGCGATAAGGAGCACCCAATGAAACGTCCTTCGTTCCGTCTGACATGCGCCGCCCTTGCGGGTGTCGGCCTCGGTCTTTCGATGCCCGCTTTCGCCCAGGTCGAACCGCCCCATCGAAAGCCCGGGATGTGGGAACAATCCATTCAGCTTCCCGGCGATAGGGTCATGACCATGCAGATGTGCATCAATGAGGAGACCGAGAAGGAATACTCGGCGATGGGCAAGAAGATGGCGGGCTGCACCCAGGAGTTCCAAAAAATTCCTGGCGGCTATTCCTTCAAGGGGACGTGCCATGGCAAGACCGCGACCGGAACGGCCATCGGCGATTTCGACAAGGCGATCAAGGTCGAAGTCGACAGCGAAGGCACGCACATGACCTCGAACCTCAATTATCTCGGCCCTTGCCCTGCGGGCCGTAAGCCCGGCGACCTCGTCATGCCGGGCGGTCGTGTGGTGAACATGAAGGATATGCCGCACTAGGATCGGCAATCGGCATCCATTTGCGCAGCAGGCGCAAGGCAGCGACGAGATCGGGCGCGACCTGCAGACATTTCGCGCGCACTTCCTCGGTCGGCGGCACGATGTCGGGCACCATGATCGCCATCGTGCCCGCCGCATGCGCGGCCGTGAGCCCTATATTGGAGTCGTCGAAGGCGATGCAGTTTTCCGCCGCCACGCCGAGCCGCCGGGCGGCCTCGAGGTAGACATCCGGATGTGGCTTGCTGCGCGCGACATCGTCGCGTGTGGCGATGGCGTCGAAACGGTCGAGCAGGCCGGCACGGCCGAGATGCTTCTTCACCGTGGCTTGGCTCGACGAGGTGGCGATGGCGAGGGGCAGGCGATGCTGCCGCAGGAAATCGAGCAGCTCGATCGCACCTGCCTTCACCGGCACGCCGATCTCGAAACGGCGGTGGGTGTGTGCGTCGAAATGCGCACCGAATGTTTCGAGGACGAAGTCCGGCCCGTAGAAATCCCGGATCATGCCGTCGCAGACCGGACCAGGGATGCCGATCATGGAGTGGCAAAAGCTGAGGGGCATATCGAGCCCCATCGCGGCGGCGGCAGCCTGCAAAGCGTCGATATAGACGGCTTCGGTGTCGATCAGCAGGCCATCCATGTCGAACAGCACGGCCTTCACGGGTTTCGCGAACATCTTTTCGTTCTAAGCTCGGGTCCGTAAACGGCAAGTGGGAGAAAATTCATGCGCATCCACAATCTCTATGTCGACGCGAGCGGCGAAACGCATTTCCGCGACATCGAGGTCGAATGGAAGAACGAGGGCCGGGGCGGGAAGACCTCCGCCACGTTTCCTGCCACAGGCATCATCTTTCGGCAGACACCAGGCACCTACGACTACGAATGGCATCCGGCGCCGCGCCGGCAGTATATCATCAATCTCGACGGTGCGGTTAGCATCCAGGCAAGCGACGGCGAGACGCGCATCATCGGGGCGGGCGAAGTGCTGCTGGTCGAGGACACATCGGGCAAGGGCCACTTCTCCAAGGCGGTCGAGGGCAAGATGCGTCATTCGATCTTTGTACCGATCGAGTAGCGTCAGCCATGAGAATGCGAAATTTCATGGGTGGCCTTAGCGTTTATGCCGATGCCGGGGCCGGCAACCGCGCTAAGCTCGTGGTTCCGTCGTTGTTCCGCCTTTGCCAAGGAGTGCGCCATGTCCGCCACGACCGCTGATCCAGTCCTCGACATCGTGACCGCTGCAAAGAAGGTGATGCCCGGCGGCAGCTTCGGCAACCTGCCGGCCGAGGTGGTGTTGAGGGACGGCAAGGGTGGTCGCATCTGGGATGAGGCGGGCCGAGAATATGTCGATTTCCTGCTCGGCTCGGGGCCGATGTTCATCGGCCATGCCCATCCGGACGTGACGGCGGCGGTGCAGGGACAGGTTCCGCTCGGCACGACCTTCTTTGCCAACAACCGGCACGGCATTGCGCTCGCCGAAGCGATTGTAGACGCCGTACCGTGTGCCGAGCAGGTGCGCTTCGTCTGCTCGGGCACCGAGGCCGACCTCTATGCCATGCGCGCCGCCCGTGCCTTCCGCAAGCGCGACAAGATCCTGAAGTTCGAGGGCGGCTACCACGGCATGAGCGACTATGCCCTGATGTCGATGGCGCCCAAGAACCCGGGCAATTTCCCGCGCGCCACTCCCGACTCGGCCGGCATCCCGAGGAGCGTGCAGGACGAGATGCTGATCTCGGCCTTCAACGACGTCGAGATGACCGAGAGCTTGATCAAGGAGCACCGCGACGAGCTGGCCGGCGTCATCGTCGAGCCGTTCCAGCGCCTGATCCCGCCGGCACCGGGCTTCCTGCAGGCGCTGCGCCGAATCACGCAGGAGCACGACATCCCGCTCATCTTCGACGAGGTTGTGACCGGCTTCCGCTTCGCCTATGGCGGCGCGCAGGAATATTACGGCGTGACGCCCGACCTCTGCACCCTGGGCAAGATCGTGGGCGGCGGTTTTGCGCTGGCGGCGATTGCCGGCCGCGCCGACATCATGGCGCATTTCGACAAGCTCGCCGTGGCCGACGAGGATTTCCTGTTCCAGGTCGGTACGCTCTCGGGCAACCCGGTCGCCTCGGTGGCGGGACTGGCCACCCTCGAGGTGCTGAAGCGCCCCGGCTCTTATGAGCAGGTATTCAAAACCGGTCGGACACTGATGGCCGCGCTCGACGATCTCCTCAAGAAGGCGGGCCTCAAGGCCCGGGTAATCGGCGAGCCGCCGCTGTTCGACGTCATCTTCACCGACCAGCCGGTGCGCGACTACCGCGACACGCTGAAAGGCGACAAGGCGATCGCCGCGCGTTTCAACCAGCTTTTGCGCGCCAAGGGCATCATGAAAGGCGAGTCGAAATACTATGTGAGCCTGGCCCATACCCAGGCCGACATCGACCACACGATCGGCGCCTGGGCGGACTCGATCAAGGAGCTCGCGAAGGGCTGATCTTCGTCCTTTCAGCGCGTCATGCCTTGAATCAAGCTGTAGTTGCCCTCTTCCCCTTGGCTTTGCCTAGGGGAAGTGTCGCCGTCATACGGCGATGACGGGGGCATGAGCAGCGGCTGATTCCAGCCCTTTCGTCCGCGGAAACACGGGTAACTCCCTTTGCGGACCCCGCAAAGGGGAGGAAGTCACTATATGTCTGAAGTCACTATATGTCTTAATATGTCTTACGGTGCTTCTAGGCCGCGTCGTTTCAGGATCGGCCCGACGCTTGGGTCGGAAAGCGCGGCCAGCAAGGCCTTAGCGGCGTCCTGTTCGTGCGTCTCGGCAGAGATCGCGCCGGAATAGGTGGTGTAGATCTGGATCGCGGCGGGAAGCAGGCCGGCGAAGCGGATCGTCGGCACCAGTCGCAACTCGCTCGCCTGTTGCAAGGCGATGTCGGCGTCGCCGCGGGCGACCGCCGCGCCGGCGGGACCGCTCCTCACCAGGACGGCCTTGCGGCCCACTTCCGAAGAGATGCCGAGTGCTTGGAAGATCTGGACCAGCGAATTGCCGCTGGTGCTGCCGGAGCCTGGATCCATGTAGGCAATGCGGTGCGCCTTCAGCAGGGTCTGGCGGAACGCCTCGACGCTCCGGATGTCGGGCTGCGGTGCGCTGAGACCGACAGCGACGCCGATGCCCACCCGAGCCAGCGGGGTGATCGAATCGCCGGTCACGGTGCCGATGTCGGCAAGCGCGTCGAGGCCGTCCGACGTCAGCACGATCACGTCGAACGTCTCGCCGCCGCGCAGGCGACGGATCAGCGCGCCCGCCGTGTCGCTCACGACCGTGACCTTGTTGCCGGTCTGCTTCTCGAAGGCAGGAACGACATCCTGGGTCACGGGGCGGAAGGCGCCGGTCGTCATGAGCTTGATGTTGGCTGCCGACGCGCCGGCACTGCCGGCGAGCAGCAGGCCGAGGCAGAGGAGAAGACGAATGGCTCCTGTCATACCGAAGCTCCCAGGATGATGCTCGCGATGATTGCCCGTCCGCTCCTGGACGCGAGGATCGTCGGCTTGTCGACATCGATCCGCAAGGCGTGACGGGCGGGCAACCGGTGGAGCTTGCCGTCAACGTCGAGGATCGTCGGCCCTTCCGCACAGTAGGCGATATGGATGCCCGGTTCGACGGTGCCGCGCTCGCCGGCATCGAGCGTATCGAGATCGATCTTCATCTTGGCACGGCTGCCGATCAGGTTGACCACCTCGACCGGGCCGCCTTCGAGCCGGCTGACGATCGGTGTCTCGCCCGCGAACCGGACTGGCCGGAAGGGCGTACGGACATCGATCTCGCCGTCGGGCGTCTCGAGCACGAGACCCTTGCCGGCGACCAGCATCTGCATCCGATCGAAGCCCGAATAATCGGAAAAGGGGCCGCTTTCGACGATGGGCGTTCGGCCGAAGCGCCAGAGATCGTCGTCGTTGGCGATATCTACGGTCGTCCCGCCGCCATTCTTCCAGGGGGTTCGGCGGTACTGCGAGGGTTCGATCAGCGTGAACATGGGCGTCAGGCTGCGGCAACGATGCCTTGCCCAAGCAAGGCTGAGATCTCGGCCTCGGCGTAGCCGTGCTCGGCGAGGAGAGCACGAGTATGTTGGCCGGGCACGGGTGCCGTGCCGCGCGGTGTGCCGTTCTCCTGGCGCGGCATGCCGGGCAGCGCCGGTACCGGCACGGCGGTGCTGAGCCCCGCCTGGTCCAGCCATTGAATCAAACCAGTCTCCTTGACATGCGGTTGCGTAATGAAGTCGGCGTAGCTGTTCAGCCGCTCGTGCATCAGGCGCGCGCGCGTCAGCCGCTCGCTCCAGACCGTCCAGGGGTGGCGCGCAAAAGCCGGCCTCAGGATCGCATAGAGCGCCTCGCTGTTGGCGAGCCGCGCGGCAGCGTCGGCGAAGCGTGGCTCGTTGGCGAGCGTCGGCATTTCCATCGCGGTGCAAAGGTCGCGCCAGTCACGATCGTTGATGGCGACCACCGAGATCCAGCCGTCGGCGATCTGGAACACGCCGCCGGGTGCGCCGCCCGGCTTCATGGTGCCTCCCTCGAGATGGCAGGCCATGAGCCGGATCGACTGCAACGCCGCTGACGACTGCATCAGGCTGACCTCGATATAGCGGCCGCGCGGTTCGTCCCGCCGCGCATAGAGTGCGGCGGACAATGCCTGGAAGGCATAGAGCGCCGTCGACATGTCGACCACGATCACCGGAACGCGATGGGGAATGCCGTCCTCGCCGCGATTCTCGATCATCAGGCCGGTATAGGCCTGCAGCACCGGATCCATCGCCGGCCGTTCGGCGAGCGGCCCGGTCTGGCCGAAGCCGGAGATCGAAAGATAGAGCAGGCGCAGTTCGCGGCGGGCGACGGAGTCGTAGTCGAAGCCCAGGCGCTGGATCACGCCGGGCCTGAAGCCTTCGAGGAACACGTCGGCACCGTCCAGGAGGCGCCAGACGACCTGCTTGCCGGCCTCGGTCTTGAGATCGACCGCGATGCTGCGTTTGCCGAGATTGCCGATGATCGAGAAAGCTGTATGGCTGCCATAGCGTGTGCCCAGCGTGCGCGCCCAATCGCCGTCGCCCAGACTCTCGACCTTGATCACGTCGGCGCCATGCTGGGCCAGCAGCATGGCGCAATAGGGGCCGGCAATGCCCTGGCTGAGATCGACGACCTTCAACCCGGCGAAGGGCACGGCGTAGCTCATGCGTCCCCCGCCGGTGTCATGTTTTGCAAACCCTTCATGAACGGTTGCCTCCGGTCGATCTTGGGGACCACCATAGCGCGGGACTTGCAGGAGCTGCCATGCCGACCATCCGGCGTCTTTCGTTCATCGGTCTTGAATATGCGTTTGCGCCGGAAAAGGCCTACGGCATGTCGCGCGGCGGTGGCTTCCGCCGGCAGGGAGGGCTGGTCGAGGTCGAGACCGATACCGGGGTGAAGGGGGTCGGCGAGGCTTTCGGCAATCCCTTCGTCACGCGGGAATATTTCCGCATGGTCGAGCCGTTCTTCCCGGGCAGGAGCGTGTTCGATTTCGAGCATATCGAGGCGCGAATCCGCAATTCGATGTACCATCTCGGGGTCGGCAACCAGCTCACCGCCTGTCTGGCCGGCATCAATGTGGCCCTGTTCGACGCCATCGGGCGCGGCTTCGGTGTGCGTATCTGCGACCTGATCGGCGGCTGTCGCACCACGCGCATTCCCGCCTATGCCTCGACCGGGTTCTTCTCCGACGATCCGGCGCGGCAGCTTTCCCACATGCTGGCCGAGGCAGCGGGACATCCTTATGCCGGCGCCAAGATCAAGATCGGCCGCGGACTCAGAAGCGACGTCGAGCGCGTACGCCAGGCGCGCCAGGCGTTGGGGCCCGACAAACGCCTGATGGTCGATATAAACGGCGCCTATACCGTCGACGTGGCGTTGGAATGTGCGCGGGCCATCCAGCCCTTCGACATCCACTGGATCGAGGAACCGCTGCCGCCAGGGGACGTCAGGGGCTATGCCGAATTGCGTGCCCGCTCGCCAATTCCGATCGCGGCCGGCGAAGCCCATCATACGATTCGCGATTTCCGTGCGTTGATCGACGGGCGCTGCATCGATATCGTCCAGCCGTCGATTCCCGGTGTCGGCGGCCTCACCGAAGCCGGGCGGATCGCAACGCTCGCCGCCGCGGCGAACCTCCGGCTGGCGCCGCATGCCTGGGGCGGAGCGGTAGGACTGGCGACGACCTGCCACTTCATTGCCGCACAGCCCGCCGCGCCCCATGTCGACCACCCGCCACATCCGCAGATGCTCGAATACGACATGAGCGCCAATGCGCTGCGCACCGAGCTTCTCAGGACCCCTTTGAAGCTCGAGGAAGGACATGTCCTGCTGCCCGAGGGGCCGGGACTCGGCATCGAACTCGACCCTGCGGCGGTAGAGCGCTATCGGATTTGCTGACCGCCGGTTTGCTAAACTAAAGTGGGCCGTGTCAACATCGCGTTCTGCGGCGTGGGACGCGCGTCGCTGTTTGGGGGCCTCATGACCAAGATTGTTCGCCGGGCATTTGTTGCCGGCGCTGTTCTTTCCGCTTTTTCGCCAATATCCAGGGCTAACGCCCAGCAAACGGTGAAGATCGGCGTCCTCTATCCCTTGAGTGGCAATGCCGCGAGCGCCGGCAACTACTCCAAGATGGCGATCGAGCTTGGTGCGGACCTCGTCAACAAGGGGGATCCCGAGCTCGCCAAGTTGATGCCGATCGCCAAGGGCGGCGGCCTTTCCGGCCTGAATGGAGCCAAGATCGAGCTGGTCGTTGCCGACAATCAGGGCACCCCGGCCGCCGGCCAGAACCAGACGCTGCGGCTCATCACCCAGGAGAAGGTGGTGGCCATGGTCGGCGCCTATCAGTCGGGCATCACGCAGACGGCGAGTGCTGTTGCGGAGAAATACGGCATCCCGTTCGTGGCGCCCGAATCGACGGCCGCCGACCTCACCGAGCGCGGCTTCAAATGGTTCTTCCGCACGACGCCGATCGCGACCAACTTCGCCAAGGCCTACTCGGATTTCCTCAAGGAGCAGAAGGCCGCCGGCCTGAAGGCCGATTCGATCGCGATCGTCTACGAGAATACCGAGTACGGAAAATCGACGTCGACGGCGATCGGTGACCTCTTCGTCAAGGAAGGTCGCAATGTGACGATGAAGGTCCCCTATTCGGCCAACTCCACCGATGTCCAGCCCCAGGTGCTGCAGCTCAAGGAGAAGAATCCCGACGTGGTCGTGTTCATCTCCTACACGTCTGACGCGATCCTCTATACGAAGACCCTGAAAGCATTGAACTGGAAGCCCGAGATCATGATGGCCGATTCCTCGGGCTTCAACGATCAGGCTTATGTCAAGTCGATGGGACACGAAGTCGAAGGCCTGGTCAGCCGGTCGGCGTTCGCTCCCGGCAAGCCCGGCAGCATCGCCGCCATTTGCGAGGCTCTTTACAAGAAGAAGACCGGTGGTGACGGTCTCGATGACGTCTCATCTCGGAGCTTCCAGGGCTTCCTGGTGCTGGCCGATGCGATCAACCGTGCCGGTTCGACCGAGCCGGCGAAGATCCAGGCGGCGCTCAAGGCCACGAACATGCCGGCGGATCAGATGGCCGTGGGCTATAATGGGGTGAAGTTCGACGACAAGGGCCAGAATACGCTGGGGTCGAGCCTGCTCATTCAGATGCGCGACGGCCATTACGTTCCGGTGTGGCCGAAGGCCAAGGCGACGGCCAACGTCATCCTGCCCTTCAAGGGCTGGACCAAATAACAACAGGGTCGAGGCACCTCACTTCAAGGAAGGTACATTATGGTCCAACTCTCTCGCCGGGCATTGACGGTCGGCGCGGCCTCGGCAGCGTTCGCGTTTGCAACGGATGTGGCCGCGGAGGAGGTCGTGAAGATCGGCGTCCTCTATCCTTTGAGCGGCAATGCCGCGAGCGCCGGCAATACGTCCAAGATGGCCGTCGAGCTTGGAGCCGACATCGTCAACAAGGGCGATCCCGAGCTTGCCAAGCTGATGCCGATCGCCAGGGGCGGCGGCCTTTCCGGCCTCAAGGGCGCCAAGATCCAGCTCGTCATCGCCGACAATCAGGGCACCCCGGCCGCCGGCCAGAACCAGACGCTGCGGCTCATCACCCAGGAGAAGGTGGCGGCCATGATCGGTGCCTATCAGTCGGGCATTACGCTGACGGCGAGCGCCGTGGCCGAAAAATACGGCATTCCCTTCGTCAATCCCGAATCGGTCGCCGCCAATCTGACCGAGCGTGGCTTCAAATGGTTCTTCCGTGTGACGCCGGTGGCCGCCGACTTCGCCAAGGCCTATTCGGCCTTCCTCAAGGAACAGAAGGCGGCCGGTCGCAAGGTCGATGCAGTCGCGATCGTGCATGAGAACACCGAGTACGGAAACTCGGTTGCCGGCGTCATCGCCGATGTCTTCGCCAAGGAAGGCCTCAAGGTCATGCAGAACATCGCCTATTCGGCGAATTCCACCGATGTGCAGCCAGAAGTGCTGCAACTCAAGGAAAAGAACCCGGACGTGGTCCTCTTCATTTCCTACACGTCGGATGCGATCCTCTATACCAAGACGATGAAGGCGCTCAATTGGAAGCCCGAGATCATGATGGCCGACGCGTCGGGGTTCAACGATCAGGCCTATGTGAAGTCGATGGGACGGGAGGTCGAGGGCCTGATCAGCCGGTCGGCGTTTGCTCCCGGCAAGCCCGGCAGCATCGCCGCCATTTGCGAGGCCCTTTACAAGAAGAAGAGCGGTGGCGATGGTCTCGATGACGGTTCGGCGCGCAGTCTGGAGGGCTTTCTGGTGCTGGCCGATGCGATCAACCGGGCCGGCTCGACCGATCCGGCGAAGATCCAGGCGGCGCTCAAGGCCACGAACATGCCGGCGGATCAGATGGTTGCAGGCTACAATGGGGTGAAATTCGACGCCAAGGGCCAGAATACGCTGGGGTCGAGCCTGATCATTCAAATGCGCAATGGTGACTACGTTCCGGTGTGGCCGAAGGCCAAGGCCACAGCCGATCTCGTTCTGCCTTTCAAGGGCTGGACCAAATAACGACAAGATAGAGCAAGCAATTCTTAGGGAGCGACGTCATGGTTGAACTTTCACGCCGGGCATTGACGGTCGGCGCGGCCTCGGCAGCGTTTGCGTTCGCGACGGACGCAAACGCCGAAGGGGTCGTGAAGATCGGTGCGATCTATCCGCTGAGCGGCAACTCCGCGAGCGCGGGCAACTACGAGAAGATGGCGATCGAACTGGGCGCAGATCTCGTCAACAAGGGCGATCCCGAACTCGCCAAGGTCCTGCCGCTCGCCAAGGGCGGCGGCCTTTCTGGCCTCAAGGGCGCCAAGATCCAGATGGTTTTTGCCGACAACCAGGGCACGCCGGCCGCCGGCCAGAACCAGACGCTGCGGCTCATCACCGAGGAGAAGGTGGTGGCGATGATCGGTGCCTATCAGTCGGGCATCACGCTGACGGCGAGCGCCGTGGCCGAAAAATACGGCATTCCCTTCGTCAATCCGGAGTCAGTGGCGGCCAACCTGACCGAACGCGGTTTCAAGTGGTTCTTTCGTGTGACGCCGGTGGCCGCCGACTTCGCCAAGGCCTATTCGGCCTTCCTCAAGGAACAGAAGGCGGCCGGTCGCAAGGTCGATTCGATCGCCCTGGTGCACGAGAACACCGAGTACGGCAACTCGGTCGCTAGCGTCATCGCCGACGTCTTCGCCAAGGACAAGCTCAACGTCAGCATGAAGGTCGCCTATTCGGCGAACTCGACGGACGTGCAGCCGCAGGTGCTGCAGCTCAAGGAGAAGAATCCGGATGCGGCCATCTTCGTCTCCTACACGTCGGATGCCATCCTCTATGCCAAGACGATGAAGGAGCAGAACTGGAAGCCCGCGATCCTGATCGCCGATGACGGCGGCTTCAACGATCCGGCGTTCGTGAAGGCGATGGGTTCGGTGACCGAGGGGCTGATCAGCCGTTCGGTCTTCGCCCCGGGCAAACCGGGTTCCGTCGCCGCGATTTGCGATGCGCTTTACAAGAAGAAGACGGGTGGCGACGGGCTCGACGACGTGTCGGCACGGGCCTTGCAAGGTTTTCTCGTCCTGGCCGATGCGATCAACCGGGCCGGCTCGACCGAGCCGGCAAAGATTCAGGCGGCGCTTCGCGCCACGGATATCAAGCCGGAACAGCTCGTCGCGGGCTATGACGGCGTGAAGTTCGATGACAAGGGACAGAACATCCTGGCCTCGACACTGATCACGCAGCTCCGCAATAGCCAGTACGTCTCGGTCTGGCCGAAATCGCGGGCGACCAGCGAACTGATCTTGCCCTACAAGGGCTGGTAATCCAACCAACGGCATAGGCGAGATTGCATGACGACAACGCTTCTGTTGCAGGTCGTGGTGAGCGGCCTGCTGCTGGGTGCCGTCTACGCGCTCTTTTCATCCGGCCTCAGTCTGATCTGGGGCATGATGAACGTCGTGAATTTCGCTCACGGCGAGTTCGTGATGCTGGGCATGTACACTGCTGTCGTCGTGTGGACGGCGATGGGCGGCGGCCCCTGGGCGTCGGTGCCGATCGCCGCCATCCTGATCGGGACGCTCGGCGTGCTGGCCTATTTCCTGCTCGTCCGCCACATCATGCGTGGACCGATGCTGGCGCAGATCCTGGGCACGTTCGGACTGGCGCTGTTCCTGCGCTATGGCGCCCTGTGGGTCTTCGGCGCCAACTTCAAGACGCTGCCCGACGATCTCGTCGGTCACTCTTTCATCCTGGGCGGTATCCGCTTCGAGGGATCGCGCGTGCTCGCGGGCGCGGTCGGCTTCATCGTCACCGTGCTGCTGCACTTACTGTTGACGCGCACTTCGGTCGGCAGCCGGATGCTGGCAGTGTCGGAGGATGCGACGGCTGCGCAGCTCATGGGGATCAGGCCGCAGCGCATGCAGGCGCTCGCCTGGGCACTCGCCGGCGCAGCGACCGGTATCGCGGGGGCGTTGGTCGCCACCTTCTTCTACACCTCGCCGACGGTCGGCGAGACGCTCGCCATCGTGGCCTTCGTCACCGTGGCGCTCGGCGGGTTCGGCAGCGTGCTGGGTGCGCTGGTTGCCGGCCTGCTGATCGGCGTGGTCGAATCGCTTTCGGCCTTCCTGATCGGTCCCGTATACAAGGATGTGATCGTCTATGCCGTCTTCGTGCTGGTGCTGTGGTTCCGGCCGCAAGGCCTGATGGGTACGACATGATGACGTCACGCCGCCTGCTCCAGCTCGCCGTCATCGTCGTGGCGCTGGCCTATCCGATCGTGACGAGCGGCTCGCCGGTCTGGCAGCGGCTGGGGGCGTTGGTGTTGCTGGCTGCCATCAGCGCCTCGGCCTGGAACATCGTCGGCGGCTATGCCGGCCAGGTGTCGGTGGGGCACGCGGTGTTCTTCGGCATCGGCGCCTATGCCGCCGTGGTGGCTTTCGTCCATCTCGATCTGCCGCCGATCCTGGGGGCGCCGATCGGCATGCTGCTGAGTGTGGCCGTTGCGGTCGTGGTCGGCGTCCCGACGCTTCGATTGTCGGGCCACTATTTCAGCATGGCGACCATTGCCGTCGGCGAACTGGTGCGCGTGCTGAGCTCGACCAGCGACTGGCTGGGCGGCGCCCAGGGGCTTGGCGGTCCCGCCATGCCGCGGACGGTGTTCGATCTCTCCTTCGTCTCGGCGATGCCCTACTACTACATCTTCCTCGCCGTTCTCACGGGACTGTTGGGACTCACCTGGTGGATCGAACGCAGCCGCATGGGGTTCTACCTGCGCGCCATCAAGGACAGCGAACGGGCGGCACGGTCGCTCGGCGTGTCGGCCGGCCGCTACAAGCTCCATGCCTACATGCTGAGTGCAGCCTTCACCTCGCTGGCAGGCTCGCTCTATCTCTGCATGTTCGGCTTCATCGATCCCGAATCGGGTTTCGGCATTCTGCTGTCGGTCAAGATGGTGGTGATGGCGGCGCTAGGCGGCGCGGGCCAGCTCTTCGGCCCGCTGATCGGCGCCCTGATCCTGGTGCCGCTGGAGGAGCTCTCCAACAGCCTGCTGGGCGGCCAGGGCGCCGGCATCACCTTCGTGGTCTATGGCGCCATCATCGTGATTATCGCGCGTTTCCTGCCAAGTGGCCTCCTGTCGCTGCTGGAGCGACGGCCGCACCCCGGGACGAAGGCAGCCCCTGCCAACCCGAACCCCGCGAGCGGCCATGCTGATTGAAGCGCGCGGCGTCACCCGCCTGTTCGGGGCCTTCAAGGCCGTCGACAATGCCTCGGTCACGGTCGAGGAGGGCGAGATCCTGGGCCTGATCGGCCCCAACGGTGCGGGCAAGTCGACCTTCTTCAATTGCCTGACCGGCGATCTCGCGCCGACCTCGGGAAGCGTGCATTTTGCCGGCGTCGACGTGACGCGCGAACCGCCCGAGGCGCGAGCCCGGCTCGGCCTTGCCCGCAGCTTCCAGGTGCCGCTCACCTTCGAATCAATGTCGGTGCTCGACAACGTCATGATCGGCGCATTGCTGCGCCATCCTCATGCCCGCGACGCCCGGGCCAGGGCGCGGGCGGTGTTGGATCGGGTCGGGCTCGGCGCCCTTGCCGACGCGCCGGCCCGCAGCCTCGGCACGCCCGGCCGTAAGCGTCTGGAGATCGCCCGCGCTCTGGCCTCCGAACCCAAGGTGCTGCTGCTCGACGAGGCGATGGCCGGCCTGACGCCGACCGAGGTGCGCGAGGCGATCGAACTGGTGCGGCGCATCCATGGCGACGGTATCACCATCGTGATCGTCGAGCATATCATGGAGGTGATCACCTCGCTGACGCGCCGCGTCGTGGTGTTCCACCAGGGACGGGAGATTGCCCGCGGCACGCCGCGCGAGGTGACCAGCGATCCGCACGTGATCGAGGCCTATCTCGGCCGGCGCAAGGTCAAGCATGCGGGGGATGCATGAGTCCGCCGTTGCTGAAGATCGAGCACCTCGAAGTGCGCTATGGCGACCTGATAGGCGTCGCCGACGTGTCGCTCGAGGTGCCGCGCGGGGCAGTCGTGGCGCTGTTGGGGTCCAACGGTGCCGGCAAGACCACGACACTCAATGCGATTGCCGGGATCGCCCGCACCTCGTCCGGCACCATCGCCTTCGAAGGCAAGGACATCGCGGGTCAGCCGGCCTATGCGATCGTGCGGAAGGGGCTCGCCCTGTCGCCCGAGGGTTGGCGGCTCTTCGCCCAGCAGAGCGTCGAGAACAACCTGCTGCTGGGCGCCACGCCGATCGCCGATCGTACGCGCATTCCACGCCTGCTCGAGCGCGTCTATACGGCGTTCCCGCGCCTGGCCGAGCGGCGCATGCAACGCGCAGGCACGATGTCGGGCGGCGAGCGCCAGATGCTGGCGGTCGGTCGCGCGCTGATGAGCGAGCCCAAGCTCCTGATGCTTGACGAGCCGAGCCTGGGGCTTGCGCCGGCGATCGTCGATTCGATGTATGACAGCTTCGCCGCCCTTCATAAGGACGGACAGACGATCCTGCTCGCCGAGCAGTCGGTCGATGTCGCCCTCGAAGCTGCCGACCACGCCTATGTGCTGCAGGTCGGACGCACTGTCCTGTCAGGACCGGCCAAGGCGATGGCCGACAATCCCGAAGTCCAGCGTATCTATCTCGGCGTCGAGTGAGTGGATCGCCTTTGGGCAGCGGTCAGAACTGCATGTGCAGCCGCCCGCTGAACACGTTGATCGGCCCGCGCTCGGCGTTGTAGGCCGGACTGATCAGGAGCTGGTAGTCGGCGGTCGCGATCATGCCTTTCGTGAGCTGCAGGGCGTAGTAGGCCTCGATCACCTTCTCGGAGTCATAGGCCAGTCGCCCGTCACCGACGAGGACGCCCAGGCCGCCGGCTGCCAGGAAGGCGCTGGTCTGCGGCGAGATCGTATTGAGAGCACCGCCGAGACCAATCACGTCGTCGTCGCGGCCCCAGAGCGTTCCCTTCAGCTGTACCCCGAGCGACAGGCTCTGGTCGATATCGGTAAAGGCGGAGGTCTCGGTCTGGCCGTCGTTCCAGCTCCAGCGGGCGAAGGCGCCGATGTCCTTCGTGATCTCCTGCTGGAGGTTGAGGTAGATGCCGTACTTGGTGCGCCCCTGGCGTGTCTGCAGGATGGTGTCATTCACCGACAGGCTTGGGTTGGCGAGGGCGAGCGCTGTTGCCTCGCCGAACGAACCCGAGAAGGTGCTGGTCAGCCAGGGGCCGATCTTGAACACGCCGCGGTGGTCGCCGATGCCATACCGCAGCTCCAGTTCGGCGACGTAGCCGCCGCGCGAGAACAGGTTCCAGTCGAAGACGTTGGCGTTGGGCTCGATGCCGACCAGGAAATAACCGGCGCGCAGGGCCCAGTCGGCACGGTTCAGCTCGGCCGCGATGCCGTAGGTCAGGCCGACGCGGTCGGCCGGATAATCGAAGGCGCCGGCCGCCCAGATCGACCAGTTGAGGAAGTCGACGCGCGAATCCTGGGCGTAGTCGTTGGTATCGAACAGGTCGTGCACCGAGAACTTGCCGACCTGCAGCGTGATACGCGAGACATCCTTCTCGCCCGCAAGCTGGCCGTAGTCGCTCTCGATCTTCTCACGCGGGCCGCCGAGGCCGAATTCCTGTCGCAAGAAGAGGCGCGAGGTATTGTAGCGCGGCAGAGGAAAGTTGGATTTCTGCGCCTCGCCGTTGGGGAAGCCGGCGGCGCCCACGGTATCGGCGAGGCCGAAGCCCTGCAGGAGCTCGGGGTTGTAATAGAGTTCCGCTCCTTGCCACAGGCGGATGCCAAGGAAGGCCGAGGTGGTCCAGGTCTCGCGTGACTGGCCGCCGGCGGGCAGGCTGTTGGTTCCGTCGTAGGGTGCCTGGAAGGGTGGGTAACCCTGGAAGACGAAGGTCGACTGGCCGTGGATCTCCCAGGAGCCCGGTCCGCGATCGGCGGTCCTGTCGTCGCGCTTGTCCGGCGCACCGAAGTGATAGTTGAGGCCGGCGCGGAACTGATGGAAATCGTATTGCGAGTCGTAGCGCGACGGCGATGCGAACGTGAAGCCCTTCGGTCCGAGGTTCGTATAGAGATACTCGAGGCGGGCCGACCACTTCGGATCGAGTGCATAGTCGATGCCACCGCCGACGGTGTATCCAAGCCGCCATTGGCTGGGTGTCGCGTCTTGGTCGCCGGTCGTGAAATCGGTGAGCGAGAAACGTGTGCTTGCCCAGGCAAGACCGCCGGTCACGAACGGCGTCCAGCCGCCCAGGCTGTAGCCCAGCCGGCCGCGCAGCGTGCCGAGAAATTCGAGCTGTTCGTCCGCACCGCCAGTGCCGGTGGCGCGATAGGACAGGACCTGGCCGGTATCCTGGAAATTGGCGAACGACAGGTCAGCTTCGATGCCCAGCATCCAGTGGAACGGCAGGTCCCATTGGTAGCCGCCCTGCACGCCGCCGGCGAAAGTGCCATACGGGCTCGTTCCGCCTGAAGCCGATATTCCGGTCGGGTCGCCGAGCGTGGCCGTGGCATTGCCGAACAGCATGCCCGCATGGCCACCGAGGTAGAACCCGGGGGGGATGACTGCGGGATCGGCCGACAGGGCCGGCACCGATGTCAGCAACAGGGTGACGATTGCCGCGCCCGTCGGCGCCAGGGCCTTGTTCTCCTCAGTCCGTCCCCAAGATGCAAATTTCTTCATTGCCGTCTCCGTACCACGATGCCCGCGCGTGGGCTCCTTTCACCGGCTCAGGTTTGTCGATCTTCTGTTGCGTTTTGATGCCGTCACCGCATTCAGCCTCCCGCAGAAGTCGCGGCAGTCACCGATGTGTCGTTGGAGGAACGCGAAGACATGATCGTATCCTGCCGGCGATCGTTGGAAGAGGTCAGTTGGGGGCGTTGCGGGCATGCCATTGGCGTTTCCACGTGCCAGGATGCAATCAGCCACCCGTCAGCATCGCGTTGCCAGCGGCAAGCAAGCCTCGGCGGCACCGACAGCCGATCGAGAGCGCGCAGCCGCACGAGATCGACTGCGCTCGTCCGTGCGGAGCGGTTGGCTGGGCAGGCCTTCCTCTCGTGGAAGGCGTGAATCGGAAGGAAAGTAAGCTTCTCCATTGTCCACCTGTTCTGTGTCGGCGCTCGCACGACACGGCAGGTGGACGGCAACGGTACCGCTCAGAAGCGGCCGTTCATCCCCCTGCGGCACCGGTCGAACGCGGTCCGCGCGAATTGGCCGTTGCCGGCCGAGTGAAGCCGTTTGTGCCGCGCCGATGCGCGCAAGGCGGCGTTTGCTGGTCCTTCGTCCATCATCAAGATCCTGATACGGGGTCGATCTACGAATCGCCGGTCGTCGTGGGCGAGTCGCTGCGCGCGCCGTGGCGTCGGCAATTCCAATCCTGCTTCAGTGTGTTCGACATGTTCATCTCTCCCGGCCCGATTGGCGCGGCAGGATGAACGAGGATCGAGGGCCCAGCTAGGGCCGACGTCCTTTGCTCACCCGACACGTCCGGTCGAGCGCGATACTCTCGAATCGGTGGGCCGCATCAAGAGCGGCGCATCGTGGGTGGCAATCCATCTCTGTTTCCGTTGCTGCGGTCGCGACCAAGTCGGCAACCGGTCGGCCAGATACGCCGCCATGATTTTAGCGTCAAGCGCAAAGCGCCAATGCTCGACGACGATCGTTACACGCGCATCAACGCGCGCACATGCGCTGCAGTCGCGGCGGCAAGCGCGTCGAGATCGTAGCCACCCTCGAGCGCGGAAACGACCCGGCCCCGGGTGTGCCGGTCGGCGATCCTCATCAGCTCTTCGCTGATCCAGCGGAAGTCCTCGGTCTCCAGGCGCAATTGCGCCAGCGGATCGCGTTTGTGCGCATCGAAGCCTGCCGAGATGATCAGCAGCTCAGGTGCGAACCGATCGAGTTGCGGCAGGATGCGCTCGCTCCAGCCGGCCCGGAAGTCGCTGCTGCCGCTGTTGGGCGCGAGCGGCACGTTCACGACATTGCCGTCGATGCCGTGCTCGCGCGTGCTGCCGGTGCCGGGATAGAGCGGATATTGATGCGAGGATCCGTAGAACAGGGAGGCATCGGCTTCGACTACGGCCTGCGTTCCCTGGCCGTGATGCACGTCGAAGTCGAGAATGGCCACCCGCTCGATGCCGTACCGGGCCTGCGCGTGGCGCGCGCCGATGGCGACGTTGTTGAACAGGCAGAAGCCTCCGGGAATCTCGGGCGTGGCATGATGGCCGGGCGGCCGCACCGCGGCGAAGGCGGTGTCGACACTCCCGGCGGCCAGCACGGCATCGACGCCGGCCACGACCGCACCCGCCGCGCGCAGCGCCGCTTCCGCGCTGCCGGCGCTCATGGCGGTGTCGCCGTCGATCATGACGATTTCGTTGGCGGCAGGCCGGATGCTGAGGATCGTCTCGACATAGTGCTGCGGATGCACCCGCAGGAGTTGCTCTGCGGTTGCCGCCGGTGCCGCCGCGCGTTCCAGCAGCGCGAAGGATTCCTGTTCGAGGGCGGCCAACACGGCCCGCAGCCGGTCGGGACACTCCGGGTGGTGCTCGCCTGGATCGTGCTCCAGGAACGCGGGATGGCTGATCAGAAGGGTCGACATCGAGGGCACTGTAGAGCGCTCCGCGGGTCGGGGCATCCGGGTTGACGTCCGAGTCGGAGGCCGCCCTTCGCCACACGCAGAAATGGGGGATGGGGTGAGAAAATGAGAAATCGGCCGGAAATGCCGATGCCATCGATATCGGAGGCTTCTCACCTGGTGAAAAATGATGAGAATCGATGAGAATGTGGCGTTGCCGCGATCGAGGAACTGTGGCGCGGAAAGGCGGGAGAGAGCCTAGGCGAAGTGCCGGATCACCGTCTCGCCGAATCGATCGAGGCTGGCCTCGAGATCGGGCAGGAAGGCATGCACGGGCAGGACGATGCGATCGATACCGTGCTTGCGACGCTCCTCGACCGCTGCTTTGGGATCCTTGCCCGATTGGGGAAGTGCATCGGGGCAGCCCGCCATCATCTCGATCGCCTTGGGATCGCGGCCGGCCGCCGCAGCCGTGCGCCGCGCGAGATCGAACAGCGGGAAGGTGTCGACCTGCGAGCCGATCGAGGGGAAAAAGCCGTCGCCCAGCCGGCCGGCGCGTTTGGCGGCCGCTTCGGAATGACCGCCGATCACGATCGGCACGCTGCCGCGCACAGGCTTCGGGTTCGAGCTGACCTCATGGAAGTTCACGAACTCGCC
>JAFEBU010000002.1 GCA_018242505.1 Pseudomonadota bacterium
CGGTGGGACGGGTGCCGGTGGCGGCGGCACAACCGGCGGCAGCATCGACCAGGGAATGATCGCGCCCAGCAGGTCGGGCATGGACGGCGTGTTGCCGGCACCCGGTCCGAAATCGAGGAACGGCCAGGGCGAGTCGAACCCGTCGAATGGTCCCATCGAGCGGGGCATCAGAAGGCCCTCCGCTCGGAGGGGCCGTGGGCGATGAAGAGAGAAGAAGAGAGCCGTCGAGACACGCGCGAACCTCCAGTGGGCCTGAGTGGGCAGTGAAGGTCGCCGCTGGTCCCCGCATCGCTCTCGATGGAGCGACGCAACGATGTCGGCTGACGATGTCTGCCTAAACGAGGCCCTTGCTCGCGGCAATCGGGGCATTTCTCGAACACCGGACTTTTTTGGGATGTTCGAGAAACGGTCTGCGAATCTCGGCGCGCTCGACGAATTCTTCTTGACGCGCCGCTTCCCAACTTCCGCATTTAGGGGGCCATGGCGAAGAGGAATCGCTGATGGCGAATGCCGACAGGTACGAACGGGACGAGCGCGAGGAGAAGCTGAAGGCGGTGCTGTTCCGCGAGGAACAGGCCGCGCGACAGTGGCAGGAGAGCGATCTCACGGCGGTGCGCGAGGCGTCGCTGGCCTTCTACGATCGTGGGCCGACCGGCGACGAGATCGAGGGCCAGTCGCGGATCGTCACCAGCGAGTATGCCGACACGGTCGAGAGCATCATGCCGGCGCTGATGCGGGTCTTCGCGTCAGGCGAGGACATCGTGCAGTTCACGCCCGACAATCCGGGAGACGAGCAGGCGGCGCGCGAGGCGTCCGACTACATCCCGCACCTCTTCATGCGCGAGAACGAGGGCTTCACCTGGCTCTACTGGTTCCTGAAGGACGCGCTGATGTATCGGCTGGCCTGGGGCGCGGTCGATATCGAGGACGTCGAGGAGGTAAAGCGCACCACGGTCGAGGCGCTGCCGGCCGACGCCTGGGTCGTCATGCAGGGCGAGATCCTGCAGCGCGCGCGGAAGATCGAGGCCGACGTCACGTTCGAGGTCGAGCAGGACGAACCGGCCGAGCCGTTGCCGGGAGCGGCGATGCCGATGCCGCCGACCTTCAGCGGCGCCATCACTGTCCGCCGCACGGTGAAGAAGGTGCGGGTCGACAATATCGCGCCCGAGGACGGGCTGGTCTCGCCGATGGCGCGGCACATCGACAGCGCGAGCTTCGTCGGTTACCGCAAGGAGGTCACGGCCTCGGACCTGCGCCTGATGGGCCTCGACCAGGAGACGATCGACGATCTCTCCCCGGACGATCTCTACACGGTGGAGCAGGCGCAGCGGCAGCCGGACGTCATCCAGGCGGCCAGCGGACGCGACACTCGCGACGACAGCGAGCGCACGCTGTGGGTCGTGGTCGCCTTCGTGAAGTTCGACTGGGACGGCGACGGCATCTCGGAGATGCGTCGCGTCGTCTACGCCCATGCCGGCGGACAGGTGTCTTCGATCATCGACAACGAGGAATGGATCGACGGCGTCGCTCCGGTGATCCCGGGCTCACCGATCCTGATGAGCCACACCATCGAAGGCCGCTCGCTGTTCGACCAGGTGAAGGACATCCAGGAGATCGGCACCGCCGTGGCGCGCGGCATGCTCGACAACATGTATCTGGTGAACCGGCCGCGGCCGGCTGTTTCGGATGCGGTCGACCTTGCCTCGCTGATCGACTGGACGCCCGGCATGCCGATCCGCATGCGCCAGGGTCAGAAGCCGACGCCGGACAATCTCGCCTGGATCACGGTGCCCTCGCAGATGAACCAGGCGCTGGCGGTGCTGCAATGGAAGGACGAAATCCAGCAGAAGCGCACCGGCGTCACGCCGAACAACCAGGGCGTGCCTGACGAGGCCATGAACCCGACGGCGACAGGGGCGGCGATCGTCACCTCGGCGGCCGACGCGCGCATCGAGCTGATCGCGCGTACCTTGGCCGAGACCTCGATCAAGCGGCTGTTCCGGCTGCTCTATCGCGCGGTGAAGCGCGCCGCGTCGGGCGAGGTCCGCTACTGGAAGGGGATGCCCGGCGTCGACGCGATGATGGGCACCGCATCGTGGGCGAGCTGTGATCCGACCAAGTGGCCGGACGACATGAGTCTGCAGGTCGATGTCGGGCTGGGCACCGGCAACAAACATCAGCAGCTCCAGAGCCTGGCGCTGATCGCGCAGGGACAGAAGGAGCTTCTGGGTGCGCCGGGTGGTCCGCTCGCGGTGACGCTGGAGCAATGCGCCAACACCTTCCGCAAGATGGTGCAGGTGGCGGGCTTCAAGAACACCGGCCAGTTCGTGAACGGACCGCAGCAGATCGCGCTCGCGCAGCAGCAGTCCAAGGCCGCGCCGCCGCCACCCGATCCGGGGATGGCGGCGGTGCAGATGCAGGCGCGGCTCGAACAGGCCCGGCAGCAATCGGAAGCGCAGCTCGCGCGCCAGAAGCTCGCATCGGACCTCCAGCTCAAGCGCGAGGCGGCACTGGCCGAACGGCAGCTCCAGCGTGAACAGGCCGCGCTCGACATGCAGCTCGCCCGTGAGAAAGCGGCATTGGATGCCGAGCTGAAGCGCCAGCAGCTCGAGGCCGAGGCGCGGCTGAAGGGGCTCGAGATCCTGGCGCGGCCGAACCATCCGGGTCCCGGCGCCAGCGAGATCCGCCAGCAGCAGGTGGGCCCGTGAGCGATCTTCCGGCACCTGCAGGGCAGGCGCTCGACGTCGAGGAAAGGCGCCGGCGCGTGCTGCGGGCCCGCGAGGCGATCGAGGGCGCGGGCTGGGCGTTCGACGCCTATGCGCGAAAGCTCAACGCCGACTGGATCAACTCCGATCCCGCCGACAGCGCCGGCCGCGAAGCCCTGTGGCACCGACAGCGCGCGCTGCTGGAACTGAAGGCCGGATTGGCATCGATCATCAACGACTCCGACAACGACGAGGTTCTCCGTGAACCGATGAAACGACTTGCCGTCCTTGCCCTGCTGGGCCTGCTCAGCGCCTGTGCCACGGGGGCCTCTCCCAGCCAGCAGAACGTCGTGCTGGCGTCCAAGAACTCGCTGGTGGGGGCCCAGACGCTGGCGATCCAGTACACCAGCCTGCCGCGCTGCGGGGCCCCGGCGTCGTCGCCGCTGTGCTCGGACGCGGGCGTCGTGACCAGCATCCGCAAGGCCAATGCCGACGCCGTCGTGGCGCTCGATGCGGCCGAGAAGGTGGTGCGTGATCCCGCCGCCACGAGCTCGGCCATCAACGAGGCCATCGCCGC
>JAFEBU010000030.1 GCA_018242505.1 Pseudomonadota bacterium
CCGGAGCTGCCTCTGCCATGGAGCACGACCACGAGCGGCGCGCCGGGGCCAATGCCGGCCGGCACGTGCAAGGCATAGCTTCTCCCGATCCCGTCGACCTCCATGCGCCGCTCATTTGCATTTGCCGATCCGCAAATGAACAAACCAAAACAAAGACCAAGGGTATGCAATTTCTTCATCAATGTTGCCGTGATCGTAGCTCTGCACTTCGAAACCGCCAAGCTTGACGGCACCGACCCGCTCGCTTGGCTCGCCGCCATGCCGGCGCGCCTGCCAGATCTCATCGACGAACTCCTGCCTTGGGACTGACAACCGCAGCCACCGGCCGCCGCTCAAGTAACCATATTTCCCCGTGGCCTTCGCCGGATGCGTACACTGTTGTCCTCGATCTCACCAATGATCTCCACGTGGCAGGCGATCATGCGATAGCCGAGTCCGCGCACGAGTTGCTTAAGGAGGGCTGTGAGACGGTCGTCACTAACTTCAACGATGGCGCCAGTATCGTGGTCGATTAGGTGATAGTGAGGACTGCCCGCGGGCTCGTAGCGCGCCTTGTCGTCGCCGAATACGCACCGACGAAGTACGCCTTCGGCGGTCAGCCGGTTCAGGATGCGATAAGTTGTGCCTAGGGCGATATGGTGCTTTTGCGTTACGCGTCGGTGAATATCTGAGACAGTGGGATGGTCATTGCTCTCCTCCAGCACCTGCAAGACTGCTCGCCGCGGCCGAGTGAGTTTTACTCCACGCTGTTGGCAGAGGTCTTCCAGCCGACTCATCTCAATGCCTCGGGAAGAGCCTGATCGAATTTCTGGTTCAGCACTGGGTTTGGTTGGCCTTGGAGCCAAACGACAGCGCCCGCCGTGCGAAGTTGAGTTCGCGGCGGCCAATTCTCGCCCGCTATTTGGACTTTTCTCGATCTGGATTGCCAAGATTTGCCACTCCCTCTCACCATGAAGCGGATCTTGCTGAAAGAACGGTGCTTGGATTTCGATGAAGACTCAGCGTCTCCTGCTGAGTTTCAATGTTGGGGTACAACAAATATCCCTTTCATGCGGTCTCTAACAGCGACTGCCCGATATAGCGGTCGGGAGTGGCGCCAGGTGGGCAAACAAAGAGGCCTCCGCCGACATGGGTCACGAACTGGTTCAGCATGTCGAACTTGGCCATGCGCCCAAAGATCTCGATAAAGCCAGAGCGTGGATCGCGCTGGTAGCAGATGAAGAACAGTCCCGCATCGTATTCGAGGCCCTGGCGCCAAGGCGGCCATCGCTCGGTCGTGAAGTTCACGCCGTCGTTGTAGGAATAGCCGCGCCGGAGGATCTGTGCCCCATCATTGGTCGCAGCTGCGGCGAGTCTTACGTGTGCGTTCTCGGCGATCATGGGATTGCCATCCTTATCTGTGATAGCCAAGTCGAGCGTATCAAACTCCCTGGCCTTGCCGATGGGTGACCCAGAATACTTATGCCGGCCAACGGTCTCTTCCTGGAAGGCGACCTTCATCCGATCCCAGTGCTCAAGCGCGATACGAATACGACGGGCCACCACGTAGCTGCCACCACGCAACCAGTCGGGCCCTTCGTCACCCACCCAGATGAACTTATCCATTGCCTTGGAGTCGGTGACCGGCGGATTGTTCGTCCCGTCCTTGAAGCCCATGAGGTTACGCGGCGTCTCCCCCTGCCCGGCATCCGGGATGAACCCCGTCTGCACCCAGCGGATCTTCGCCACATTGCCCGCGAGCCGGGCGAGCTGACGGACGGCATGGAACACGATCTGCGGGTCGTCGGCACAAGCCTGGACCAGGAGATCGCCGCCAGTGTGCTGCTCGACGAGCTGGTCGCCGACAAATTTGGGCAGATCGACGAACGCCGCAGGACGGTGTGCAGCGAGATCGTAGCGGTCCTTTCCATCCTTGACGAACAGTCCGGCGCCGAAACCGAACGTAAGGGTCAGGCGCGCCGGCGATTGGCCAAGAACTTCGCCAGTGTCGGCAGCGATTGCATTCACTCCCTGTGTTTTGCCAAACCCTGTGGGCGGTTCCCCGAGCGTTTCGCCCACCTCGGTGGTCATTCCGCCTGGCTGAGGAGCGCCATAAGAGCTGCCATATTTTTCTTTTTCTGCGCCATGACTCGTCGAAACAGGCTTCAGCCCATCTTCGAGGGGTTGCGCCATCTCGCCGGTGGTCATCCTGGCGGATGCCAACGTCCACGCCTTCAAGAGGCTCGCGACTTCCGTCCGCTCCGTCGTCACCAGATCGAAAGCGGCAAAATAGGCGTGCCGCTGCATCGGTGTCGTGATGCCATTCTGATGCACGCCGTAGAACGGCAAGGAGGCCGCCTTGCCGTCCATTGAAGCCACCTGCGATACATTCTCCTTGGCCGATGCGACAGCATTGGCGCCGAGTACACCGACAACGCCCGCTGCTCCGGTCAGGAAATGGCGCCGTTTCGAGCCGGAGCCTGAATCTCCCCTGCCGCTCATCGTGCTTCTTTCATGAGCGTATTGACGTCATCCATCACGTAGTAGATGCCGCTATGGTCCGGCGCCATTGCGATGCCGAAAAGATTGCCATTGCCTGGCGGCGACTGTGCTTGGTTGGTGTTGAGCCAACGCGCGTAGATCTGCTTGCCGGCGACGGGATCGACCTCGACGGCGCGACCGTCCTTGCCATTGCAGACGATAAGATGGCCGTCCGGTGTCCACGTCATGGCCAACGGCCAAGACAGCAGACCGCCTTGGGTCACGACCCTGCCCGTTCCAGCGCTGGTCGTGCGGGTGGTGGCATCCGCAATCGCAGTGATGACATTGTCGAGTCCGTCAGTGACGTAAAGCGTATTGTCGGGGCCAAGCGCCAGGCCGGTCGGCCCCAGCAAGAAGTTGTCGACGTCGGCCCGCTGCGAGAAGCCGCTGGCGACGACTGTCTGGCTCAGCAATTTGGGCGGCTTGCCGTCGTTCACCGCGAGTTCCAGGCGGAGCACAGTCGCCTTGCGGACGACGATGGGCAAGCCGGTCTTTGGATCGACCATGCGAGGGGACGGCACGTCGAATCCTGCCATGCTGATAAACAGGGTCACCTGGGAACCATTGTCCACGACGGCCATGTTGCCCCAAGGACCATTGATGGTCGGACCAGACCAGGCCGAAACCACGTTGCCATTCGGATCAAGTACCAGGACACAGCCATCCCCTTTGGTGGCAGTGGTGCCGTCCTTGCTGGGTGTGCTGCCGACGATCACCCAGCCCGTCTTCAGCATCGTCATGGCAGTGGAGAGACCGATGCCACCAGGACACTGGGCCAGGTTCTGCGGAATCTTGGCAAACAGGTAATTCTGTTTGGTCGAAGGCCGGAATCCGATGATTGTCGTACCCGTGCCCTGCAGGTTGGCGACATTGTTGAAGTTGTCGACCAGTACGTCGTCCTTTTGGATCTTGCCCGCCGAGACTGGCGCCACGACGACGGCATAGGGATTGAGATCGCCATTGTCGGCAACCGTCGTGGTCAGTGTCGTGTGGTGATGAACGGTTTCCAGGTATCCTCTTGGTTTCTCGGCATGACCTGGCGCCATGAAGGCTAGAAGCGCCAACATGCCCAATGCGACGTGCGCCGCCTTTGATCCTGGCTTCATGGTTCCTCTCTGACAGACCTCTGGTGTTCGCAACGACATTGCGGGACTCGTCAAAACAGAATGTTGGTACGCATCCCTACGACGAGCTCGTTTCCAACGGCTTGGGTGGGATTGTTCGGGTTCAATACGCCACCGCCCGGATTGAACACGAATTGGAGATCGGGCTGGATCTGCCACCAGGGGCGCACTTGGGCGAGGTACGTCAGCTCGAGATAGGTTTCGCTTTGACGAACCAGACCGTTGACCGGCGTGCCGGCCGCTTGATTGAAGGAAATGGTGTCAGCGTCGAGGCCAGAGGCAAAGCCGCTGACATGCGCATAACCCATTCCTAACGCGAGGACGTCGTCGGGCCGGTTGGGCAGCGGGTTATGATACACGACGCCAGCATTCACACTAAAATCGATCTGATTGCGGTCGGCCTGCGGTGTCCACAGCACGCGTCCAAAGACGCTGACGGACCGGGCCGGGTTTGTGCTTTGCGCCCAGACCATCTGATCCGCCACGGCATAGATCGAAAAATCGCCGGAGTGTTTCCTTGGCATTCCCGTAGAGTTGGGATCGGCCAGGGAGAGACCTGTGTTGTCGTAGCGCTGGTCGTCGAAGCTCAGGGAATTGTACCAGAAGCCAATTTTGTAGGTGTGGCCGAGCGGCAAGCCGCTACTACCGGGTTCCTCCATCATGCCCAGGGACGGATAGGCGTATTGCAATTCGAAGATCGCCATCACGCCGTCGCGAAGACCGAAATAGGTGCCCGATGGATTAAGCAACTGCGAATCACCGCCGGTCGTTGAGGCCGGGCTGCCGTTATAGACGCCGAACAGAGCGGTGACTGAGTTGATGGGGCGATAGCGCAACCGTGCGCCGAGCGCGGACAGCGGGTAGGCTGGACCTCCGCCCGGCAAATCGGCGGAAGGCACCATCGGCCAGCCGAACATAGTGTTCATGAAATAGATGCCGTTCAGATTCGTCATGAACTCCTGATCGAGGCTTTGCTGGCCGATCCTGATGTCCATACGATCTTCCGGCAGAAATTTCTGCTGATACCAAAGCTCCCACAGGCGCGTAGCGGGGTCGCCCGTAATACCGCTCGAGGTCTGCAGGGATAGCAAGTTATTGGCGCTGAAATTGTAACCATGGAGTTGCAGGGCGCTCACGTTGAACAGACCTCCGTACCAGCCGAGCGCTCGCTGTGTGTCCAACTGGAGGATCATCTGGGTCAGACCGTCATAGCCCGGCTGGGTCCGCGTGCCGCCAGTGACGTTGGCCAGGACCTCACTGGTTTCCTGAAACGCGATAGAGACGCCGATCTTGGCAAGAGCACTGCGCAGCCCGAACAAATCGCCAAAGAGATAATTGCTTCGCTCGAGACTGCTCAGATACCCTGAGAAGCCCTGCCTTCCGCCGGGGCCTTGCTCTGTGGTGCTGACAGGCACCGACAATGGCGGGGGCGCCGCATACACGACGGGCACTTCCGCAACGAAGATCAAAGCGCAGACTAGGGTAACGTATCGCCTCCTCGGCCGCGTTCTTCTCCGGGTCTCTTCCGAACCACGCCGTTTCATTCTTGCTCCGCCTTTCGAACTCGGTATCGTGCAAGTGCGAATCACTCGCGGCGGATAACTGGCGGAGTTTTTGGATGGAGAAAAGCCCAAAGCTCAAAGGTTAACGCGAATCAATCTCGCAACAATCTCTGCCCAACTTTGCAAGACTCGGAAACTTCTCAGAGGGACTCTTCTATGGAAGACATCTACTTAAAGTTGTTTCCTCAACACTGCTTACCTTTGCTCTTGCAGATGGTCTGAATTGCTCAAATCAATTCGCAGCGTCTTCGAGAAAAGAGATGGCATGCATAGTGGCCGCTCCTTAAGCAGACAACGCGGCAAGGATGACATCAAGAAGCGAAGGTTGATCATGTATGACTTGCATCCCGACCGTTGGTTGAGCGCGCGATCTGCATACGGCGTCTCGTGCGATGACGGAGCTTAGCTGTGAAGATTCTATTGATAGAGGATGATCAGGAGACAGCTGATTACATTATCCAAGGCTTGCAGGGAGAAGGACACGTGCTGGTCGCAGCAAGAGACGGCCAAGCTGGGCTCGTCAATGCAGCTGGTGAAGATTGGGATCTTCTCATTGTTGATCGCATGCTGCCGAAGCTAGACGGCCTAGGAATGGTCCGTTTGTTACGTGGCAGCGGCGTCAACACTCCGGTGCTATTTCTGACTGCGCTTGGAGGAATCGACGATCGCGTCGCGGGGCTCAATGCAGGAGGTGATGACTATCTGGTCAAACCCTTTGCTTTCTCTGAATTCGTTGCACGAATCAACGCCCTTCGACGGCGGCCTCATCATAGCGTGCCAGAAACAACTTTAAAGATCGCTGACCTTGAGATTGATCTGCAGGCACATGTGACCAGACGCGGCGGGAAGGTCATTGATCTGCAGCCACGAGAGTTTCGCCTCCTTGAGTACCTCATGCGCCACGCCGGACAAGTGATTACGCGAACAATGCTGTTGGAGAACGTCTGGCATATGCACTTCGATCCTCACACCAATGTCGTCGAAAGTCATATCAGCCGCTTGCGATCAAAGATGGCCCAGGACGGCAGTCCAGAACTTATCCATACAATTCGCGGTGCTGGGTATTGCCTCCGTGCGCCTATCTAGAATTCTCAGGACGTCCAGTTTCCGTCTTACGCTATTCTATGCAGGAATTTTTTGCGGATCGTTCATCGCCTTATTCGGCGTGATCTATTGGTCGACCGCTGCTTACATGAATCGACAGATAGACACTTCCGTATCGGACGAGATCACGGAACTCCAAACCACAGGGGCAGGCCTTGATCTCTTGCATTTTGCGACAATAGTCACCGAATTTTCCAATCGATCCCCAGGCTTCTTTTACCTTTTGCAAGATGTCGATGGCAGGCGGCTGGCTGGAAATTTTCCTCCGATCGAGACGCCGGCGCCAGGCCTGTACGAGCCGTCGCAACGGGAGAGCAGCAAAGACGGAAGAGCCGTTCGTGGTCGAGGCATCCTTTTGAAAGGGGGTGTCTATCTTTTCATAGGACGAAGCACTCACGAACTAAATGAAATGCAAGAGTTCATACGGCATGCCTTTGAATGGGGATTCGCTACAACCATTCTGATCGCCCTAGCAGGTGGGGCCATCATAAGCCAAAGTGTACTTGGCCGGGTCGAATCCTTGAGCCGAGTTAGCCGCGAGATTATGACAGGAGATCTGCTACGACGGATCGAGGTACGCGGCAGCAACGATGAATTTGACCATCTCGCCACCAGTCTAAACAATATGTTGGACCGGATTCAGACACTCATGGAAGGGCTGCGACAAGTTTCAAACGATATCGCCCATGAACTGCGGACACCCTTGACTCGCTTACGACAACGAGTGGAGTTGGCGACACGCAAGCCGATGGATACCGAAGCACTAAGCACAGTGCTCAACAGCACGCTTAAGGATATTGACGCCGTCCTTGAAACGTTCAACGCACTATTACGAATCGCACAGATCGAGTCGTCTTCTCGCCGCGCATCGTTTACTTCTGTCGATCTAACGGAGGTTCTTGAGACAGTGGTCGAAGTCTATCTCTCCATGGCTGAAGACAAAGGCCAAACAATCGCGAAGGCAATTCCGCCAGGGCTGTCCGTCAGAGGCGATCGAGAACTGCTCATGCAGCTCTTTGCGAATCTCGTCGAAAATGCTGTGCGACATACGCCCGCGAAAACCCGCATTGAGATCAGCGCCACGCCAACGCTGGATCATGTGGACGTCAGAATCTCGGACACTGGCGATGGCATTCCCGCCCCTATGCGCCCCCATGTATTCACGCGTTTCTTTCGGCTAGAAAAGAGCAGAACGACCCCAGGAAATGGACTGGGGTTGAGTTTGGTCGCCGCCATTGCGGCACTTCACCATTCAACAATCGATCTTTCCGATAACAAACCCGGACTATGCGCGCTGGTAAGACTGAAACGAATTGCGATGTCTGACGCTGTTGGGAATCGCGCGCTACGGTTGTCCACTGACTGACGACCATGGAGGCCAAACTGGTCGAGGCTCGGGTATCCGACCAGCTTCGGGATCATGGCGCAGTTCTCACTGCGTCCGGTGCCCTTCTGGAAGGATGAATTCGGCTTCCCTAGAGCGGACCGATTGACGCGCCTAGCCAGAAATGGGTACCGGCACGGCGTGCTTGCTAACCATTCCCTTTGACTGACCGAGCGCCGCAGCTGGGTGCGAGCGGAACAGATAAGGCTCCAGGCGTGGGTTTCTACTCCCCATGCCGCCGCAGCTGGAGCGTCAGCCGATGGCTGACATGGATGTGCCTGAGGCACAATCAACGTCCACGCGCCGGTTTTAGTGACCTGAGATGGCCTCCTGCACGATGACGGGAGGAATGCCAGACGCGAGGTCCCTAAGTCCGGCCTAAGTCTCGAGAGTTAAGGAACATCGTATACGATGATCGATGCTCCTGTCTTCGCAGTTGCCGACAATCTAGTCGTCTATGCTGGCGACGAGGTGCCTGGCATGCATCACATGCTGCTCATGGATCGCGATCCGGGCCCTTTCGGCATGTTTATCTTAATGGGGCGGTGACATGACCGCCGAGGCCTGTCCCAAGGCGATCAACAATTCCGACCTCCAATTGTCCGATAGCGACAACCCAGCCAAATCGACGGCTCACGTTGGCTTCCTGCTCATTCCCGGTTTCTCAATGTTGGGCTATGTCTCGGTGATCGAGCCGCTGCGCGCCGCAAATTATCTGTCGGGCCGTCCGCTCTACCGCTGGAGCCACGTTTCCATCGACGGAAAGCCGGCCGAAGCCTCGAATGGCGTACGAATTCAAACGGATTTTTGTGTCGGGACAGATGCGCAGTTCGACTATGTCTTCGTGTGTGCTGATGGCAATCTCGCCCTCTTCCAACACTCTCCGACCTTCACTTGGCTGAGGCAACTCGCTCGGCGCGGCGTCAAGTTAGGTGGCATTCGGGGCGGGGCTTGGATCCTCGCGCGGGCAAATATGCTCACTGGTTACCGGTTCACCATTCACTGGAAGCATGCGCCAGCGTTCGTAGAAGATTATCCGGACCTCGATCTCCGGCGCTCTCTCTACGAGATCGATCGCGATCGACTGACATCGAGCGGCGGCACCGCAACACTTGACATGATGCATGCCATCTTTGCTCACGAGCACGACAACGCCTTAGCGATGGCTGTCAGCGAGTGGTTTCTACAGACCCACATCCGTGGAGGGGCTGATTCTCAGCGAATGTCGTTGCGAGAACGTCTTGGGATCACAAATTCTGCTCTTCTGCGCGTAATCAGCCGAATGGAGCAAACCTTAGAAAATCCGATGTCGCGCGAAGAGCTGGCCCGTCTTGCCCGCGTGTCGATACGCCATCTTGAACGACTCTTCCGCCAGCATCTCAGTTGCTCGCTCGGCGAGCATTATCTGGCATTGAGGCTGGCGCATGCGCATGAGCTGGTTCAGAAGACCAGTCTTTCATTGCTTGAGGTCGCACTGGCCTGCGGTTTCACGAGTGCAAGTCATTTTTCGCGCTCCTATCGCACGCGCTTCGGTCGAACGCCGCGGGCAGAGCGACTACGCGAAGGTCCTAGAGGTGGCGTTGACGGCCAGAAAGTTTCCTTGCGGTGAGTCTCAGATCAACCGGCGGCGCCCTCGAAGTTCCCCGCGATCCCAACAGCGTCAGTCGCGCCGCACGCATCATAAAAACAGCGTCAACAATCGCGCCTGCTTGAGCCGGTCACCACCCACTAGCCAGCACCGCGCAACCGGCGGCAACGATGACAATGTCGTTCCTCTGATAGAGATCTACCAAGTCACGCATCTGGAGCCGCGAAGCCATCAATACATTGGCATCACGAGGAGTAAGAGCCACTCGTCCTACTGCTCATCGTCCGACGTTGCAGAGATGAAAAGCCATCCAAATTCTGGTTCGATTGCTTTCAACATGCGCCAACGATCGATGTGATCTGGCTTCCCCCCTCGTTGATCCTGGTCAGACCTCACGATGCTTGGAAATGCACCACGACGCGCAGGGTGAGCGCACGAGGAACGATCGACCCGTCATGCAGGCTTTCCGTGGCACTGATGGATGCCGCTCCACTTATGAGTGTGTGCCTTTCCTGCTGTTCAGAGATACTGGCGCAATTGTGCAAAAACATGTCGCTCAGCTGCAAAACTCACGATCGCACTACAGGCACTATAGCGCGTGTGTATTCAGCAATAGCTCTCCGAAGCTGGTATACCCAAAGGCAGGCGGTTGACCTCGGCGTAGTGAGGTCAACCGCTCTCTGCCTTGAATCGTTGTGTACGAATTTGGCGGCTGCGTGGCGAGCACACTTTCTTGTGGCGATAGCTTTGACCACTTCAGACGAGGCGTGATGGCAAAGGTCGCGGATCAATTGCTCGGTGCGCGCCAATTCCAAATTAACGAAAGAGGGAGAAAAATGAAAAAGCTATTGCTAGGCTCGACCGCCTTGGCTGTCGGCAGCCTGGTGGCTGTCCCTGCCATGGCTGCCGATCCCATCAAGATGGGCGTTGGCGGCTACTATCAGTTCTATGCGCTCGCGGGCTCGATCGAGAGCATCTATGCGCTGAACGGCTCTTCGGTCCAGTACAAGGGGCTCCAGTTCATTCAGGAAGGTGAAATCCACTTCATCGGCCAGACCAAGTTGGACAACGGCACCTCGATCGGTGTCCGCGTCGAGTTGGAAGGTCACAATTCAGTTTCCGGTGCGGCTGGGTCGCCTCGTCAGATCGACGAAGCGTACCTGTTCGCGTTCGGTGACTGGGGCCGCGTCGAGTTCGGTGGCAAAGACGATGCCGCGTATATCATGTATTATGGCACGCCATCGGCCCTGCTCGGTTTCGGCTTCTTCCAGCACAACACCGCGTTTGCCTGGGCAGGCCCGATCGGCGCCTACGGCACCAATATCGCATCCATCCATACCCAGGCGATGACGATCGACGCCGGGTACCAGGACGAGAACCGCATCAACTACTACACGCCGCGCTTCGCGGGCCTGCAGATCGGTGTCGGCTACGCACCGAAGATGCAGCCACAGGTTCAGCCGGGCGGCCAGTGGAGGCTTGCCCCGGGACCAGGCACGGCATCCGTTGCCTGCGGCTTCTCTGATGCCATCACGGTGAACGGCTGCCCGACCAATGACAATTCTTGGCAGGACGCAGTCGCCATCGGCGCGAACTACCTGAACAAGTTCGGCAACTTCTCGGTCGCGGCGTATGTCGCATATTCGTACGCGAGCTTCGTGCCGAGCTACAACCACGTGTCTTCGGCGGCGAACCTTATCAACGGCGCCAACCTGTCGTCGTGGAAGCAGTTCGCTGCGGGCCTACAATTCAAGACCTACGGCTTCACGGTCGGCGGCTCGTTCATTTGGGATAATAACGGCCTCGGTTCCAACTACTACACCCATGGGGACAACGATACCCGGGCGTGGTCCGCTGGCATAATGTACGAGACCGGCCCATGGCAGATGTCGGTTGGCGGGACGATTTCCACCAACGACAACGGTAACGGCATGCCATCGTTCACAAGCTGCACGCAGGGCACGACCAGCGCCTGCAGCTTGGGTGTCGCGACGAGCTCGTCGGTTTACTTCGGCAACAACACCCGTGCTGGTGCTGCGCGCTTCGGTGCGGTCCGATCGTCGTACATCGAAGTTGGTGCCAACTACGCGCTCGGACCGGGTGTGAAGATGATGGGCGGCGTGATCTTCAACCATCAGAGCGGCCCAACCAATTCGACTGCCCAACAGTCTTGGGCCGCGCTGCTGGGCATGGACTTCCGCTTCTAGTTATCATCGACTACAGCGATTAGGAAAGAGCGGGCGAGAGCGCGCTCTTTCCTAGAAGGACACGGCAACCGTGGCCATCACCGAGTTCAGCCGTATCGTTCAGCAACGCAATCAATACCTCCCGCTATGCGCAGCTCGAACCGGGCACCGCCAACGCCCATCGGGCGCAACCGCCGACTCCATGGCTGCCGCTGGCCTACCGCGTAGGAATTGTGGTGTTCGACAAGAGAGATTTTTAGTGCACTACCTGCTTGCACGTCATGAGGGTATAGCGGCAGGCGGAGACTGGTGCACGATGGCCCTTGAGGGCTAGCGTCTCCGCCTCCGTCGTGACGAGGTTTACCGATGGTGGAGGCATGCGCATCGCCGCAGTGGCGACGATTTCGCCGCCCTCCGCCGCCGAACACAGGCGAGCACCAAGGTTGACGGTGCGGCCGAGAATCGTCGCGTCGGCTCGATCGCCTGCCACGATCGTCGCCTCGACGACCTCACCGTCGCTAAGGCCAATCCCAACCGACCGGGCTGGAGCGATGGCAGCGAGTCGGGAGAGGATCGCCTCCGCGGCTCGCCATGCTCGATCCGTTCGGTCTTTGCCATCGAAGCGCGCGATCAGGCCATCACCGGTCAGCCGATCGACATCACCTCCGGTCTCGATGACTGCGGCGAAGCCGATCTCAGCGATCTTTGTCACCAATTCGGCTGCTGTTTCGGGCGGGACTGCTTCGGCGAAACTTGAGAAGTCGCGGATGTCCATAAAGAGGACGGTGGCCTCGCAGCGGCGGGCGCTCTTGCCGCTGAGGGCGTTGCGACGAGTATGCAGCGAGACAAAGCGAGCGAGTGCCGTGCGCGCCTCGGCGAGCGCGGCTGTCCGGCGATCGATTTCCCTTTGCGCGCGCACGACGAGCAAAGTCGCAAGTCCCGTTGCCGCTGTGAGCGCGAGCGCGAGCCCACCTACCCAGGCCAAGGTGTTCCATCCGATGGCGCGCTCCTGCACCGTGGCCGGCTGAGCTGTGACAACGACCACCGGCCGCCCTGATGGACTGAAAACGACGCTCGCGACCATCCAGACAAGTGGCGGCCCGGCAACCTCGCGAAACAGCGTCGCGCCGGGTGCGGAAAGTACCTTCCAGTCCCTGGCAGACAGGGCCGGACACGCCTTTTCGCTTTCGGCGAGGCGCCCGCTTGGCGTCAGTATGGCGGCGCAGGAAAGAGCAAGCTCATGCACCTCGGCGTTGAGCACGTCTTGCGCGCGCATCGTCATCTCATCGTTCGGAGGGCGATTGTGGACGAGTATGTCGAAAGCGTCGGGCACTGCCGTCGCGACGGCGGATAAAAGAAGGGTGTTGCGCCGCGCCGCGTCCGCCTCATAGGCGCGCTCGACGCTCGCCGACAACGCGAGCGCGACGGCGATGAGGAGACCTGTCAGCGCTGCACCAAGGACTGGCAGAACCATGACAAAGAACCGTCGCCGCAATGGGTAGGCCGCCACCGTGATGGTGGTATCCTGACCCATCGTCGAAGACGAGCCGTTGGTGTTGCCGTTGGCAGTCAAGCTTCCTCTCTTCAAGCCAAAGAATAGCGTGACGTTGTCAGCTGACTTGTGGTCGACCGCTGCAATCTCAGGCGCGGTGCTATCAGAGGTGCCGTCCACACCCGCTCGACCGCAACATGAGGCGCCCCAATTGCTGCTATGAAGCCACTCGGTCGCTCCTCCCTGAGATGAGAATGCTTTCAAACAGATTTTTGGCCTTTCCCAGCGAGACGAACAGGGCGGGCATCACAAGCAGCACAAGCGGAAGTTGGATGGCCAATCCGGAAACGATGGCAATAGCCAGCGGCTGCTGCATGGCCGCGCCTTGGCCCAGGGCCAGGGCCAGTGGGATGAGCGTCAAGATCGCGGCGAGTGTCGTCATCACGATGGGCCGCATGCGGCTTTGACCAGCCTTGACCAGCGCACCGGCAAGACCTTGACCAGATTTCTGAAGGTCGTTTACTTCAGAGAAGTAAAAGATGGCGACCTCGGTCACGATGCCGACAATCATGGTCATGCCCATCATGGCGCTGATGTTGAGCTCGATGCGGGTGAGCCAGAGTCCTATAAACACGGCGCATGTCGCAAGAAGGGGCATTGGTAGGATCGAGCAGGCGACCTTGAAGTCCTCGTATAGAAAAAGGATGAGCAGAAACACCATGGTGACCGCTGCCACGAAGACCTTTGTAAGTCCAGCGAAGGCAATCTGCTGTTGTTGGTAGAGGCCGCCGAGCTCGTAGCGGACCGTATTCGGCAGGAAGCCCGGCGGGGCCAGCATGTGTTGCACATCAGCAGCGACAGAACCGAGGTCGCGACCTTCGATTCGTGCGGTCACCGCGTCCATACGCTGTAGGTTTTCGCGTCCAATCTGCGGCTGGCCGATGATCGGCACGAGGCTCGCGATCCGCTTCACAGGAAAGACGTGGCCATCTGCCGCGCGCAGCAAAAGATTGCCGACGTCCCGATCAGTCCCGCGAATAGTAGGTGTGGTCCAAATCCGAACGCCGAGTTGCTTCACCTGCTCCAATACCTGGGTGACGACCTGACCCTGCAGATAAAGACCAATCAGGCGTGTTGCCTCGTTCGGATCGATGCCTTCAAATGCCGCTTTGTTCCGATCGACTTGGATGTCGAGGGCATCTCCGGCTGGATTGATGCCATTGCGTATATCGACTACGCCTTGAATCTTGGCGACCGTGGCGGCCACTTTCTTGGCTGCCCTCGCCAAGATTGTGGCGTCATCGCCGAACAGCTTGACCTCGATCGGCTGCGGCACGGCGGTGAGATCGCCAATGAGATCTTCCATCAGCTGGGCCATTTCAATAGTGAGACCCGGCACATCGCTCGCGATCTTCTGGCGGAGTGTCGCCATGACTTCGTCGATCGATCGCCGGGGGCCTGCCTTCAATCGTATGAAATAGTCGCCTTTGTTCGCTTCACTAAGATCACCGCCGAGCCCAGCGCCGGTCCGGCGTGACCATGTCTCGACCTCGGGCGTCGCGGCGAGAATCGCATCGACTTGGCGGAGCAAGCGGTCGGTTTCCGAGAGGGCGGTGCCGGGCGCGCTGTAGTAGTCGAGAATAAACCCGCCCTCATCCATGGTGGGCATGAAGCCCGTGCCAACTGCGTTGAACGCAAGCCATCCAGCCACCAGCAACGGCACCACCCCCAAAAGCGCGATGGCCGGGTGCCGCAGAAGTCGGATCAACAGCCGGCCGTACCAGCGCATGAACGCCGCACCTGCCCCGCGCCGGCGTTCTGGTTCCCCGGTCCGGCGCCCGAGCAGCCAGTCGGTTGCGAGAGGCACGGCAAGGAGCGTAAGCGCGAAGGAGAAGAGGAGAGCCGAGGCCATTGTCAGCGACAACGCCTTGAAGAAGGCGCCGGTGACGCCCGTCAGGAACGCGAGTGGCACGAAGATGACGATGGTGGCCGCACTCGAGCCGGCCAATGGCTTGGCAAACTCTGCGGCGGCGTCAAGGACACCGCTCCCTCGACCCCGGTGCGCGTCTTGCCGGCGCACGATATGCTCCACCATGACAATCGCATCGTCGATGATCAGTCCGACTGCCGCCGCCATCCCCCCCAGAGTCATGATGTTGAAACTCATGCCCAACGCGTAGAGAAGAACCACCGTGGCAGACAGAGCGGCCGGCACCACCAACACAGCGATCACGGTGATCCGCCAGCTCCGCAGAAAAAGAAGAAGGACGAGAGCAGCCAAACCAATGCCGATCAGCGTGGCATCCCGTACACTGACCGCCGAAGCGACCACGAGTTCGCTTTGATCGTACCAATTTGCCAGCGCGACGCCCTGGGGCAGATGGAAGGCGCTCAGGCGTTGCTTGACCGCTTTGGCTATGGCGACGCTATTACCTCCCGGCTGCTGATAGATATTGAAAAGGATCGCATCTTTGCCGTCGGCAGTGACGCGTATCCATTGCGGTACTGTTGAGCGCTCCACGGTCGCAACATCGCCCACTGTCACGACGCCGTCAGCGCTTGTCCGCACCGCGATGTGCTCAATCTGTCCGACTGAATTCAGCCGATTGTCCGCCACAACAAGGTAGAGTTTGTAATGGTCCTCGAGACGACCAACGGCACTGATCACGTGCGCTGTGGAGACGGCTTTCGCCACGTCGTCTGAAGTCAAGCCGTACGCCATCAGTTTGGCCGGATCGACGAGCACGTGGTATTCCTCGTCACTACCACCCGTAACCCCGATCCTGGCCACCCCCGGAACGCTGACCAGGAGAGGCCGCAGTTGGTAGAGTGCGAGATCGCGAAGCTTTGTGAGCGGGACGTTGGCCGAGGTGAGACTGTAGGCGATGATCGGAAAGACCGTTGGATCCATACGCCGTGTGGTGCTTATCGTGCCCGGCGGCAGTTGAGACCTGATCTGCTCGATCGCGGCATCGATCTGCAGGGTCGCGGCGACCATGTCGGTACCCCAATTGAAGAAGATGGAAAGTTCGGCTGTGCCACGGCTCGTCGTCGACCTGACATCGACCACGTTCGGTACGCCATGCACGGCCTGCTCCACGGGGGTGGTGACCTGCAGGGCCATCTGTTCGGCAGGTCGATCGCCCGCGTCGAGGGTGAGGCGCACACGGGGAAACGCGACGTTAGGAAAGAGCGTCACCGGCAGAGACACCGCCGCCGCAAGACCGGCGATCGCCGGCAACAGCAGCAGACGCAGCAACGACCGCCGGTGATGCGCGATCCAATCCTTCATTGCACGGGGTCCAGCTTTGCATCGGTTTTTGTGGTTTCTTCTCGAACGGCCATGCCGTCCTGAAGTTCGTAGTTGCCGAGAACCACGATCCGTAGGCTGGGATCGAGAGACCCGGATATTTCGGTGAGATGGTCGGTCCCCAGCCCGACCTTGACTGCTATCCGTCGTGCCTTACCGTTCGCGATCTGGAACACATAGTCGCCTTGCCGATCGTGCAGCACGGCTTGACGTGGCACGACCCAGCCCGTCCGTGTGGCGACGTCAATTTTAACGGTGACCGCAGAGCCTACCGGCAGCACCACGGCTGCGTCGGGAAGATTGATCCAAAGGTCAGCTCGCTTGGTCGTCGGGTTCATCGCGCCCGCGATAGACTGAACCTTGCCTTGAAACTGCTGATCCGGCGCAAAAACAAGCGCGGCATGGGCTGTCATGCCAGACCTGACACGACGCGCATCTTCCGGCTCAAGCCCCATCAATACATGTGCGCCTTGATCCGTGCGCGCGAGTTTGAGCACGGGTGCCCCGGCGGCGACATGATCGCCAGGTGCAACGCTTATGCTGACGACGTAACCGTCGAAGGGGGCTCGCGCGATTTCCGTACGCTGGTCATTGCCAAGCCTGCGCTCAGTGGCCAGAGCTGCTTCGGCGTCTGCGGCCGCTTTTTGCGCGGCTGCAAGCTGCGCATTTGTCGCCAGTTGCTGGAGCACAAGCGTCCGCATCCGTTCGAGATCGCGGTTGGCGAAGTCGAGGGTGGCCCGGGCTTTTTCGTAGCTTAGCAACGTAGCAGGATCGGCGGTGAGTTCGATGATCGGTTGCCCGGCATGGACCGTTTCGCTCTGCCGGACGTGGAGCTGCGAGATTTGTCCTGCATGAAAGAAACTGAGGTCCGTCAACGCGGTGTCGCTCGCGCTCACCGTTCCAAATCCGTCGATGGTATCCGTCAACGTCTGCTGAATGAGCGCTGCGGTTTTCACGGCGACGCTTTGCGCCGGCTGCGCCTGGATTGCCGGCGAAAGCAGGGTTGCCACGAGCGCGACTGCCATCCGGACTGGGCGCACTATTCACCTCCGGGCTTCTGCGACGAGCGAACCGGCAGATTCGTCCCGATCAAAGTTTGCAGGTTGATGCGTTGCTCAAGCACCGTGCGTTCGAGCCTCTGTGCCTCGAGACGCTTCGCCAGCAAGGATGAATGGAGATCAACCCAGCTGCGTTCATCGAGGTTGCCGGTGCTGTAGGCGGTGTCGGCAACAGTTACGGCCCGACGGATCTGGGTGACGCTCTCGTTGACCGACTGATATTGCGCTTCCAGGAGTTGCTGCTCGCTGACCAAGCGCTCGGCCGCTGAATAGGCGGCATCAAGGCGCGCCTGATACTCGTCTCTTAGTCGCTGCCGGGTAGCTTTCTCGATCGCGATGTTGCCCTGATTGCGATCGAAGATCGGCAGGCTGATCGTGATGCCGAGCGTCGTCGTATAGACTTCGGTCGTGTCGCGGGCCTTTATAACGCCGATGTTGAGCGCAGGAAATTGTCGCAGCACGGCCTCGCGAAGCTTTTCCTCCTGGGCTTCGTAGCCAGCTTTTAGCGCCAATAGATCCGGTCGCCGCTGAGCGAGATTGTCTAGCGCCCCTGTCAGTTTCTGGATGTCGATTGGCGAGACGTCGAGAGAATCCGTCAATGGCAACCCGGCATCGGGCTTGAGCCCGAGAAGGGCATTCAGGTCGTGACGGTTCTTCAAGATCAGTTGATCGGTGTCGTTGATCTGAGTCTCGACGGCCTTGAGAGCCGTAAGATCGCTCACAACGGTTGGCAACGTTTCATCCCCTCGGCGCATTGCGGCGGCCGATCTTTGGTATCGTCCGGCGAGGAGAGTGCGTGTCTCCTCGAGAATCGACCGTACCCGCTGGAGCTCGACGGCGGCGACGAAGAGCAGGCGAGATTGACTGACGACTTGCCATTCCTGCCAGAGAAGATCGAGCCTGACACTCTGTTCGCTCGCCTTCGCAGAGCGCACACGAGCGGAGCGGGTCAGAAGCGGTATTATGTCCTGGGACAGACCGGAACTTATGGCGTCGATGACGCCGGGCCCACCCGTAAGAACGCCGTAGTTGAATGGCATCTGTGGATTGGGAAGAATCCCTGCAGCGAACGCTTGCGCATGAGCCACCCCCGCCTTTCGTCGTGCCGCCCTGAGATCGGGATTGTTGGCAACGGCCAGCATACCGATCTCATCCATGTCGAAGGGTTGGCTTGGATTGAAGGTGTGCGACCCGAAAACAGGCAACGGCATGTCTTCGGGCGGCACACGCAAAGCCGATGCTGCTGCCACGAGATCCGCATTCGGCGGAAGTGGCAATGGTTCGTAGTGCGCGCAAGAGGTGACCAGGAGCGCAATGGTCGCCTTCGCCAGCGCGGGCCTAAGGTGGACGCCAGAGCTGGCTCTCATCTAATCGTCCCCAAAGGTACATTCTGCGAGCCACAAGCGCGCCCCTGAATGGCAGGTAACCTCTAGCCCCTCACTTTCGGCGGCTTTCACGGCTTGCCACTGAGCCGGTCCATAGTGACCAGCAAGTCCGACAGCGCTTGCCGACAAGCCCCGGCTTCGGGGGTCCGGGCACGCAGCGCTGCCAAGGCCCGATCGATTGCCTTATCGACTGTATGCCAGTCTGCCGGCGCACGTGGCTTAAGACCGGCTTCCGCGTCGTCCCAGGTAGTCTCGAGGTCTTTGATGCGGGTCTTCGCCCCGGCGAGATCTCCCTTGTCCACGAGGGCGCTGGTGTCGACGACGATTGTCCTGAACTTGGATAAGTCACCGAGTTTCGAGGCAGGTTCAGCATTGCTTGTGATCGAAAAGCCGGTCACGCTGAGTAATGGCCCAACGATCATTGCCGTAAATATTCTCCTGCCAATCGCACGGTGTTTAGACATGAACACTCTCCTCTATCATCAATTGTTCATCGTGTTCTCAAACGCTCGATCGGATCCCCTTTCTGCTGGGCGAGCTTCACTCGTCTCGTGAATTTAGCGACCGTCACTAAGGCACACGGTCGGGCAAACACATCGCGAGCGGCGGCCTGACCGAACGCTTGACCTTGAACCCTCCTTGGCGAGCAAAAACTTGCGACATGCCAACGCCTTTCCCAGCGACCGGCAATTTGTCGGAGCCGACTTAGCGTTGCCTTAGAGGGGCTACGTTTCGCTTCTGCCGCCGGCAGACGCGATGGGATTGCCATCGCGTCGATAACGAGAATGATCGGATCGCAGTCGATCCTGGCGTCAACAACTCTCTCGCGAAATCATTCGAGATCATGAGTTGTTGGCCGAAATAGAGGGCAGCTCATTGCCAAGGCGGTAGCGCATCGCCGACATTCAGCCGTGCCGAAAGCGTCAATGCAGGAGCAAGAGAACCAACGCCAGCGCACCGATTGCAATGCGATACCAGGCGAAAGCGGCAAATCCGTGCCGGCTGATGAACCGTACGAACGGACCGACGACGACCAGCGCGGAGAAGAACGCAGCGATGAATCCCAGCGCGATGATTGCGCTGCCATTCCAGCTCAGATCCTGCCAATTCTTGTAGAGGTCGTAGAAAGCCGCGCCGATCATGGTCGGCATGGCGAGGAAGAAAGAGAACTCCGCCGCAGTCGCACGGTCCACGCGAAAAGCCCGTGCGCCCATGATGGTCGCGCCCGAGCGTGACACGCCCGGAATCATGGCGAGGCACTGGCAAACGCCGATCCAGAACGCCGTCTTGAAGTCGACGTCGTCGACCGACTTGATGCGCGGCCGCTGCACCAATCGCTCGATCACCAGGATTGCGATACCACCGAGGATCAGCGCGACGGCCACCACCATGGGGCTTTCGAGAAGCTGCTTGATGTATTTGAAGGCGATCACCCCCACCACGGCGGAAGGCAGGAAAGCGATCAGCACGGCGCCGGCGAAACGCAGCGCCTTTGGTTCCCGGTTCAGCGTGCCAATCACGGTTGCCCAGACCTTGGCGCGGTAGAGCACGCAGATGGCCAGGATCGCACCAAGCTGGATCACGATGTCGAACACCTTGCCGGGCGGGCCTTTGAAATCGAGGACCACTTCCGAAAGGATGATATGACCGGTCGAGGACACCGGCAGGAATTCGGTAAGACCTTCGACGACGCCGATCACCAGCGTCTTCCAGATCAACGCCAGGTCCATTCGATCAATCCTTGAAATTGCCTCTCCAGAACTTGAGCCCGCCGGCCATCGAGATCATGCGGCTCGCCTAGGCAAACCTTCGGATAGTCTGAAGGCCTGCGCATCCAACGAAGCTGGCACCTACGCCCTATCGCCAGTCAACGGGCTTCGCTCGTCATTCGAAAAAGTGGTCATCGCCACCAGGGCGATGATGACTGTCAGGAACGCGAGACTCGTGTAGACCGTACCGAGCCCGAGGCCACCATATTCGTGGGCCTGTGCAACCAGATCGCCAAACGACGCGCCGAGCGGCCGCGTGAGGATGTACGCGACCCAGAATGTCAGGACCGTATTTGCTCCCAAGGCGTATGCGAGTGCACTGACGGCAATCAGCGTCGCAAAAATGAGGGTGCCGACGGTGAAGCCAAGCCCGAATGCCTCTGTTGCGAGATCGCCCGCTGCCGTTCCGAGTGAGAAAGTCAACAGGATCGCTGCCCAGTAGAAGAGCTCGCGTCGAGTCGTAGTGATCGCCTGAATCGAGAGTGTGCGTTCAACGCTGTACCAAAGTACAAATGTCACCGCCAATGCCGCTGCAAAAGCCACCGTGCTGACGTAAAGGCTGACCCCCAACCCATCGGTCAGGGCATCGGTGATCTGGGTGCCGACAATGCTGACGAGCACCACCGCCGACCAGTAGATCCAAGGCACGCAACGCCGCGTCCGAAGCTGCATCAGCAAGGCCCCGATCAGCAGGACCACCATCACCGCCGTCGTGATGGCTGTCCCGATACCGACATGGACGGCCAGATAGTCGGCACCGGTTTCACCGACTGTCGTCGACATGATCTTGATGATCCAGAATGCCAGTGTGACAGGGGGGACCTTGTTCAACATATCGACACGTGGCGGATTGGTGGACAGATTCACCGTGAGATCTCCCTGCATGGCGACAAGGCGGAAGTCCGCAAAGTGCGAGGAGAGGGCCGCCCCTTCCACCGCTGCCTCAATGTGTCGGAGTCGACTTAGCGTTGCCTTAGAGGGCAACATTCTTCTCAGGTCACCTGCGGACGCTAAGCCGCCACTAAGTCTGGAAAGGAATGATCTTCTCGACTTCTTGAGCCGACGGAGAAAGACCCATGTTTCGTACAATCGTCATTGTCAGCACGGCTGCGATCCTTGCCTCACTGGGACCCGTAGTCCAGGTCGAGGCAGGCCAACCCACCGACAGAGCCGAGTCGAACGAAATGGCTACCGCAGCATCCGCCAAAATTCCGTTGAGGGATGCCATCGCGACCGCCGAGCAGCATTTACAGGGCAAAGCCGTCCGCGCGGACTTCGAGACGGAGAATGGTTCGCCGGGTGAGTACGAAATCAAAGTCGTGGCCGGCGCAAAGGTTTTCGACGTGAGAATCGATGCCGATAAAGGTACCGTCATCGCCACCAAAGAGCACAAGGCGGACAGCGACGATGACGACAAGGAAGCCGACTGATCGGACAGGCCTCAGAAGGGCAACCAGCACCTTTGGAGGCAGTCCTCTCTAACAACTTCGCCTTCCGCGGGTACATTGATGCGGATTCTACTGGTCGAGGATGATCGCATGGTCGGCGCCGCGATGGCGCAGGCCCTCAAGGATGCGGCCTACGCTGTCGATTGGGTGACCGACGGCGAAACGGCGATCGCGGCAGCAGAGGACGAAGTTTACGATCTTGCCGTGCTCGATCTCAATTTGCCGCCGCCCGACGGACTGGACATACTGCGACGCTTTCGCCGTCATCGCCAACAACTGCCTGCCATCATCGTGACGGCCAGGGATGGTGTCGATGACCGGATCAAGGGGCTCGACCTTGGTGCCGACGACTATCTCGTTAAGCCCTTCGAGATCGGCGAATTGCTGGCCCGGATGCGGGCGGTTCTTCGGCGCCAGGGCAGCGGCGCATCGCCGACCCTCAGCAACGGCAAGACCAGTCTTGACCCTGCTACCCGTGCAGCGAGCCATTCCGGCAAGACGGCCCAGTTGACCGCACGCGAGTTCGCCCTGTTGCAAGCGCTTCTTGCGCGCCCTGGCACCATCCTCTCGCGTGAGGATCTGGAGCGTCATATTTATGGTTGGAACGAGGAAGTCGAAAGCAACGCAATCGACTTTCTAATCTATTCGGTCCGCAAGAAGCTGGACGCCACGGTCATTCGCAACGTCAGGGGAATTGGGTGGATGGTGGATCGACCTTCATGATCAGATCATTGCGCGGTCGGCTGTTTCTGGGATTGGCTGTCGTCGTTGTTCTGGCGGGAATGGGCGCGGGCGCTCTTGTATATCTATGGTCGTACGACGAGGCGATCGAGTTGCAGGATGCCATTCTCCAACAAGTCGGAGCGCTGGCCGTTCGCGACCGGCTCCGGCCAGACATCGGCGTTCCCGCTGGCGTCGAAGCCGAAGACCAGGTCCTGATTGAAGAACTTGAGACCGTTTCTGACCCACAGAGCAAACTCCATTTGCCCATGCTCGCTGCGAATCTTCCGAACGGACTGCAAACCCTTTCCAGGGGAGACAGCCAGTGGCGCGTCTTGGTGTTGACCCGGTCTGATGGCAGCCGCATTGCAGTCAGCCAGCGCACATCCTATCGCGACGAGATCGCCCATGGCGATGCTCTACGCGCCTTTCTGCCCATTGCGGCCCTTATTCCCTGTCTTATGATCCTGGTCGCCGTCGTTATCGCCCACAGCTTTCGTCCCGTGGCAAAGCTGGCGACCCAACTGAATGTCAGGACCTCCGATCATCTTGCGAAGCTGCCGCTCGACGGCATACCCCAGGAGATGCGCCCGTTTGTCTGGTCGATCAACGGGCTTCTGGATCGCATTGGGATGATGTTCGAGCAACAGCGCCGGTTCGTCGCCGACGCCGCACACGAGCTACGGACGCCTATTACGGCCTTGAGCCTGCACGCCCAGAATCTCGACCTCTCGGTCACGCCCAAAGGGCTCGAACGTCTCGCCATGCTCAAGACCAGCATTCGCAGAGCCGGCCACTTGCTCGAACAGCTCCTCGTCCTGGCAAGGCAGGAAAGTGACAGTATTCCCCGCGCTTTGCGCACCGAACTCGACTCGGTCCTCAAGGAGGTCGTGGCTGACTTGCTGCCTCAAGCACAAGCCAAATCTATAGACCTTGGGTGCGAGCGGATCGAGAAGATCGAGATCCTGGCGGACCCAACTGCACTGAACGCGTTGTTTCGGAACGTCGTGGACAATGCCTTGCGTTACACTCCCGAAGGGGGACGCGTCGACATCAATCTCAGTCGAGAAGGCAATCACGCCATCTTTCGGGTCGAAGATACTGGGCCCGGGATATCAAATGGTGAGCTTGCCCGAATCTTCGAGCCATTCTACCGCGGCACGCATGCCAAGGAGGAGGGCTCGGGGCTTGGACTATCGATCGTGCGACGTACCGTCGACAACTTATCTGGTACGATCACTGTGGAGAATATCGTGGCAACAGATCGCACAGGCCTTCGCGTAACGGTCTTGTTGCCGCTCAAGCGAACAGCCTTTTGCACCCGGTCTTCGCGCAAGCCAAGTGTCATCCAAGATTAGGGATCGCGTCGCTTTATTGATACTGCGCTCCATTTGAGGAGATGGATTGCACATAGCCAACTGATTGTTTCCATGCACCGGATCTTCCAGGCCTTTATTGATGGTCTAGCGGAGAGTTCGGACGAAGAAGGCCTCCGCACGACCATGGAATTCACCGCGACAGCACTCGACTTGTCGTGCTTCGCCTATCTCGTCGTATCAAACTATCCCCGCGCGAAAGCACGGCTCATTTCCAACTATCCGGCAGCCTGGACGACTCACTATTTGGAAAGGCACTATGAATTATTGGATCCTGTCATCGTGCAGGCCATTGCAGAACAAGAGCCCTTTGAGTGGGGTAGAGACATTGGCCCCGCAACCTTGTCCAAGGAGCAAAGAGAGCTTTTCGAACAAGCCGCTTTCTTTGGGATTCGCCATGGCTACACGATTCCGATCCATGACAACCGTGGTCCAGTTGCTGCGCTGACCTTCGCTTCGCCGGAAAGGGAGCCGACATTTGGGCGCTGCATCGAGCGCAACGGTCGGGTCCTGCAGTTCATGGCCATGTGTTTCCACGTCCACGCTCGTCGAAAGATTGTCACCGACCGACATGTTGATGGTGTCTTATTGTCCCGTCGAGAACTTGAAAGCTTGCAGTGGGCCGCCTTCGGCAAGAGCGCCTGGGACACCAGTGTGATTCTGGGGATCAAGCGCCGGACCGTTGCCTTTCATCTCGAGAATGCCAAAGCGAAGCTTGAAGTTCGTACAATCCAGCAAGCGGTTGGACGACTGGCTGCCTCGAAACTGAAGATGCACTAGCAGGCTAAGCTGCGTCGGCTCAGGTCTTGACGTTCAGCATGGTTCCGTCTTGCGTTTTGCCATGTCGACTCAACAGCAAGCTTGGCAGCGAAGTGCGGGCTGCGGCCGCTGGATCGCCGAGCTGGCTTACGGTCGTCGTCTCCCCCACAGTAATCGGGCGGATAAACCATCTGGAGCCTCAATCATTGCGGCGCTTAGCGGCTCTGACAGGCTGGGATCATCCAGAAGCACGTGAAGGTATCTACCAGGGCGGCCATTGGTTGGCCGGCCATGCCAAGCAGCGCCGATCTCGCTGGCCCCTACATATATTCGATAGTTTGGTGAATGATCGCCATGGCGGTTGTCGTTGGGAACCAGGCGGATCTTGCTATTGACGGTCAGGGTGCGAATACGGCCGATCCATCCACCCTCTCTGGACGGCGTGAACATGCCGATGATGGCCATCTTTTTTCTCCTCAGCCTCGCGCTGTCAGCGGCGTAAGCTGGTCTGATTGCATCAGGCACCTTCGGCGTCGCGTTGTGTCGTCGATCGACCCAAAGTCGCTGCTTTAGTTCGATTCTTCAGAGTCTTGGCGTATGTCCGGTCACTGGCGAGAAAGGCTTCCAGCATATGGGGAATGAGCTCGGTCACCGCCTCAGCCTGACCATAGGTCTCTCGATAGAGCTCAGCGTAGGCCTGAAGAGCGCGGTTGAGGCCAGGCGTAACGATGATCATCAGTCGAACCGGAGTGCGATCCGGCAGCTTGCCGAGCTTGAGAGTGATCATGGTCTCCTCCTTCATCCCCGGTAGGGTCGCAGGATCAGATCCTTGTGCACGATCACGCGCAGGGGCCAACCGGGCCGCACGGTGATGGTCGGCTGGATGTTGAGGTCTTTCTGCACAATGCGTTGGCCCGCCTGGTTAACGCTCTGCTGGGTCGACTCGCGGACGGCCTGCACCAGATCGCTTTGAGCGCTGCTAAATCCGATCTGCGCGCCGACTCCTAGCAATGTCGAAAGAGCGATTCCCTTGAGCAAAGTCCAGGTGTGATAGTCGACCTGGTCCTCGAGGCCGGCGTATCCCGCCTGGTCGGTGGCCGGCAGATTGTCGATCTGAATCGACGTACCGTTCGGCATGATGATGCGCTGCCAGACCAAGAGCGCCCGGCTTTGGCCGAAGGCCACCACGCTGTCATAAGAGCCGACCAGCCGCGATCCTTGTGGGATCAACAGAATGTGGCCCGTCACGGTATCGTAGATGTTCTCGGTTACCTGAGCCACGACCAGTCCCGGCAGATCGCTATTGATGCCGGTCAACAAGCTCGCGGAGATCAGGCTTCCGGCCATCACCAAATACGGTGAGATCGGATTCTGCAGGGCATGCGGGTTGTAGATGCGCTGCTCGGTCTGCTGGTTCACGAAGTCGAGCTTGCGCTGCTGGTCGTTCTGGTCGCGATCAGGATCCAACGCCAACCGACGATCAGGGCTCGCAGCTGAGTTGGATACCGGCGGCAGTCCAGCTGTTGGTGCCGAGGCTGAGGGGCTCATGCTTTCGGTCATCGTGGCTGCGTGTGAGAGCTGGAACATGACGCCCGCTTCCTTGGCCTGGCGGGCTTGCTGGGCGAGCCGCATGCGCTCGGCGCGCTCGGCATCCTCCTCGGGATTGGGACGGAGGACGGGCGCGATGCCCAAGCTCTTTTCCTTCTGGACGACAGCGGGCCCGAGATCGCCCGGCAATGGTGGTCCGAGCTGCGGTACCGGCTTTTTGATCTGGTCGTAGCTGCCCGGCAGTGCCGACAGGCTGTCGGGTGCCGACTTGCGGTTCCCGCCAGCGATGTCCTGATCTCCGATATGCGGCATCCAATTCGAGCCGTAGAGAGCGACCCAGAGGGCCGCGAACAGAGCAAGGCAAAGCAGACCGGCCAAGGCAACAATCCGCCGCCGTCGGAATCGGATGATGCGCCGCGGCCGCGCCCGCAGCACGAATGCCGCGGGATCGGCCTTGGTCGGGCTTTCATGGCCAGGATCATCACTCATGCTCATCGCCGGGCATTCGCGTGCTTTGCGGCAGACGGCGTGACGTCGGTCCGACTGATCCTCACCACCTGCTGCGACTTCGTGCCGAGTCGGAGCTCAGCCGCCGCGAACAGGCGGTCGACAATGTAGTAGTTGTAGCGGACACGGTAATTGACGAGCTGGTTGTCACCATCGGCACCGACCACGAACAAGGGCGGTGCCTCGCCCTGGTCGAGGCGAGCGGGGAACTCGATGAACACTTTCGATCCGTCGTCGAACGCGCGCAGCGGCCGCCACGGTGGCCGATCGCCCGTGATCTCATAGCGGAAGTGCAGATTCTCCAGTGCGATGGCACTGGCAATCGGGGCGGCTGCTTCAGCATGTGCATTCTGCTTTTGCAGCGCCAGGAGGGCATCCTGAGGGTAGGTCCAGGAGATGGCCGCCATCGAGGTCTTCTCGGTGCTTTCCATGGCGATGTGGTAGGCGCGCCGATCGGTGGTGATGACAAGATTGGTCCTGAGATCCGCCGCGAAGGGCTTGACCAGCACGTGGACCTGCTTTGAGGCGCCGGTGCCGCTCAGCGTGTCGCCCACGACCCAGCGCACGGTATCCCCCGAAGAAATCGCGACAAGATTTTCGCCCGGCTGCAGAGCGATGTCCGTCACCTCCTCAGGAGCGGCATAGAGGCGATAGAGTGCGCCTTCGGTGAAGGGATAGACCTGGATGGCATTGACGTAGCCGTCCTTGGTCGGCTCGCGCAAAGCGGCCTGGTTGGCGGCCTCGACGCGCGCCGCCGGCGGCCGTGTATCGGCCGTGGCTGCGGATGGTGCGGGCTTGAGCTGCCCGGGTAGAGGCAACGGCACGGGAACCTTGACGACCTTGACCGGCTTGGGCGGGTCGGGCTGAAGCGTCGCCGGCGCGAAGGAAGCCGTGTCATAGGCGATCGAGGGCGGCGGGGTCTTGGCCGCACAAGCCGCCAGAACCAAGGCTGAAGCGGAAAGAAACAACATCGACTTGATCAAATATGTCATGGTGCCTCTCCGGGGTTGAGCTCACGCGACCAGCTCAGTCCATTGACGTAGATGCCGAGTGGGTTCTTGCGCACCGTTTCGGCGCTGCGCGGCGGTTGCACGACGATGGTGAGGATGGCAGTCCAGCGCTCGGTGCTTGCGAGGCTCTCGTGCTCGTAAGCCTGCTCCGTCCATTTCACCTGGAAGGACTGATCGGAGACCCGCACGACGCTGGTGACCTGCACGGAGATCGAGCGCTCACCGATCGACTTGAAGGGATCGTTGGCACGCGCGTAGTCACTGAGCAGTGCGCCGGCCCGCTCCGTTACATAATCGTAGGCCTCGAGCCAATTGCGCCGTACGACGACAGGATCGATGGAAAGCGAACGCAGGTCGGTGATGAACCGGCTGATATGGAAGGCGATCTGGGCGTCGGTCGGATTGTAGGGCGTGATCGCAGGCCCAACGGCGTGGACCTGCCCTTCCCTGTCGACCTCGACGACATACGGCACGACTCGGCTTTGCATGCCAAGCCAGAGCACACCTCCGGCCAGGCCGACGGCCAGCGTCAGGCAGCCGAAGGCCATCAGCCGCCAGTTGTGGGCCTGCACACGGGCGGAGCCCAGGCGCTCGTCCCAGAGCTGTCCCGCCCGTTGATACGGTGTGGCTGGCTCCGGGGTCAGGCCGTAGCGTTGCACGGGACGTCGGAACAACTGCATGGATCACTCTCCGAGATCGATTGGCAGGCCCGAGCCGGGCTTGTCGCCGTCGCGCAGAACCTGGCCCATCGTTCGGGCATGGCGCCGACGCCGCGCCGCGCGCAGCTGGCGCGCCCAGCCGGGTTCAGCGCCGACTCGAGGTGATGGTCCTTCCCCTGCTGGTGGCGCGCCCGAAGGGCTTGGGCCGCTGGGTGTCGACGGACCGGATGATCCGGACGACGAGCGAGACCCCAGCACTGTCGCGGCCCGAACCGCGGTGAGGCCGCCGACACCGGCGAGTCGAGCCGCGCCCCAAGCGGCACCACCGGCGAGCATGGCGCCCGATACCAGCGCACTGCCGGTGCCGACCGCTGCTCCTGCGCCCAACTGAGGGCCGCCCGAGACGAGACCGGCACCGATGCCGGGCCCGAATATGCCAAGCCCGAACAGGGCGATGGACGCCAGCACCAGCGACATGGCCTGTGCAAGGGTCACCGTGCCTTGCAGGGCGTTGGTGAAGTCGCCAAAGAAGCTGGCGCCAATGCCGACGATGACGGCAAGCACCATCACCTTGACGCCCGAGGCGACCACGTGGCCCAGCGCACGCTCGGCCAGGAAGGCGGTCTTGGTCCAGAGCGCGAAGGGCACCAGGACGAAGCCCGCCAGGGTGCTCAGCTTGAACTCGATCACCGTGACGAAGAGCTGAACCGCCAGGATGAAGAAGGACAGCACGACCACGACCCAGGCAAACAGCAGGACCAGGATGATGACGAAGTTGGCGAACACGCTGGTGAAGCCCATCATCGATCCGGCCTGCTGCAGGAGCGGCCATGCGGCCTGGAAGCCTACGCCTGCCAGCTTTCCGGGGCGCATCAGGTCCTGGGCGCTCAGCCCGTTGTTGGTGACGTGCAGCCCGAGGGTCGAGAAGGAGGTGAATATGGCGTTCGCCAGGGTCGAGAAATTGTTCAGGATGAAGGCGAACGCGCCGACATAGAGCGTTTTGCGCAGCAGCTGGGCGAGCACGTTGGCCTCACCGTCCAACACCCAGAAAACGCCGGCGAGTGTGACGTCGATGACGACCAGTACGGAAGTCAACGCCGCCACGTCGCCGTTCAGCAGGCCGAAGCCGCTGTCGATGTAGGCGACGAACACGCTCAGGAAGCGGTCGATGACGTTGAGGTTGTCCAAGGGCTCTTCCCTAACGAGAGCTATTGCGCGGTGTAGGCTGAGTTCGTGCCGACGAACTGGGCGAAGGCGGCACGACCAGCTTCCTCGGCCTCGGCCTGGCGGGCCTGCTCGAGAGCGGTGGCGCGGTATTGAGCCGCCATGAGATCCTGCGCCTGGAGCTGCTGTTTGACCGAGAGCGCGACCAACTGAGCGACCGCTTGCTGGGCCTGCAGATTGCCGACGGCGCCCTGCGAGGCGGTTACCAGCGAGGAGAGCGTGGTCGTATCGGCCTGGACGTTCTGGGCGACCTGGGACTGGACCTGCATCGTCTGGCTGAAGGCGGCTCTCGCAGCCTGCCAACGTTGGGTCGCATCGGCCAGAATCTGGGTGGTGGAGACCGAGGTGCCGTATTGCCGCGGGAACAGCTGATTGAACGATCCCTGCGTGCTGCCAACGTTAAAATTTATGGCCTGCGCCTGGTTCATCAGCCCGCCGATGTTGGAGAGCGCCGAGACCATAGAGTTGAGCTGCGAGACGTTGAGGCTCGCCAGGTTCTTGGCCATGTTCTGCAACATGACGACCTGGTTCTGCAGCGATTGGATCTGGTTATTGACCTGTTGCAGCTGGCGCGCCGCTTGTAGGATGTTCTCGGCGTAGTTCTGAGAGTCGAACACCGCTAGCTGTGCCCTTGCGGGCAAGCTGACGCCGAAAGCGGTAGCGGCGATGGCAAGCACAACAACACGCACGAACCGAGTCATGGCGACAGCTCCGTGGCTTGTGAGGGGAATTGCTCCAAGAGCTCGGCCGCCCAATCGAGGCCGCGAGCTGATAGAAATCGACGGGCAAAACGATCACTGCCCTCTTCCAGCAAACGATCGATGAGAGTTTGAGTCGCGGGTTCGGAGGTGCCGCAAAGCGCGAGGGACACGGGTCCCAAGCCCAGCTCGAAGAGTCGGTTGCCGCGGCGGGAGTTGAGGTAGTAGTGCCGCTTGGGCGTCGCGCGGCTCAGGATCTCGATCTGGCGGTCGTTGAGGCCGAAGCTTTCGTAGGCGGCACGCGACTGCGGCTCGATCGCGCGATCGTTGGGCAGGAAGATGCGTTGCGGACAACTCTCGATCAGGACCAGCGCGATACTGCTGCCTATGACATCGGCCAGCGACTGGGTGGCGAAGACCACCGCGACGTTCTTCTTGCGCAGCACTTTTAGCCATTCGCGGATGCGAGCCGCGAACAGGGGCTGGTCGAGATAGACCCAGGCCTCGTCCAGGACGAGCAGCGTGGGGCGGCCATCGAACCGTTCCTCCAGCCGATGGAAGAGATAGGTCAGCACCGGCAGAACGGCGGCTGATTCGTGCAGCAGCGCCTCGGTCTCGAAGCATTGGACGTCCGACAGCGCCAGCCGATCCTGTGCCGCATCGAGCAGCCGGCCGAACGGCCCTTCCAAGGTGTAGGGCAGCAGTGCCGACTTGAGCGCATTGGATTGCAGGAGGACTGACAGTCCCGTGAGCGTGCGTTCGTCCGCCGGCGCGGACGCGAGGTTCTGCAAGGCGCTCCAGACGGCTTCCTTCACCTCCGGGGCGACGTTGACCTTCTCATGGGTGAGCAGAGTCGCAATCCACTCGGCCGCCCAGCTCGCTTCGGCGGGTTCGTCGATGCGGGCCAGCGGCTGGAAGGCCAGCGAGCCGTCGGTCCCCAGGACGTGATGCACGCCACCCATGGCGAGCACGGCGGCGCGAGCGGAGTTGCCCTTGTCGAAGACATAGACCTGAGCGTCGGGATAGCGGCGGAACTGTAGCGCCATCAGCGACAGCAGCACGGACTTGCCCGCCCCGGTCGGTCCGACGATCAGCGTATGGCCGACGTCGCCCACATGGCTCGAGAACCGGAACGGCGTCGATCCGATGGTCTCGGCATAGAAGAGCGGCGGCCCGCCGAGATGATCGTTGCGCACCGGCCCTGCCCAGACCGAGGATAGAGGTACGAGATGGGCTAGATTGAGCGTATGCACCAAAGGCTGACGGACGTTGGCGTAGACATGGCCGGGCAAGGTGCCGAGCCACGCCTCCACGGCATTGAGGCTTTCGCGAATGGTGGTGAATCCAGCACCGTTTACCGCGCGCTCAACGGCCCTGACCTTGTCGTCCACCGCCTGCCGGTCTTCATCGAGCAGGATGATGGTGGTGGTGAGGTAGCCGAACGCCACGTGGTCGCCGCCTAGCTCTTGCAAGGTGAGGTCTGTGTCCGAGACCTTGTTGTCGGCGTCTGAATCGATCAACTGGACGGGTTCGTTGTAAAGAACCTCGCGCAACAGCGCCGTGATCGATTTGCGCTTGGCGAACCATTGGCGGCGCAGCCGCGTGAGCTCGCGGCGGGCATCGGTCTTGTCCAAGGCAAGGAAGCGCGTAGTCCAGCGATAGGGGAAGCCCAGATGGTTAAGGGCATCCAGAAGCCCAGGATGGGTGTTGCTGGGAAACCCCAGCACCGAGATTGCCCGCAAATGATGCTGGCCGAGCATCGGCTCGAGGCCGCCCGTCAACGGCTCGTCGACGAGCAGGCCATCGAGATAGATCGGGGTGTCGGGGACGACGAGGCGATGGCGGCGGGACGAGATCGTGGCGTGCAGGTAGGCCAGGGTGCCGGCGTCGTCCAAGGCCTCGACCTCCGGCAACAGGCCGGTCAACAGGTCTAGGGCTCGGTCGGTCTCGGCGATGAACGCCAAAAGCTCGTGCCGCCAATCCCGTTGTGGCTCCTGCTGCCCGGTCTCGAGGAAAGCCCGTGCGAGTCTGCTCACCTGGTCGGCCGGTGGCAGATATAGAAGAGTGAGGTGATAGCTGCTTTCGAAGGGGCCTGATCGCCTCCCCTCTTCATCGCTGTCGGCCTGTTGTTCGAACGCGGCCCTTCGCTCGCGATCCACCAGCCAGGAGGCCGCGTCAGGAAACGTCGAATCGGGGTAGCCGGGTGCCGCGAAGCGTTCGGCCTCGAAGAACAGGGCCCAGCCCGAACCGAAGCGGCGCAGCAGGTTGTTGAGGCGGGCCGTCGCGCCCAAAAGTTCGGCTTCGGTGGCGCTTTCGAGGTCGGGGCCCCGGAAGCGGAAGGTCCGCTGGAAACTACCGTCCTTGTTCAGCACCACGCCCGGCGCCACGAGGGCCGCCCACGGTAGGTGGTCGGCGAGCCGGTCGGTGCGATGGCGGTACTCGGGAAGGTTCAGCATGACCACCACGCCCGCTGGCGCAGATGCCGTGCCAGCACCTCGGCAAAATGCGGATCGCGTTTGGCCGCGAAGACGGCGAGCGAATGGCCGACCACCCACAACACCAAGCCGGCGAGCCAGAGGCGCAGCCCCAGGCCAAGGGCCGCTGCCACCGTGCCATTGACGATGGCGACGGTGCGCGGTGCGCCGGCGAGCAGGATCGGCTCACACAGAGCCCGATGCAGCGGCACTTCGAAGCCTTCCAGCTTCATGACACCAACGCGCCGCCCGAGAAGGAGAAGAAAGAGAGGAAGAAGCTCGAGGCGGCAAAAGCGATCGAGATGCCGAACACGATCTGGATCAGCCGCCGGAATCCGCCCGAGGTCTCGCCGAAGGCAAGGCTGAGCCCCGTGACGACGATGATGATCACCGCGACAATCTTGGCGACCGGGCCCTGGACAGATTGAAGAATCTGCTGCAGCGGCTGCTCCCAAGGCATGTTGGAGCCGGCGGCGTAGGCAGGACCGACCAGGGCCAGCGTGAACAGTGCGGTCATGGTTTCGAGGCGGCAGAAGGGAACGCGCATTTAAACTCTCCTTGGCTCAAAGGGCGTGAAGGCGTGAGGGTGAGAGATCAGTGACCTGGTAGTCGCCGTTGGTGTCGAGGCCGGTGACCTCCGCGATGGTCTCGACGCGACGGCCGGATCCCCGGCCCTGGATGAACACCACGTAGTCGATCGCCTCCGCGATCAGGCGACGCGGCACGGTCAGGACGGCTTCCTGGACCAGCTGCTCGAGCCGATAGAGGGCTGAGCGAGCGGAATTGGCGTGGACGGTGGCGATGCCGCCAGGATGGCCGGTGTTCCAGGCCTTCAGGAGGTCCAGTGCTTCGGGTCCACGCACCTCACCCACGATGATGCGGTCGGGTCGGAGCCGGAGGGTCGAGCGTACAAGGTCCGCCAGGCTCACCACGCCGAGCTTGGTCCTTAGCGCCACGCAGTCGGGCACGGCGCATTGGAGCTCGCGCGTGTCCTCGATCAGGATGACCCGCTCATCGCGCTTCGCCACTTCCGCCAAGAGCGCATTGGCCAAGGTGGTCTTGCCAGAGCTGGTGCCGCCCGCGATCAGGAGATTGTGCCGGTTGGCGACGGCCTTGCGCAGCGCCTCGGCCTGCAACGGCGAGACCACCCGGTCAGCGATATAGTCATCGAGGGTAAAGATCTTGGCGGCCGGCTTGCGGATGGAGAAGCATGGCGCTGCCGAGACCGGCGGCAGAACCCCTTCGAAGCGTTCGCCCGTCTCGGGCAGCTCGGCGCTGACGATGGGGTTGTCCGCATGGACCTCGACGCGCACGTGCGAAGCGACCAGGCGAACGATGCGCTCCACATCGGCCGCAGCCAGCCGTGTGCCAGTCGACACCCTCCCTTCCCCCAGCCGATCCAGGCGTAGGCTGCCGTCGGGGTTCACCATGACCTCGATCACGCCTGGATCGGCGAACGCCGCTGCAATAGCGGGGCCCATGGCGGTGCGCAGCATCGCGCGTCGGCGACCACGAGCTTCAGAGTGACCAGCGCTGCTCATGGGGTGCTCTCCGCCGGCCGGCGCAGCGCCAGCACGTCCTCGATGGCGCCCGCGCCTCCCACGAGCCTTCGACTCACCTGCTCGAGGAAGGAGTCGTAGCGGGCCTGGCCCAGAGCACGGGCCGCGCGGTCGGCGTCGGGGACCGGTGCGGTGACGGTGAGCTGGAAGCGCACAAACAGGGCGAGCATTTCGGCCATCACCTGCTGGTCGCGCTCGATGCGGCCCAGTTGCATCGACAGCCTGTCGAGCCGAGCCCGGAAGCGCTGATCGAGCTCGTTCGCCCCGCGTCGCTCGAGGTAGGCCCGAAGCGCATCGCTCATGATTGCGGTCTTGGAGGCTCCGGGCTTGGTCGCCAGCGCCGCCAGCTGCTCGGAGACGTCCGCGTCGAGATAGAACTCGTGGCGCCGTTTCATCGATCGGTCCTCAGAAGGATGGCAAAAGGTCGTCACCACGGTGGTGACGGCCCTCGCCATGGTTCACGCCATAGGCGCGACGGACAGCGCGTGAGGCACGAGCGCGATCAAGACTCGTGTCACCAGCAGCGTCATCGTCTTCCGCTAAGCCGAGGTCGGTCTCATGCTCGGGCGCCATGGGACGCACAATCTCAGTCTCGGCAAGATCGGGATTGCGGTTTCGCTGCAGGCCACCGTCGTCTTCCTCTTCCCAGGATAACGTGTCTCGATTGGCCTCCTTGAACGCGGCGTGCGTATCGCACACGTGGCCTGTCCAATCGTCCGGTCGCGGCGACGGTCGGTCGCGATAGCCGTTGTCGACCAACGTGGGGCTTGGCTGTACGCGGCCGAGGAAATTGCGATCCTCGTAGTAGCGCAGCTTCTTCGCTCGAATCGGCGGCAGGCCGGAGACCAGCACCAGTTCGTCGGTGGCCGGCAACTGCATGACCTCACCGGGCGTCAGCAGCGGGCGCGCGCTCTCTTGGCGCGACACCATGATGTGGCTGAGCCAGGGCGCCAGCCGGTGCCCCGCATAGTTACGCTGCATCCTGAGCTCGGTCGCCGTGCCCAGTGCATCGGAGATGCGCTTGGCGGTGCGCTCGTCGTTGGACGAGAAGGCGATGCGCACATGGCAGTTGTCGAGGATGGCGTTGCTCTCGCCATAGGCCTTGGAGATCTGGTTGAGCGACTGGGCGATCAGGTAGGCGCGAATGCCGTAGCCGGCCATGAAGGCTAAGGCAGTCTCGAAGAAGTCGAGGCGGCCAAGGGCCGGGAACTCATCCAGCATCATCAAAAGCTGATGACTGCGGCGCTTGCCGGGATCGCCCTCCAGGCGCTCGGTCAGCCGCCGGCCGATTTGGTTCAGCACCAGCCGCACCAGCGGCTTGGTGCGGGAGATGTCGGAGGGCGGGATGACGAGATAGAGGGTCACCGGCCGTTCGGCATCGACCAGGTCGGCGATCCGCCAGTCGCAGGCGGCAGTGGTCGCGGCCACCACGGGGTCGCGATAGAGGCCCAGGAACGACATGGCTGTCGACAGCACGCCCGAGCGTTCGTTCTCCGACTTGTTCAGGACCTCGCGCGCCGCCGAGGCGACAACGGGATGGACGATAGGCTGCTGCGCGCTGCCGAGATGGTTGGCCTCCATCATCCGCCGCAATGTGTGCTCGAAGGAGCGCTGCGGGTCGGACAGGAAGGTGGCGACGCGAGCCAGCGTCTTTTCAGGCTCGGCGTAGAGCACGTGCAGAATGGCGCCGACCAGGAGTGCGTGGCTGGTCTTCTCCCAGTGATTGCGCCGCTCCAAGGCACCTTCGGGATCGACCAAGATGTCGGCGATGTTCTGGACGTCGCGGACCTCATCCGGTCCCTTGCGGACTTCCAGGAGCGGGTTGTAGCGGGCCGAGCGCGGGTCGGTGGGATTGAACATCAGGCAGTGAGAGAAGCGGCTGCGCCAGCCGGCGGTGAGCTGCCAATTTTCACCCTTGATGTCGTGCACGACGGCACTTTCGGTCCAGGACAGCAGCGTCGGAATGACGAGGCCCACGCCCTTGCCCGACCGTGTCGGCGCGAAGGCCATGACGTGCTCCGGCCCATCGTGGCGCAGATAACGGTCGTTCAGCCGGCCGAGGAACACACCTGAAGGGTGGTAGAGGCCGGCCCGGTCGATCTCACGTCGGCTCGCCCAGCGCGAAGAGCCATAGGTGGTGACTAGCCGTGCCTGCCGCGCGCGCCACAGCGAGCCGATGACGGCGACGATGATTCCCAGGAAGCCGCTGGACGCCGCCATGACACCTGCCTCGTCGAACAGCTGCGGCGCGTACCCTTCGTAGGCGTACCACCATTCAAACAGTCGCCAAGGGTAGTAGACCGGCAACCCGAGTGCGGTGAACCAAGGATCGCCCAAGCGCGGCTGATAGGCGAGCTCGGCCGCCACCCATTGCGTGGCCACCCAGAGGCCGCCGATCACGACGGCGAAGACGATGGCGATCTGGCCGATTAGAAAACGGGTCGGGGTCATGAGCGGCCGGTTGGATTGCTGGGCAGCGGGCGCGCCGCCGGACCGCGATAGGAATCATCGAACCAGCCAGAGAAGAAAACGGCCCTTACCTGCGCGGATCTGCGCCCACGTTCGCTCCATGAGCGCGATGCGCGATAGAGCGTGCGTTGGCGCAACTGAAGCACGGCATGCCAGGAGTCGATGCATTGGAGATAATTGAGTCATGCCACATCGCACATCCGCGGCACGGGCTGTGCTGAATACCATCTCAAGTTGTTGCAACAGCGAGGCGGCGACACCACATCGTCCATCGACGGAGGATGCGATGATTGGCTTGATCGGCCTGGTGGCCCTCCAGATGTTCTGCGCACTGCTCTACTTCTGCGCCGTCTATATTGTGTCCTTCGCCGTCGGTGTGTGGGTTGCCTTCTGGGCGATCCATGCAGGCAGCGGTGAGGTCGGCGCGTTTGCGATCGGCTCCGTGGCTGGCCTAGCGGTGTTCGTGATAGGCAAAGTGACGTTCCACACCGGCCGGTCACCCGTCGTTCGGTGGCTGATCGGAATGGCGTTTGGAATACCGGCAGCAATCGCGGGGTTCAGTCTCGTCCAGCAGGTCTGGCCGTTGGTGATGACATCAACGCCCTGGCAATACATCGTTGGTGCGATCGCAGCAGTCGCGACGGGGGCCACGATAGTCGTTCGGCTTGGCGGCGTTGGCTCACCTTCTGGCCCAGGCTCACGGCAACTGCCGTCAGAGTTCCAGTAGGTTCAAATCCAGGGCCCGCAACCACCGAAAGTTGACACTACCATGCCGCATCTAAGAAACACCGCTAGTCGAGGCGCCTCCCATAGTTCGACACACTCGACGTCATGGGTTGTTCGCTTGAGCACCACTGAATTTCTTGGCCTGCCTACGCTCGACCGCTCGCTCGACGAACGCGCTTTGAAGAGACGTCAGGTCTTCGTCTCCTAAGATAACTCGGTACATGCGAGCAAACGCAATAGATGCATCTCGCCCAATAGAGCGGAAGCGGCGCACTCAATCCTCACATCAACTCATTTCGATAAATTGGCCGCAGTTCGCCGTCCGGACAAATGGGCAGCTATAGTCCGGCTCCGGACCAAGGAGGCGCTCGCCGAGTGATGGCGCCAATTGGCCGGTGTCCAGGACTTATCCAGGATTTCCATGCTCTATCAGGCGCTACCCATCATTATATTCAATGAGATATAATGAAAGAAGCACCGTCATGACGTGTGATGGTCGGAGTACGCGCATGTTTCTGTCAGACACGCGCTATATTTTCGTGGAAGTAGCAGCCTCTGCGGGGTTTTCGGCTTATGGATCGGCGCAATGCTCTAACAGCCCTGCTGGGCGGATTGGTCGGCCTGACGACTGCGGTGCGGAACGCGGCCGCCCAGCACCATACCATGCAGCCCTCTGCCGTAAATGGCGATGGACGGGGCGTGCTGGTCTTCGCAGCGGCAACGTTGAAGCCAGCGCTCGATGCGCTCGTAGCGGCTTACCGGACAAAGCAGGGCGCCGAGGTCACGGTTGCCTACGGTCCAACACCGGCGCTTGCTAAGCAGATTGAGAATGGCGCACCGGCAGACATCTTCTTTGCGGCAGATCCGGTATGGATGGACTATCTGGCGGAGAAGCGGCTCATTCGCCGCCATACCCGTGCCGATCTCGTTCGCAATGTCTTGATCCTGGCAGGACATGGTTCGCCGACAACGGAAACACCGCCGGTTATCGACGATAGGTTTCCTTTGTCCCAGATCGTCGGCACCGGTCCGTTGTGCATGTGCAACCCTGCCGACCACCCCGCCGGTCGGTATGCCAAGGCAAGCCTGGAAACTCTCGGTCTATGGCACAGCGTCGCCACGAAGATCGCCATCGTAGAAAATCCGCAGGTCGCCGCAGCTATGGTCGCGCGAGGAGATGCTCCGGCCGCCGTGGTGTTCGGGACAGACATCAAGGGCGTTTCGGGAGCCTGCGCGCTCGGCACGTTTCCCGAGGCTAGTCACCCGCCAATCGTATATCCAGCCGCGCTCACGATGGCCGCGCCGCACGCGGATTCAGCAGAGCGACTGCTTACCTATCTCCATTCGGCGGAAGTGCGCTCGCAATTCAATGAATATGGCTACAAATGAAATGCCGCCTCGTTGCCGCTCCCCTCTCCCTGCTGATCAAAGGGTACGACCACGGCACGGCCGCTCGGCGTTCGCTCGATCGTGACCGCGACGCCATAAACGGCCGATAGCCGTTCGCCTGTAAGTGCCTCCTCAGGAGATCCATAAGCCGCGAGCCGACCGCCGGCTATCATCGCCACGCGGTTGGCAACCTCGTGTGCCTGGTCCGGATCGTGGGTCGACAAGACGATGCCGAAGTTCTGTTCGCGCAGCCGCCGTACTCGATCGAGCACCAGCAAGCGGTTGGCAAGATCGAGGCTGGCCGTAGGCTCATCCATCACAAGAAAAGGCGCATCCTGGGCCAGTGCCCGCGCCACCAGCACAAGCTGCCGCTGACCACCCGAAATCCGGTTGGCATCGGCATCCGCCAGATCGAGGATGCCCAAGCCGGCGAGCGCTGCCCTTGCCCGATCGCGATCGACGGCACGCGGCGCGGCAAAGGGCCCAAGATGAGCAGTACGGCCCATGAGCACGAGGTCCAAAACGCTATAGGCGAATTCCATCACCTGGGCCTGCGGCACATAGGCAATCGTGCGCGCCATCTCGGTGCGCGACAGGGCTTCGATCGGACGGCCGGCAAGCCGGACTTCGCCGGCCTTGGGTGGAATCAACCCGAGTAGCGTCTTGAACAGGGTTGTCTTGCCAGCTCCATTTGGGCCAAGCAGGCAAAGCACCTCGCTTCGCGCCAAGGTCAGATTGATGCCCGACGACACGATCCGCGACCCGTAACCGACGGCGAGGTCTCGTGCCTCAAGCACGGTCAGCTCCACATCCGCCGGCCGCGCGCGAGCAGCCAGACAAAAACCGGCGCACCGAGAATGGCCGTCAGCAGGCCAAGCAGAATTTCTACTCTGGCGGCGACGCGGGCGACGGTGTCGATCAACACGAGAAAAGCTGCACCTGCCAGGAGTGAGGTTGGCAGCACGCGGTCGTATCGTGGACCGACCAGCAGCCGGGCCATATGCGGGATAACAAGCCCGATCCAGCCGATCACGCCTGACACCGAGACTGCCGTTGCCGTGATCAGCGTCGCCGCCGCAATCACCACGGCACGGACGAGTTGCACATTGATGCCGAGCGCTCGTGCCTCATCGTCACCCATTGACATCACTCCGATCCGCCAGCGCAGCGCCAGCAAAGGTATAAGCCCTACAATGACCAGAGGTACGACGATCTGCACGTCGCTCACCTTGATGCCCGATAAACTGCCGAGCAACCAGAAGGTGATCGCCGGGAGCTGGTTGTAAGGATCGGCCAGCACTTTCACCAACGAGATACCGGCACCCGCCATCGCACCGACTACGATGCCTGCCAATACCAGGACCAGCACCTCATTCTGGCTGCGGAGCATACGGGCGAGGCCATAGACAATCAGAACAGTCGCAAGCCCGGCTGCGAATCCCAGCATCTGGATGCCGATTACCGGTAGCGACAGCAAAATACCAAGCACGGCACCAAATCCTGCCCCTGCCGAAACGCCGAGAATGTCAGGCGACACCAGCGGATTGCGGAATAGCGTCTGGTAACTGGCACCTGCCCCGGCGAGCGCTGCCCCAACTGCCAGGGCTGCAGCGACACGTGGCAGACGGATCTGGAACAGCACAGTGTCGACCGGTGTGACCGGCCGGCTCCAGTGCAGGAGCGCGGATATAATGTCACCCGGCTTTGCGGGGTATGGTCCCAGCATCACAGCCAGTAGCACCGCGCCCAGCAGAATCACGAGCAGAGCGCCCCAAACCAGCGCAACCTTCGGGGTATTAGTGCGCGGCGCCACCCAACAACCGGTCGAGTTGGGTGGCACTTGGTGTCACGCCGTAGAACAAGTCATAGAACTCCCGCGCGTCGGCGCGCATGTCCAGCTTGGCCTCGGCAGGATAGAACGTCTGTAGCAGCCAGCGCAGGCCGATCAACCGGTTGAGGGAAGGCGGAGCATCAATCCAGCCCCATGGCAGGCTGGGCGCCAGGAACACTTTGTCTTCCCTCACGGCAAGAACCTGGTTCCACGTGGGCATTGCCTTCAAACCCTCGAAGAAAGCCCGATCGAGGGTGACGACGACTTGCGGCTGCCAGGCAATGAGCTGCTCCATCGATACGGTCGCGATGTTTCCGCGATGGCCTAGGCCCTCGACGACATTGATCGCACCGACCCGTTCAATGATCTCCGTATTTATCGAGCCGCGAGCACCGGTTTCGAGGCCTTCCCGCCCACGCGCAAGATAGACGCGTGGGCGCCTGTCAGCCGGTATTCTGGCCAGCATGGCATCAACTGTGGCGAAGGTCTTGCTCGCATACGCCGAGAGCTCAGCGCCTCGTTGCGGGCGACCGAGCACGTCGGCAGCCAGCCTCAAAGATGCCGTGGTCTCGGCAAAACGGCCATCGATCAGCACATAGGGAATGCCGGTCTGGCTCTGCACCTGATCGGCGAGCGAGACATAGGTCTCCGTGGTCGAACCAAAGTCGAGTACCAGGTCGGGTTTCGAGGCGACCAGCCGCTCAAGGTTCACTGTACCGCCACGACCCGTCAGACGGCCGGTCTCCGGCAAGTCACGCGCGGGAGGTGCCAGGAATTCCTTCTCGCTCGGCGATGGCGAGCGGACCCAACCAACCATTGCGTCAGGCGCCAGAACATAAGCCAGCACCGAGGCTGGTGGTCCGGCGACGAACACGCGATCGACCTTCGCCGGAAGGGAAACCGAGCGCTTGGCCGAATCGACAATTGTGCGGCTCTGCGCGAGCGCTGGACGCGCGAGCAGGCCGCCGCCTAATAAAGCTAGGGCATGGCGTCGCCTCAGCCGAGCCATTTCGATGTCAGTCGAGGCCGATCATCACGTCGGACGCCTTGATGACCGCGTAAGCGGTATCGCCAACCTTGAGCTTCAACTCGTCAACGGCCTCATTGGTTATCGAAGCAGTGACTATGGTGCCGTTCACGTCGAGCCGAATGTGTGCAGTGGTGGCCCCTTTCTTGACCTCGGTGACCTTACCCTTGAGGCGGTTGCGCGCGCTGAGTTTCATAGCTGAAACCTCACTCGTTATTCCTTGAGCAGCATACGGTGTTCCCAAGCTCTGGCGCAATCTGGGCAGACGTCAGGGTGAGGATGGTATGATCGATCTCGGCCAAGCAGTTTGCAGTGATCGCGAACGATAGCACGGTAGCCCCAACCTCGATCGTGAGCACGCTTTCTTTGCCCTCCATGCCAAGTGAGAGGCCGTGCAAAGGCAATGGTGTTACCTGAAACGTTTCGCTTGAGGCCGCGAACCGGCCATTGAGCGCGGCCTTGCCGCTCAGCATGAGCAGCAACGTGACGACATGCTGCAGATCAACGGTAGGAAATGAAAGATCGATATTTCCACCGTGCTCCGTGGCCACGCGCAGCAATATTTTGCTGCCGTCGGGCGAGACATCACCCGTGACATACGATAGCTGCGTGCTCGGCATCATGTGAGTGGCACCTTCGTTTGCTTATCGGAAATGACCCATCACGATACCCCTGCCGCTATCGCCGTCAGATGATAGCCCTACGCTATAGTCCATTGGAAATATCGCAAGCGCAAAGGAGGGGCACACCATGCAATCTCACCTTAAAAAGGCGTTTCGAGCGGTCTTTGGACGGCTGAGGCGATGAAGAAGCGCAACTTCCCGGTGCACGACGTCCGGCGCTATCTCGAGCCGGGACCGATCGTGTTGGTGTCGTCGCATTGGCGTGGCCAGTCAAATGTCATGACACTCGGCTGGCACACCGTGCTGGAATTCACGCCCTCGCTGGTCGGGCTGATGATCTCGAATGGCAATCACAGCCACGAGATGATCCGGCGCAGCAAGGAGTGCGTAATCAACGTCCCTACCACCAAACTCACCGACACGGTCGCCGGCATCGGCAACTGCTCGGGCAGCGAGGTCGACAAGTTCGAGAGATTCGACCTGACCAAAGTGCCGGCGAGCAGAGTTGCAGCACCTCTGATCCGCGAATGCCATGCGAGCTTCGAATGCCACCTGCACGATGCGGCGATGATCAGCCATTACAATTTTTTCATATTCGAGGTCGTACAAGCACACGTGGCGGCGCGGCCGAAGCATCCCGAGACGCTGCATTACACGGGCGACGGCGTGTTCATGGTGGCGGGCCGGACCGTGAGCCGTCGCTCGATGTTCCGGCCCGGTATGCTGTGAGCGGCTAGAAAGTTGTCTTGCCGCGGACCGAAATGGCGATGTGCGCAAAGTCCGAATTGGGCGTGGCGCCGTGCCAGTGCTTCTCGCCTGCCGGGATGACGACGAAGTCGCCAGGCTTGATGCGGATCTCTTCTTTCTCGGTCGCGATGATACCTTCGCCTTTGGTGACATACAGTACCTGGTCGAAGTCATGAACGTGAAAAACGTTTACTGCCCCCTTGTCGAAGTTGATGACGTTGGTTCGCAGCTCGCTCGTATCCGAATCAAGCACTGGCTGGACAGTCACCCGACCCTTGAACAGGCCACTGCTGCGCTCCTTCCGCTCGATGTCGCTGGTTCGCAGGACTTTCATGGCTTCCTCTCGTGCGTTGCGGTCTCGCGATTATGGCTATTCAGGTCCGCCTGGACCAACCCGGATGTGACAGCTCAATGTCAGCGTTCGGCATCGACCGCCCGCCATTCGTGGGTGACATCGTCGAGCTTCTTCTTGAGGTCCTCGGGCAGCGGTCCCTGCTCGGCTGCTGCCAGGCTGTCGGCGAGCTGCTCGGGTTTGCTTGCGCCAATGATCGGCGCCGTGATTGCCGGTTCGGACAAAACCCACCGCATTGCCATTGTCGCCATACCGAGACCCGCGTCGGCCGCGATCGCGCGCAGGGCGTCGATCGTCTCGAACTCGCGGCTGTGCCAGTAGCGCTCCTGGTATCGCGCGCCTGCGGTTCCGAGCTTGAAGCGCGAGCCTTCCGGCGGTGCCGCCTTCGCGTCATGCTTGCCGGTCAGCAACCCGCCAGCCAGCGGATTGTAGGGGATGACCGCGATCTTCTCCTCCGCGCACAGCGGCAGCAGGTCACGCTCGTAACCGCGGAACAGCATATTGTAACGCGGCTGCACGGACTCGATTCGCACGATGTTCTTGAGCTCACTGCGGCCGAGGGCACGGGCGATTCTATAGGCTGGCCAATTCGATACCCCGACGTAACGTGCCTTCCCGCTCCTCACGACGGTATCGAGCGCCTCCAGCGTCTCATCGAGGGGCGCGTTGTCGTCATAACGGTGAAGTTGATACAGGTCGACGTAGTCGGTACCGAGTCGCTTCAGCGATTCGTCGATGGCCGCCAGCACGTGTTTGCGCGAGGTGCCCTGGTTCCACGGATTACGGCCCATGACACCGGCACACTTGGTCGCGACGACGAAATTGTGCCGTTTGCCCCTCAGCCAATTGCCGACGATCTGTTCGGTACGGCCGACCGTGTTGTGGCCTCCGCCAAGCGGATAGACATCGGCCGTGTCGAGGAAATCGACTCCGCCCGCCGAAGCGGCGTCAAGAATCGCATTGCTCCGGGCTTCATCGCATTGCAGCCCGAACGTCATGGTGCCGAGGCAGAGCCTCGACACCCGAAGACCTGTGCGACCAAACCTTACGTGTTCCATGATGAGAGTTTAAGCCGTCTTGATGGGAACCGCCTTCACGTTACGGTACTCCCAAAGGCGCTGCTTATCCGGTTTTCCATCACGGTCACGTTACTGTCTCTTGGCTCAGAGCATTGCCGCGACAGCTTTCACCTCGGTGTAAAGCTCGATCGCCTCAAAGCCCATTTCGCGGCCCCAGCCGCTCTGCTTGTAGCCGCCGAACGGCAGAGCGACGTCGTTGAAATTGTGGACGTTGATCCAGACCGAGCCCGCCTTCAGCTTGCGCGCAAGCTTGTGGGCGACGCCGATGTCACGCGTGTAGATGCTGGCTGCGAGCCCGTACTCGGTGGCATTGCCCTGGCGGGCGATCCGCTCGAGATCCTCGTCGTTGAACGGCATGGCGCAGACCACGGGCCCGAAGATCTCCTCGCGCACGACCTTCATGGTCGGATTGGTCTTGGTCAGGATCGTGGGCTCGATGAAATAGCCCTCGTTGCCATGCCGCTTGCCGCCAGTGATTGCCTCGGCGCCCTGCTCCTTGCCCGAGGCGAGGTAGCCGGTGACGCGCTGGAACTGCTCCTCCGAGACCAGCGGTCCGACTCGGGTGCTGGTGTCGAGGCCCGGGCCAATCTTGAGCTTCTTCGCCTCGCCCGAGAGGCCATCCATCACCTTGTCGAACAGGCGCTCGTGCACGAAGAGCCGCGAGCCTGCGGTGCAGCACTGGCCCATGTTGAAGAAGATGCCGGTCGCCGCCCCCGGGATCGCGACCGAGAGATCGGCGTCGGGGAATACGAAGGACGGCGACTTGCCGCCGAGCTCGAGGCTCACCTTCTTGAGGTTGCCTGCCGCCGCCTGGACGATCAGCCTGCCGACCTCGGTCGAGCCGGTGAAGGCGACCTTGTCCACGTCCGGGTGTGCCGCGAGTGCCGCGCCTGGCGTGCCGTCACCGGTGACGATGTTGACCACACCCGGCGGGAAGCCCGCCTCCATGATCAGTTCGCCGAGACGAATGGCCGACAACGGCGTCTGTTCGGCAGGCTTCAGGACGATGGTGCAGCCTGCGGTCAGCGCCGGCGCGATCTTCCAAACCGCCATCATGAGAGGGAAGTTCCAGGGGATGATCTGGCCGACCACGCCAACGGGCTCACGCATGGAATAGGCGTGCCAGTCGCCGGGCGCCGAGAGCGGAATGCTTTGCCCCGTGATCTTGGTCGCCCAGCCCGCCATATAACGCAAGAGTTCACAGGAGAACGGCAGGTCGACCAGCTTCGCGTCCGTCACCGGTTTGCCGTTGTCGATGCTCTCGATCTCCGCCAGCTCCGCAGCATGCTTCTCCAGCAGGTCGCCGAGCCTCCATACCATCTTGCCACGCTCGACCGGTTTCACCTTGCTCCACGGACCGTCGTCGAATGCCTTGCGCGCAGCCTTCACGGCCGCGTCGATATCCTCGGCGCCGCCATCGGCGACCGCCGCAATCTGCTGGCCGGTCGCAGGATCCAGAACCTTGAAGGTCTTGCCGCTCCTGGCCGACACCCATTGGCCGCCGATCAGCAGCTTGTGCGGCTTGGAGATGAAGGAAGACGCGGCAGCTCCAAGGCGACCGACATTGGCCGATACGTCCATGATTTCCTCCTCACGTTTTCAGCGACAGCTCACGCTATATTCCATGGAATATAGCGACTGAATCCAATGGGCGTCTACGCTATATTCTGCTGCATATAGCGTATCGGAGAGCTGCATGGAGATTGTCGGCAAGAAGCTCGCTACCTGCCAAGTTGACGAGGCTGGCGAGTGGTTCCGCCTTCATGTCGAAGCGGAGGACGGCACGCCGAGTGCGCTGATCCTGCCAATGGACTGTGTGCGCTCACTGCTGATGACGCTGCCCGGCATGATCGAACGCGCTCTTAAGGCGCGCTACCGTGACGCTTCGATGAAGCTCGTCTATCCGATGGGCGACTGGGCGGTCGAGAGCGACGTCCACAGCGATGCCCGCATCCTGACCCTGGCGACACCCGACGGCTTCAGGGTCGCCTTCGCGATGACACCGGAAAGTGCCGACAATCTCGGCGCTTCACTCGTCGACACCAGTGAAGAAACTCCCTTCGACGCGACCGTGAACTAACCGCACTGCCTGGGATCTTACTTGCGACCAGATACCGTCACATTTCGGACCACCGTACCGAGATCGCTCTGCTAGTCGAACGAACCCTTCAAGATCGAGACGTTCTTGATGTCGCTGTAGAAATCCATGCTCCAGTCGCCGCCTTCACGGCCGATGCCGGAGTTGCGTGAGCCGCCGAACGGTGCGGCAAGGTCTCGGACAAAGAAGCAGTTGACCCACAGGCTGCCGGCAACCAGCCGGTCGGCAACCCGCCACGCCCGCTGCTCGCTGCGCGTGAACACCATTGCGGCCAGCCCATACTTGGTGCCATTCGCCATCTCCACGAGTTCGTCCTCATCTTTGAAGGTCTGCCAGGTCAGCACCGGGCCGAAAACCTCGCGCTGCACGATCTCCATGTCCTGCTTCACGTTGGCGAGCATGGTCGGCTGGAAGTAGAGCGCACCGGCTTCATGTCTATTTCCGCCCCATAGTGGTTCGGCCCCTGCGGCCTTGGCGCGTTCCACAAAACCGGTGACCCGCTCGAACGCATCGGGATGAATAAGCGGGCCAATCTTGGTGCCACCCTCACGTGGGTCGCCTACCTTGCTCGCCGCGACCTCCTTGCGCACGCGGCCCAGCAGGTCGTCAGCGATGGAACGCTCGACCAGCACGCGGGTGCCGGCGAGACAGACCTGGCCCGCATTGTTGTACTGCCCGGCGACAGTTTTGGCAGCGGCATCCAAATCCGCATCGGCGAAAACAACGAAAGGTGACTTGCCGCCGAGCTCGAAGCTCACTGGCGTGATGGTGCGCGCCGCCGCTTGACCGATCAGACGGGCTGTGTCGGTCGAGCCGGTGAAGCTGATCCGATCGACGTCCTCGTGCGCGACGAGTGCCGCTCCCGCCTCCTCGCCTATTCCTTGAACCACGTTGAGCACGCCGGCCGGCACGCCCGCCTCGTGGGCAATGTCTGCCATCAGGGAGCAGGTGAGCGGCGCCCATTCTGGCGGTTTGACGACAATGGTATTGCCGGCGGCGAGGGCCGGCCCGACTTTCCACGTCGCAAGCATTAGCGGACTGTTCCATGGCGTAATCAGCACGGCGACGCCGGACGGATCATAGCGCACATGGTTGGTCACCGTGGGCGACTCGATCGGCTTGTGCTGGCGCTTCGCCGCCCACTCAGCGAAGAATTCGATGTTATGAGCGGCACGCGGCACCATGTCCTCACGGTTGCGCGACAACAGCGACCCATTGTCGGCTGTCTCAACCGCAGCGAGTTCCTCACGGCGAGAACGGATGCCCTCGGCGAACCGCTTCAGGATCGGCAGCCGTCCCTGCGGCCCGAGTGCCGCCCACGCCGGGAAGGCCGCCCGCGCCGCTGCAACGGCTGCATTGGCTTCCTCGGCGCCACCGGCCGAGACGTTGGCGAGATGGCTACCATCGATCGGCGAGAAATCTTCAAAGGTCCTGTTTGACGGGACACGCTTGCCGCCGATCCAATGCGCAGTCGAAACCTCGACATCGGCGATCGTCGCGCGGGCAGTTTTCGATTGCTTGGCCATGACGCGTCCTTTCTGTCAGTTCATCAGGTGAGAGACGTTCTTCACCACCGTGTAGCCGTGAAGCCCTTCGATGCCGCCCTCGCGACCGAAACCTGAATCCTTGACGCCGCCGAACGGCGTTTCAGCGCTCGAAGCCACATAGTGATTGATGGACAGATTCCCGACTTCGATGCTCTCGGCGAGCTGTTCGGCCTTGCGAGCCGAATTGGTAAACGCATAGCCGGCCAGCCCGTAAGTGACGGAGTTCGCCTTTTCGATCGCCTCGTCGATGTTGCGCACGCGGCTCAGCAACGCCAGAGGCCCGAACGGCTCCTCGCTCATCGCGCGCGCACCGTCGGGGACGTCGGCCAGCACGGTGAGCGGATAGAAGTTTCCGCGATTGCCGATGCGGGCTCCGCCGGCTACCACCCGTGCGCCTCTCGCCTTTGCGTCTGCAACGAGCGTCTCCATCGCGGCGATGCGCCGATCGTTGGCGAGTGGGCCCATCTGGTTCGCCGGATCGAGCCCGTTGCCGATCTTGAACGACGCCGCCTTCTCGGCCATCGCCGCCGTAAAGCGATCGTAGATCGCGTCCTCGACAAAGAAGCGGGTCGGTGCAACGCAGACCTGACCCGCGTTGCGCGACTTGGCGACCGCGGCGTTCGCACCCTGGCTTGCGGGATCGACATCGTCGCAGACGATGACCGGCGAATGGCCGCCGAGTTCCATGATGACAGGCTTCATGTGTGCGCCGGCGAGCGCCGTCAGGTGCTTGCCGACCGGAACCGATCCGGTAAAAGTCACGAGCCGCACCGTCGACTGCGGGATCAGGTACTCGGAGATCTCGGCCGGCTTGCCGAACACCAGATTCAGCACGCCGGCCGGCAAGCCAGCGTCAGCGAAAGCCTGCACAAGCTGGACGGCGCCGGCTGGAGTCTCCTCCGAAGCTTTGAGGATGATCGAGCAGCCAGATGACAGTGCGCCGCCGACTTTGCGCGCCGGTGAGCTGGTGGGGAAGTTCCATGGCGAAAAGGCAGCGACCACACCGATCGGCTGGCGCAGCACGGAATGGCGCATGCCAGGTTCGCTCGGGATGATGCGGCCATAAACACGCCGGCCCTCCTGCGCGTCCCATTCGATGATCTCGCAGGCACGCTGGATCTCCGCGCGAGACTGAGCGATCGGCTTACCTTGCTCCAACGTCATCGTCTCGGCCAAGGACTCGATGCGCTCGCGCATGAGCTGCGTGGCCTTGAGAATGATCTCGGCGCGCCTGGCGGGAGAGGTTCGCGACCAGACCTTCAGGCCTTTCTCGGCCGCGGCGAGGGCGTCGTCGAGATCGGAGCGCGTGGCGTGTGGCACGGTGCCCAGCACCGTGTCGTCGGCCGGATTGAACACCGGCTGGCCATCGCGGCTGCGCCATTCGCCATCGATGAAGAGCTTCAGGTTGGGGTAGTTGGGCATGGTCACTCCTCTCGCCAACGCCACGCAATATTCCAGTGGATATAGCGCGTTGAGTCGTTATAGTCGAATGACTATTAAGATTTGTCTGAAGAGGACCGATGCCCCAGATCAGCATTCACATCGATTTCGAAGACGAGGGCCAACTTGAACCCCGCACAGTCGCCCTGCTGGAACGCATCGCCGAGGAAGGCTCTATTTCGGCAGCGGGGCGCGCGATGAAGATTTCCTACAAACACGCCTGGGAGCTGGTCGCGGAGGTTAACCGTACCTTCGAGGAGCCGCTGGTGAAGGCACAGACCGGTGGCGCGGCTGGCGGTGGCTCGGTGATCACGGAGCGCGGACAGAAGCTGATCCGCGACTACCGAGCGCTCGAGCGGAAGGCACTGTCGGCGACAGCCCGCCACCTTAAGGCAATGCAGGCCGGCGCCGGCCGGCAGCACTAATCCACTACAACTCTCTTCTATCGAGGAACCGAGATGGCTCACGAGAAGCAATTCTATGTCGATGGTGCCTGGGTTGATCCGATCGAGCTCAAGCTGCTCGACGTGATCGATCCTTCAACCGAGGAGGCGTACACACAGATCGCGGTTGGGAGTCCGGCCGATGTCGATCGAGCAGTAGCCGCCGCGCGCAAGGCGTTCCGTAGCTACAGCCGGAGCACGCGCAAGGAGCGCCTCGAGCTGCTGCGCACCATTCTCGCCGAATACAAAAAGCGCCAGAAGAACGTAGGTGACGCGATCTCGCAGGAAATGGGCGCCCCTCTTGAATTCGCCCGAACCATCCAAGCTGGACGCGGCGTGGCGCATCTCGAGCGCATGATCGAGGTGCTGGAGACCTACGAGTTCGAGTATTTGCAGGGAAGCACCCTGATCGCGCGCGAGCCAATCGGCGTGTGTGGCCTGATCACTCCATGGAACTGGCCGACCAACCAGATCGCCTGCAAGGTGCTGCCCGCCCTCGCCGCCGGCTGCACCATGGTGCTGAAACCGTCAGAGGAAGCACCGATCGACGCCATCATTTGGAGCGAGGTCATGCACGCCGCTGGCACGCCCAAGGGCGTCTACAACATGATACAGGGAACCGGCGCAGTGGTCGGCGAGGCGATGTCCGCTCATCCCGATATCGACATGATGTCCTTCACTGGCTCGACCCGTGCCGGTATCCGCGTGGCGCAGGCCGCAGCCACCACGGTGAAGCGAGTTGCCCAGGAGCTTGGCGGCAAGTCGGCCAACATCCTGCTACCGGACGTCGACTTCCAGAGTGCCGTTACAAAGGGCATCAACAGCATGATGACGAACTCGGGGCAGTCCTGCACGGCGCCGAGCCGCATGTTCGTACCCGCCGATCGCCATGAGGAGGTAAAAAGGATCGCCAAAGAGGCCGCAGAGAAGTTCGTGGTCGGCGATCCGCGTGCACCCGAAACCAAACTCGGCCCGGTCGTGAACGCCACGCAATATGAGAAGATCCAGCGGCTGATCCAAGCCGGCATCGATGAAGGCGCGGAGCTGGTAACAGGCGGCCCCGGCCGGCCCGAGAACCTCAATCGCGGCTACTACGTGCGACCGACCGTATTCGCCAATGTCCGCAACGATATGACGATTGCGCGAGAAGAGATCTTTGGACCGGTGATCGCTATCCTGCCATACAAGAGTGAAGCAGAGGTCATTGAACAGGCCAACGACACGATCTACGGCCTTGCCGCCTACGTCCAAGCAAAGGACGTCGAGCACGGTCGTAAGGTTGCCGCGCAAATGCGTGCCGGCAACGTCCATCTCAACTATCCCCTCGGCGACACCGCCGCGCCCTTCGGCGGCTACAAGCAATCCGGCAATGGCCGCGAATACGGCGAATGGGGTCTTGAAGAGTTCCTCGAGACCAAAGCCGTGATCGGTTACGAGACGGCGAAGGCTTAGGCCTTCGGCTTATCAGGCGCCAAATCCTTGCTGACGAGTTGCGGGATCGGCAGCAATCAGTTCGCGCACCAACAGCTCATGGGCTGCCAGGGAAAACAGTCGATGACCACCCATCCGGCCGGCTTCCAAACGGCCGGTCTGTTTCCAGCGATGGACCAGTTTGATCGCCGCACTCTCACTGACCGCAAAGCGGGCCGCCGCTGCTCGCCGGAAGGAACGTCTCCTTGCGCCTGACCTAGTTGCGGCCTTCATCGAGGGCTTCCAAGCGGAAATGGTACGAACCCAAGCGACCGAGAAAGCGCGCCGCGCACAGACGGAGAAGAAGCGCTTGGAGATCGATCACAAGATCACAGCTCTCGTTCGGGCAATCGAAGACGGCTTATATGAGCCATCGATGAAACACAGACTGCGGGCCCTGGAGCAAGAGAAGGCACTCTTGCCCGGGGGATTTGACGAGCGACGCCGGTCCCGACCCAGACGTCCTGCTCCATCCCCAGCTTCCAGCCATTTACCGGCGCCGGATCGAGGATCTGACCCGCACCCTGGACATGCCAGATAACGAGCCGGCGTTGGAACTCCTGCGATCAATGATCGATCGGGTGGAACTCTTTCCGCGCACTGACGCCAAGGGACTCGACGCCGTTCTTCATGGCGAACTCGCCGCGATCCTGCAGGTATACACTGACGCCGCTTCCAAACGAAAGACGCCCCGCCAAGCTAATGGCGGGCCGTCTTTCGTCGGTGGTTGCGGGGGCCCGCAACCACCGAGACCGACATTCGCTGGTGGCCTCTATCTGATGGACGATGAGGGCTCTGCCTTGCTGCCTTCAGCCTTGGACAAACAAGTCGTAGCATACGGCACGGTGGACGCAAACCGTCAGAAGGACGCGGATGGCCTTCGAGTGCCGACAGGCACAGCGGCCTAATCCTTGCGCTTTAGAAGAAGCCAGCGGCGGTCTGCATGTACGAGACCTCAGGTCGTTCCTAGAAGAGTGTAACCGACGTACCATGGCTAACAAAGCCGCTAAAAAATCACGCCGGAGAGACCCACCGGGCATATGCATATTCCATATGTGATGATTTGACCTTTCCGGCTCCGCAAACGCAGCCTGTCACTTTTGAAGGTGCCCTTGACAGTCGCCGAGTCCTACGGCTTAGCATTCGTCCTGCAGCGGGATTGCGCAGACCTCACCAGTTTTGAATTTGTTGCGACAGCCGCGTGCCGCCTTGGCCGATCGATGCCATCGACCTCAACGAGTGACCGTAGCGGCGATCAACTGCCCGTCTGAAGCCAACTCTCGTTGCCCTGCCTGCTGCCGGCCGATGAAGATCTACATCATGCTATACGACGTGCCCGGGACAGGCGGAGACAAGCCGGAGAATGATTGACGCCGGCAGCGGGCGTGCGGGGAGTTCCGCATAGACCGGCACAGCCGGCGACTCCGGCAATAGCTACAGCGCACAGCGCCAATCGTTTCAGGTCGGTGATCATACCTTTGCTTACAGCTGCGAATCTATGGTTCGACTTAAAGTCGAGGGACCACAGAGGAGATGTGTTTGCAACCTTCTGCCTCTGTGACGGCGGCCGGCGACGCACGCCACGGAGTCGGCCGCCTCTCTTACGGCCCACAGGGGCAATTCACGGTGGGACTACTTCGACGTCGTTGCTAACGATAAAGTCCGTTGGCTTTTCCACCAGCCGCCCCATCATCCATCTATCTCCGTCGAGCTGTAATCACTGCAAGCGATCCAGCTGATAGCAAATCCAATCGCACCCAACCAGTAAGTGTCCCTCGGACATCTTCAGGCATACTGATAGGCGGCGACTACTCCAGCTTAGCGACTCAAGAAGTCGTTGAGTGGGCCGGTATCGTGGTGCCATCCACCAACCGGATCCGAAGCGCTGGGGAAGCGAGGGTACTTCTGGCCGATCGGCAACTCTGTGAACTCCGCATCGACCTTTACCGGATCTCCATCGAGCTCCGACAGCTCGACCCAGACGTCGAGGTAAGCCCGGCGGCCGTCGCCAAGGCACAAGACGAACCCGCCCGCGCAATGATCTGGTCCGTCGAACGACCAAAGGCTTCGACACCCTCAACATCCTCGAGCCGTGCATCTCGAGCGGGGGCATGCAAGGCTTGTCACAGCACGTAGAGTGGACCGCTGTCGTGCCTTTCGATAGAAGTCGCTTCGGGCATCAAAGGCTGGCTTGATCTTGATGGTTCGAGAAGCGCCAGCGACACGGACAACCCGATCGCCAGCGCAACCACCGCTCTGAGATGTATAGAAGAGCTTGTAGCCGATTCACAAGGTGTGAGAGCGGCCCTGCGTTAGCCAGTGATTATCAAGTGCCGCGCCCTGACAAATCTGTGGCCCTGCCTGGCAAGGAGAAGGACGGCCGACTCCGTGGCGTACGGCGACGGCCGCCGTCATAGAGGCAGAAGGTTGCAAGCACATCCCCTCCATGGCCTTACGAACATAAGGTCCACCGAGTCTTCGAAGCTGTGACCTCTAGGTAGTGGATCTGTAATTTGCGATCGCTTGGCGGTTGTCCCTTGAGGGTTTCAAGGATCTGTCCGCACTCGCCGGTCCGGGGATCGGTGGTGCTGTATCGGGTCTCACAAGGCCGGCCGTTGCATTGACTC
>JAFEBU010000031.1 GCA_018242505.1 Pseudomonadota bacterium
ATAGAAAGACACCCTATGCATCAATATGGGTTCTTGAGTGAGCTATGGAACGTACTTCTATGCCTCAACGGCGGGCAACCGAGAGTCTTCTGGCGTTCGCGAACAGCTCTTTCCGTTTTCACGAACGGGAGCGTCCTGCGGCTGGCTGGCGTAACGCTCCGAGCTCTTCTCCCTCAGGCTATCGCATAGGGCGGGAAACACCTGGCACAAAGACCCGTGTCGTCCCGCGAAGAAGCTTTCAGCAACATCGCCAAAGATCCTTCACTCCGTTCAGGATGACGCCATCTTTGCCACTGGCTGTTCGCGTCATACGCGATAGCCCTGCCCTCACGGGGGTGCGGGCTGCTCGCGCTCGGGCTCTATCAGCGCGAGAAAATGAGAAAATGGCCTGAAATGCCGATAGCATCGGCATCGAAGGCTTCTCGCCCGGTGCGAAATTCGCGAGAAGGGCGCGGACTCGGGCTGTGTTAGAACCGTCCGGCATGAAATGGTTCCAGACCGGTCGCTATCCGCGATTCATTCGAGTGATGTCGACACGCTGGCAGCGGCGGGTCGTCTTCCTGCTGGGCGGCGTCGCGGTGGGCGCCAGTGCGGTGGCGCTCGCGCTGCTGGCCGACCGGGCGCAGGCGGCGTTCGCGCTGCTGCTGGGTGAGTGGCGCTATGCCTCGCTGCTGGTGACGCCGCTCGGCTTCATGCTCGCGGTCTATTTGACCAACCGCTATTTCCCGAACTCGCAGGGAAGCGGCATTCCCCAGGCGATCGCGGCACGCGAACTGGACGATCAGGCCGCGCGCGGCCGGCTGGTGTCGATCCGCATTGCCGTCGGCAAGATCCTGCTGACCCTGCTCGGCCTGCTCTGCGGAGCGTCGGCCGGCCGCGAAGGGCCGACCGTCCAGGTCGGCGCCTCCATCATGTTCGCGATCGGTCGCCTCTCGCCGCGCCGCCAGCCCGGGCTGATCCTGGCGGGCGCGGCCGCCGGCGTGGCGGCGGCCTTCAACACGCCGCTGGCCGGCATCGTGTTCGGCATCGAGGAGATGAGCCGCGCCTTCGAGACCCGCGCCAGCAGCCTGATCATCGCCTCGGTGATCGCCGCCGGCCTGACCTCGCTCGCGCTGGTCGGCAACTACGCCTATTTCGGCACCACGCCGACGATGCTGCGGACCGGCGTCGATTGGCTCGCCGTGCCGGTGTGCGGCGTGGTGGGCGGGCTTGCCGGCGGCCTGTTCAGCCGCATCGTCATCGCTGTCGCGCAGGGCCTTCCCGGCGTCCTGGGCCGACAGGCCAAGCAGCATCGCCTGCTCTTCGCCCTGGCCTGCGGCCTCGGCGTCGCCTTGTGCGGGCTGGCCTCCGGCGACACCATCTACGGCACCGGCTACACGCAGGTGAAGACGGCGCTGGAAGGCGGTGTGCCGCTGCCGTGGTCGTTCGGCGTGCTGAAGTTCGCCGCCACCACCTTGTCGACGATCAGCGGCATTCCGGGTGGCATCTTCTCGCCGTCGCTCGCGGTCGGCGCGGGGCTGGGCGCCAATCTGGCGCATCTCTTCCCCGGCGCGCCGTTCGACGCGATCATGCTGCTGGGCATGGTGGCCTATTTCGCCGGGGTCGTGCAGGCGCCGATCACCGCCTTCGTCATCGTCACCGAGATGACCGAGAATCACGCGATGGTCATGCCGCTGATGGCGTCGGCCCTCATCGCCTATCTTGCCTCGCGCCTCGTCTGCCCCGAAGGCATCTACCACGCCCTGGCCAAGGGCTTCCTGCGCCGGGAGCCCGTTGCCGCGACGCCCTAGGCGGCGGCGAGGTCAGGTGTCCGCGCCAGCCTCGACCGCGCGATACCGCATTACCTCGGGAGGGAGGTGGTGAGAAAATGAGAGACTCGCCGGAAAGGCCGATGCCATCGGCATCGGCGGCTTCTCGTCCTGGCGAGGCTCCGCGCAAGGCGGAGCGATCAGGGGACGATCCTGCAGGCGCCCCGACTGGATCGATGGCGACTGGATCGATGGCGACGATGATTTTTCAACCGGCCTCGACCTCGCGCGTGAGGTCGCGCTCCAGCTCGAAGGCGGCGTCGTCCAGCAGGTCGTCGAGGTAGTCGTTCACGGCGCGGTCGATCTCCCGCGGGGCGAGGCCGTGCTTGGCGGCGAGGCGGTCGAGCACCTCGCGGATCTCCGCCTTCGCGTCCAGCTTGTCGCGGGCGAGCTCGTCCAGCCGGCTGTGCGGATCGCCGCCGCTCGTCAGATGGCGAATGGCCCAGCCCGCGGGCAGGGGAAGCTGTGCGCCCACGGTCAGGCCGCCCGCCGCCCGGTCGGCTTCTTGTTGCCGGCACGCCGGTCCTTGGCCGGCGTCGGGCGGTGCGCGCCCTGCGCGTCGGGATTGCCGCTCTTGCCCTTGAGGCTGTTGCGCAGCGCTTCCATCAGGTCGATGACCTTGTCGTCGTTGGCGGGCTTGGCCGGCCGCACCGGCTTGTGGCCCTTCTTCTTCTCGTCGATCAGGGCGCGCAGTGCGTCCTCGTAGCGGTCGGTGAACTCCGACGGATCGAAGTCTCCGGACTGCTGGTCGATGATCTTCTCGGCGATCTCGAGCATGCGCTTGTCGGGCTTGGGCAGGTCGGGCGAGGGGATCTGGTCCATGGCCCGGACCTCGTCGGCGGTGCGCAGCGTCGTCAGCACGAGCCCGTTGTCCTCGATCTCGATGGCGCAGATGCGCTCGCGCGTGCTGATCACCAGGCGGCCGATGGCCACCATCTTCTTCTGTTCCATCGCCTCGCGGATCACCGCGAACGCCTCGATGCCGGTCTTGCCGCCCGGCACCAGGTGATAGGGCGTGTCCCAGTAGAGGCGGTCGATCGACGCGCGCGGCACGAACTTCTCGATGTCGATGGTGCGCGTGCTCTCGAGCTTCACGCTGGCGAAGTCATCCTTGTCGAGCAGCACATACTCGCCCTTGGCGATCTCGAAGCCCTTGACGAGATCGCCGCGCGACAGCTCCTCGCCGGTGCCCGCGTCGACGGTCTTCATCTTCACGCGGTTGTTGGTTTGCGGATTGATCAGGTTGAAGCGCACCGTCTCGGCCTCGGTGATCGCCGGATAGAGCGCAACGGGACAGGTCACCAATGACAGGCGCAGGTGGCCTTCCCAGGACGGCCGCACAGCCATGATATGCCTCTCGTAATCCCCTCGATCCACAGACTGTACATAACTAAAACGCCGCAAATACAGCGTTTTGGCGGCGTCAACCTATTGGGGGGCGTTCTTGTTTCGGCCTCGCAAGGTCTAGCAAGACGCATCCGCTTCCTGCGAACGTGACGCAGGCAACCATCGCCGTGCACCCGCGTACCTAGACGATGTCACTGCAAGATTTTTTCACCGCGATCGACCGGCTCACAGACTGGATTCCCAACTGGCTGATCGCCGTCCTGGCCCTGGTCGCTGCGGCATCACTTGCCCTTCTGCTGCACGGCGCCGCCGTCCGGCTGGCACGGCGGCTGATCTCGCCGCAACACGCCTTCATGCAGTCGCTGCTTTCGTCCACCCGGTCGCTGTCGCGCATGGCGCTGGTGCTGCTCGCCGTGGCGATCGTCCTGCCGGCGGTGCCGCTCGACAAGCATGCGACCGGTATCGTGGCCCGCTGGCTGTTCGTGCTTTTCATCATACTGCTGGGCTGGACCGGCATCACCGCGCTGATGCTGGCGACCGACTTCTACCTCACGCGCTCGCAGATCGATCAGCACTCCAATCCGCTCGCCCGCAAGCATGTGACCCAGATCCGCGTGCTGCGCCGCGTGATCGTGACGCTTGCGATCATCGTCACTGTCGCCGCCGCGCTCATGACCTTCGATTCGGTGCGTCAGTACGGCGTCAGCCTGATCGCCTCGGCGGGAGCGGCCGGTCTCGTCGTCGGCCTCGCGGTGCGGCCGCTGCTCACCAACCTCTTCGCCGGCATCCAGCTCGCCATCACCCAGCCGATCCGCATCGGCGATGCGGTGATCGTCGAGAACGAATGGGGCTGGGTCGAGGAGATCACCGGCACTTACGTCGTGATCAAGATCTGGGACTGGCGTCGCCTGGTGGTGCCGCTGTCCTATTTCCTCGAGACGCCGTTCCAGAACTGGACACGCCAGAGCACCGACCTGATCGGCACCGTGCTGCTGTGGGTCGACTACACCGTTCCTGTGGCGCCGGTCCGCGCCAGGCTCGAGGAGGTGGCGCGCGCCAGCAATCTCTGGGACGGGCAGGTGGTGAACCTGCAGGTCGTCGACAGCAACGAGCGCGCCGTTCAACTGCGCGCGCTGGTCAGCGCCCGCTCCTCGCCCGAGGCGTGGGACCTGCGCTGCGAGGTGCGCGAGAAGCTGATCCTGTTCCTGCAGCGGGAATATCCCGGAGCGCTACCCAAGCAGCGCGCCGAGCTGGTCGATTTCGCCGAGCGGCAAGGCCCGTCAGCACGTGTGCCCCCGATGCAGAACTAGGCGGGCTCCATGCCTGCCCTCCTGGGCTTCTCCCGTGGAGGAGCGAGGAATGTGAGGAAGTGTGCCTCGGCATCCTCTCCCCGATCGGGAGAGAAGGTCATGAGGGAGCGAGCCTAGACGTCTTTCTCCTCTCCCCCGATCGAAGGAGAGGTCGGGAGAGGGGGATAAGCCCGTAGGCCCTGGTCCCTGTCAGCCATGGTCTGTCAGCCATGGCCCCCGTCGGCTCTGGTCCCCGTAAGCTCTGGTCGAGGAACTCGTCGGCTCCGGCCGAGGACCCGTCAGCCTTGGCCGAAGAGCCCATCAGCTCTGGCCGAAGAATCCGTCAGCCCTGGCCGAGGAACCCGTCGGCTCTGGTCGAGGACCCCTGTCAGCCCTGGTCGAGGAAGCTGCGCAGCATGCGCGAGCGGCTGGGGTGCTTCAGCTTGCGCAGCGCCTTGGCCTCGATCTGGCGGATGCGCTCGCGCGTCACCGAGAACTGCTGGCCGACTTCCTCCAGCGTGTGGTCGGTGTTCATGCCGATGCCGAAGCGCATGCGCAGCACGCGCTCCTCGCGCGGCGTGAGCGTGGCCAGGACCCGCGTCGTGCTTTCGCGCAGGTTGCCCTGGATCGCGGCCTCGAGCGGGATCACCGCGTTCTTGTCCTCGATGAAGTCGCCGAGATGTGAATCCTCCTCGTCGCCGATCGGCGTCTCGAGGCTGATCGGCTCCTTGGCGATCTTCAGCACCTTGCGCACCTTCTCGAGCGGCATGCCGAGCTTCTCGGCCAGCTCTTCCGGCTGCGGCTCGCGGCCGATCTCGTGCAGCATCTGGCGGCTGGTGCGGACCAGCTTGTTGATGGTCTCGATCATGTGCACCGGGATGCGGATGGTGCGCGCCTGGTCGGCGATCGAGCGGGTGATGGCCTGCCGGATCCACCACGTGGCGTAGGTCGAGAACTTGTAGCCGCGGCGGTACTCGAACTTGTCGACCGCCTTCATCAGCCCGATGTTGCCTTCCTGGATCAGGTCGAGGAACTGCAGGCCGCGGTTGGTGTACTTCTTGGCGATGGAGATCACGAGGCGCAGGTTGGCCTCGATCATCTCCTTCTTCGCGCGCATCATCTCGCGCTCGCCGTCCTGCACGGTCTTGACCATGCGGCGGTATTCGAAGATCGGCGCGCCGCAATGGTCGGAGATCGCCTTGATCTCCTCGCGGATCTTCTCGATCTCGGGACCGCGCTTCTTGGCGAAGTCCTTCCAGCCCCGGCCCGAGAGCTTGCCGACCTTCTCCAGCCAGTTCGGGTCGATCTCGTGCGTGAGGTAGTTGTCGAGGAAGTCCTGGCGCGGGATGCGGAAGCTCTCGGCCGTCCGCAGCAGCTTGCCTTCGAGCATCATCAGCTTGCGGTTCAGGTCATAGAGCGCAAGCTTCAGCTGCTCGATGCGGTTGGCGTTGATGTGCACCGTGCGCACCAGCTCGACGATCTTCTTGCGGTGCTTCTCGTAGCTCTTCTCGAACTCGGCGCTGGGCTTCTGCCCGCGCGCGAGCGTCGACAGGCGCCGGTTCTGCACCTTCGACATCTCGACATAGACCTTGGCGATCTTGGTGAGGGTGCGCAGCACCTCGGGCTTCAGCTTCTCCTCGAGCGCCGACAGCGACAGTGCGTTCTCGTCATCCTCCTCGGTGCCCTCGACCACGCCTTCGACGGTGGCCTCGCCGTTGGGGGCGCCATTGGGCGCGCCGTTCACCGGCGGGACGGGGCGGGGAATGACAACAGCTTTGATCACCGGGGGCTTGATCACGGGCGGGCGCGGGATCCCCGCTGCTACCGCCGCCGCGGGGGCGGCACCTTCGCCACCCTTGCCTTCGCCGGGGACGCCGCCTTGGGTGGCCTCGAGATCGATCACGTCGCGCAGCAGGATGCGGCCTTCGTTGATCGCGTCGCGCCATGCCAGCAGCGCCGTGATCGTCATCGGACTCTCGCAAATGCCGCCGATCATCTTGTCCTGGCCGGCCTCGATGCGCTTGGCGATCTCGATCTCGCCCTCGCGGCTCAGAAGCTCGACGCTCCCCATCTCGCGCAGGTACATGCGCACGGGATCGTCGGTGCGGCCGAGCTCCTCGTCCTCGCCGGTCGCCTCGGCGGCGACAACGGCGGTCTTGGCGGGCTCGGCGGCGCCGGCGGCCGTCCCGGTCTCTTCCTGTTCCTCGGCCTCCACGACGTTGACGCCCGCTTCCGAGAGCATCGCCATCGTGTCCTCGATCTGCTCGGACGAGACCTCGTCCGGCGGCAGGGCAGCGTTCAGCTCATCATAGGTGATGTAGCCGCGCTCCTTGCCTTTCTGGACCAGTTTCTTGAGCTCGGCTCCCAGCGTATCGAGGAGGGGAGCGTCCGGCCCTTCGTCACGGGCCTCGGGGGTTTCGGGTTGATGACTGACTGTAGCGGTTTTGGTCGCCATTTCACTTCCTAGGTCATGCGACAAACGTGTTTAACGGCCGGATGAGGGCCGGGAATCTGGCTGCAAGAAGGAAAGCGGGCGGGCCACCCGCGAAGCAATCCCTTCCTACTATATGGGATATAACGCCAAGTCGCGATAGGGGTGATTCCGCGAAAATTGCCCGGCTAACGATTATTTCCCGCTTCCACAGCTTCCCGGTTGATCCGGCTCAGCAGCGCCTTCATGCGTTGGTCGTTTTCTTCGGTCGGATTGCGGGCCAGTTCGTCCCGCGCCTGCTGCAGCTCTGCCATGTTTGCAAGATGCCGGGTCATATGGCCGGCAATCCGCCTCCACTGATCCACCCACTCGTCGCCGTCGTGTGAGTTTCTTCGGAAAACCTGCAGTGCTTTCAAACGGGCAGCTTCGGCCTGCCGACCCAGGCCATTGCGACGCAAATGGTCGATGATGAGCCGGGCTTCAAGGGGGGCGTCGCCAGCCGCGGCATCTTCAGCCGCCGGATCGAGCCCGAACGGCACCAGGGCAAGCGCATCGAGAAGGCCGCGTTGCAGGCGGGCAAGCTCGGGGTGGCGGTCTGTCGGCAGCTTGCCCGCTTCCTCGGCCAGCACGTGCAGCATGGCCGGCCGGTCGACCAGCGCGCCCAGCAGGACCTGCACCTGCCGCGACGTGCCGTCGAGATCGAGCGCCGCCCGCCGTGCCTCGACACCGGCCGAGGCCGGGATCTCGAACGCACCGGCCGGGCCGCGCGACAGCCGCGCGCCTCCCGGACGTGCCCCCGCGCGACCGCCCCAGCTTCCCTGGCGGGCCGGCCGCTCGGCCTCGCGGCTGCGCTGCAGGCGGTTCCACATCGCCTCGGCGTAGTAGCGGCGGACGATCGGATCGGCGATCTGGTCGATCCGCTGCTTCAGTGCGCTCTGCAGGCTCGCCTGCCGCTCGGGTGTGTCGGCGGGCTTGCCCTCGGTCTCGATCTCCCAGACGAGGTCGGCCAGAGGACGCGCGAGGTCGAGCACCCGGCGGATGGCATCCGGCCCGTGGGCGCGGACCAGGCTGTCGGGATCCTCGCCCGCGGGCAGGGCGAGGAAGCGCAGGCTCTTGCCTGGCCGCAAGAGCGGCAGCGCCCGGTCGGCGGCGCGCTGGGCGGCGCGGCGGCCGGCATTGTCGCCGTCGAAACAGAGATAGGGCTCGTCGGCGAGCTTCCAGAGCTCGCCGAGCTGACCCTCGGTCAGCGCCGTGCCGAGCGGCGCCACGGCGCCGCTGAAGCCCGCGCCATGCAGGGCGATCACATCCATATAGCCCTCGGCCACGATCACCGGCTGGTCCTTGGTCGCGGCCACGCGGGCGCGGTCGAGGCAGTAGAGGTTGGCGCCCTTGTGGAAGAGGGGCGTCTCCGGCGAGTTGAGGTACTTGGGTTCGCCCGCGCCCATCACCCGCCCACCGAAGGCGATCGCCCGCCCGCGCCGGTCGTTGATGGTGAACATCACCCGACCGCGGAAGCGATCGTAGGGCTCGCGGTTGTCGTCGGGCTGGATGGCGAGCCCGGCCTCGACGATCTTGTCGACCGGCACGCTCTCGCGCTTCAGCGCCGACAAAAGCCCGTCGCGGGAGTCGGGCGCGAAGCCCAGGCGGAAGTCGTCGATCGTCGCGTCCTCGAGCCCGCGGCCGCGCAGGTAGTCGAGGCCCTGGCGCCCCACCGGCAGGCGAAGCTGCTTCTGGAACCAGCGCGCCGCCATCTCGACCACCTGCTGCAGGCTGGAGACGCGCTCGGCGCGTTCGCGCTCGACCGGCGTGGCGCGCGGCACCGGCAGGCCGACCTCGCGCGCCAGCGTCTCGACCGCCTCGGGAAAGGCGAGGCCTTCGGTCTTCATGACGAAGCCCACGGCGTCGCCATGCTCGCCGCAGCCGAAGCAATGGAAGAAGCCCTTCTTGTCGTTCACCGTGAAGGAGGGCGTCTTCTCGTTGTGGAACGGGCAGAGTCCGGCATATTCCGCGCCTGACCGCCGCTTCAGCGCGACCTTGCGGCCGACGACGTCGCTCAGGCTGACGCGCGCACGCAGTTCGTCCAGAAAGCCCGGGGGGAAGGCCATGGCCTAAAATGCCCCCCGAGGAACCGCCTCCGCAATAGCGGCCGCCTATGAGAAGCGGGGATCATTGGAGCGCGCCGCTTCAGCGGTGCAAAGATCCCTCGCTGCGCTCGGGATGACAATTTTGGTTTGGCTCAAGGCGTATGCCAAATACCCGGTGTCATCCCGAGCCGCAGGCGAGGGACCTTTCCGCGATGCTTGAGACTGTCGTCAAGACGCGCCACTGGGGTGGCGCGCTCCTATGAAAAAGTCTGCGCGCGCCGCGCGAAGGCGGGGTCGAACAGGCGGTCGGCCATGACCTGGCAGCGCTTGATCAGCCGATGCTCGTCCTCGCGATAGTCGGGCCTGGCATTGTGCAACGTGGCGAGGTCGTCCCACATCAGGACGTCGCCCTCGGTCCAGCGGTGGATGTAGCGGAACCGGTCGCTGGTCTGGTGCCTGAAGAGGAAATCGAGCATCTCCTCGCTGTCCCGCTGCGGCCAGCCGTCGATCGAGACAGCATAGCCGGGGTTGGCATAGAGCACGCGGCGGCCGCTGACGGGATGCTCGAGGAACAGCGGGTGGGAGACCGGCGGCTTCTGGCGCCGCTGCTCCGCGGTGAGGGGCGCGCGCGAGCTGCCGGGCCGCCGCCGCATCTCTTCCCAGAACTTGTTGAAGTCGTGCGTCGCGGTCGCGCCTTCCAGACGCCGACGCACCTCGTCGGGCAACGCGTCGTAGGCGGCATACATGTCGGCGAACTCGGTATTGCCGAGCGGCTGGCCGTCGCGGCGCGGCACCCTGATCGCATGCAGCACGTTCGCGAAGGCGATGTCCTTGCTGTAGGACATGTCGGTGTGCCAGTCCTGCCCGGCATCGGCGAGGCCGATCGGCTTTCCGTTCTCCTTGATGTTGGAGAGGATCATCACCTCCGGCAGGCCCGGCTCCTGGTAGGCGTTGGCGACATTCACCTCGAGCGTGCCGAAGTTGGCGCTGAAATCCCTGAGCTGGCGGGCATCGATCGTCTGGCCGGGAAAGCAGAGGATGCCGTGGTGGGCGAGGGCGCCCAGCAGGATTGCGAAAGTGCGCTCGTCGAGCGGCCGGGCGAGATCGATGTCGGTGATCCTGGCGCCGAGCGACCGGCCGCTGGGGGTGACGGTGACCATGGCGTTGTCCCTATGTCGTTCGTTGCCGTTTCGGCCGGGCGGGCCGCGAACCCTTGTGCGCCGACGATCTGGCTTCGAGCGCCGCGACGGCAGCGAGGCCGCGCCGGACCCAGGTCTTCAGGCCGGCATGGGTTCGATAGGCCTCCGGCATCACCCGCACGAAGGTCTTCACCGAGCGGCCGCCCATCACCATCGGCCGGACATTCGGTTCCGCGATCAGGCGCGGCTGCGCCGTGGGATCGACGCGCACCAGCATTCCGCCGCGCCCGCTCACCGCGCAGCACATGCCGCCTTTCACGACGAAGGCGAGACCGCCAAACATCTTGCGCTCGTGCACGTCGTGCCGCTCCGCCAGCAGGTGACGAACGCGCTCGGCCGTCGCCTCGTCATAGGCCATCGGCGGGACCCGGCGCCTATCCCGCCAGCACCTTCTTCACCGCGGCGGAGGCCTTGGCGAAGTCCATCTGGCCGGCGTACTTGGCCTTCAGCGCCGCCATCACGCCGCCCATGTCCTTGATCGACGTGGCGCCGGCGGAGGCGATCGCATCCTTCACGGCGGCCTCGACCGCAGCCTCGTCCATCTGCTTGGGCAGGAAGCGCTGGATGACGGCGATCTCGGCCTTCTCCTTGTCGGCGAGGTCGGGGCGGTTGCCCTTCTCGTAGAGCACGATCGACTCGTTCCGCTGCTTGATCATGCCCTGCAGCATGGAGAGGATCTTGTCGTCGGCCACGCCCTCGCGATTGGCCTCGGTGCGCTGGGCGATGTCGACTTCCTTGAGCTTGGCCAGGATCAGGCGGACGGTGCCGACGGCGCCCATGTCGCGGGCCCGCATGGCCTCTTTGAGCGCTTCATTCAGTTGGTCGCGCAGCATAGGATATGTCCCATTGGGTGATGGGGCGGAAACTAGTCGCCCCGGGCGCTGTTGGCAAAGCAAATAAACCATTGATAACGCACGCGAATTGACGCTGCACCTCGGCTTGACCCTGTGCGACCTCTCCGTTACAACCCGCCCGGTTCGCCGGCCGCCTCCCCGACCTCGGGGGGAGGGCCATCGGGCCGAACGAACGGAAACAAAATCACCATGACTTCACCCAAGACCGCCGGCGCGACTGACGCCGCGCCGCGTTGGGCCACGGCCGCGCTGGTCCTGGCCGATGGTGCGGTCTTCTGGGGCAAGGGGGTGGGCGCCGCCCGCCATGCCGTGGGCGAGGTCTGCTTCAACACCTCGATGACCGGCTACCAGGAGATCATCACCGATCCGTCCTATGCGGGCCAGATCATCACCTTCACTTTCCCGCATGTCGGCAACGTCGGCACCAACGCCGAGGATATTGAGAGCATCAATCCCGCCGCGCGCGGCGTGGTGCTGCGCGGCGACATCACCGAGCCCGCCAACTGGCGCGCCGCCAAGCCGCTCGACGACTGGCTGAAGAGCCATCACCTGCCGGGCGTGTGCGGCGTCGACACCCGCGAGATCACGCGCCGCGTGCGCGACGGCGGTGCGCCCAACGGCGTGGTGGTCCATGCGCCCGACGGCAAGTTCGACATCCCGAAGTACGTGAAGGTCGCGCAGGATTGGCCCGGCCTCGAAGGCATGGATCTCGCCATCGAGGTCACGGCCAAGCAAGGCTACCAGTGGGACGAGACCACCTGGGCATTGGGCAAGGGCTACGGCAAGCTCGACACGCCACGCCATCACGTCGTCGCCGTCGATTACGGCGCCAAGCGCAACATCCTGCGCTGCCTCGCCAGCACCGGCTGCAAGGTGACGGTGGTGCCGGCGACTGCGACGGCCGAAGACATCCTGCGCCACAAGCCCGACGGCGTGTTCCTGTCCAACGGCCCGGGCGATCCGGCGGCGACGGGCGTCTATGCGGTACCCGCGATCCAGGGGGTGATCGACAGCAAGGTGCCGATCTTCGGCATCTGCCTCGGCCATCAGCTCCTGGCGCTGACGCTGGGCGGCAAGACGCGCAAGATGGAGCGCGGCCATCGCGGCGCCAACCAGCCGGTCAAGGACCTGACCACCGGCAAGGTCGAGATCACCTCGCAGAACCACGGCTTCTGCGTGATCCCCGAG
>JAFEBU010000032.1 GCA_018242505.1 Pseudomonadota bacterium
AAGCGGGGTGGGCGGCGAGAAGCGACCGGAGAGGCCCGCCGGCGGAGGCGGGCTGCACCCGAAGGGCCGGAACGAAGTGGAGGACCCGCGTCAGCGGGTTGCGGCACGCCGCGGCGGGCCTAGAAGGGAGCGCCGCCCACCCGGCGCACGGGGAAAGAATAAAAAGTCATCGCGCGCGAGCGCGATGGCCACCGCACCCGCCGAAGGCGGGCGGAAGAGCGCCGTTGACGACTGCGCGCCTGACGAAAAAGTCGATCAAACAAGAAAGAGCCGATATCCGCCGGTCATCAGTGAGCGCCCGCGGTGGACGGCGCGGCGCACCCGATCGAACAGATGGTGTCGGGCATCCGACCAGTCCGCCGCCACCCGCTCCTCGCCGAAGAGAGCCATGCCGATCTGGCGGTAGGTCGCTCCTGCCCGCCAGCCATCAAGCGCCTGAAGCACATGGCGCAGCCGGCGCGACCTGGGGTCTGCGGGGTAAAGATCGGCCGGTAGGCGTGCCTCATGGGCGACGGCATTCAGCGCTTCGAGCGCCACGAGCCGCTGGCGCACAGAGCGGCCATCGACCAGCGCGTCGGTGTGCAACCTGACCGGCTCGAGCATGCTCGCACCGTCGGCCACGAACTGAAGATTGCGCGGGCCCTCGCGCACGAGGACGTGCTGTCGTCCATCCGGCATGGTGAGCAAGGCCGCGGCAGGACGGATCGCGGCAAGGGAGAATGAGTCAGAAGCGTCGGCGCGAACGGCGGTCAGCGGCAGGACGTGCAGGCAGGCTTCAGGCCGCCAGAAGACCCTTGCCGTCCTGGAGTCGTGCTCGGGCGAGTCGGCGAAAGATCACGCCCCAGGGCGCCAGGGAATCGAGCGTGCGGATGGCCGTCAGGACAGCCAGGCGAGCCGTCGGGGCCTCGGTGAACACCATCGGCTGAGCAGCGGCCCAGGCGTGCCGAAAATCCGGATCGCGACGGAGGAACTCCCAGGCCCAGGCGCGGCGAGGCAAGGTATCGGTGTAGGCATACGCCTCTGAGCGATCCCACGGCTGTTCCGCAGGAAACGGGGGATGATCGACCATTGCGGTTCCTCGCGCTTAGGCGAGGCGGATCTCCGGCAAACTCCCCCGATGCTTCACCGACGATCCGCTCCTACCAGCTGACCTCCTCTCGATTGGGCAATGCGTACGCCCTATGCCGCCTCGAGGGCGATCGGCGCCCACAGGACGGGATGCTGGAGTTCTCCCAACTGGCGCAGGCGCGTGAGCGCCTGGTGCGAGATCTCGAGGTACCCCGCGACCGCTTGGGTAGCGCCAATGGCACAGGGCATCCCAAGGCGCTTCAACGGCCAGGTGGCGCGCCGCAGCATGCGCTCCATGCGGACATCGGTGACCGTCACGATTGCACCGAGCTGATGTGCGAGGCCGAATTCCACCATGCCGATGAAGAGTTCGTAGGTCGCCTTGGCGATGCGGCCTGCCGCGGCCGGAGCATCGTGTCCCACGTCGAGGGCAAACCGGCTGCTCTCCCAGGCGCCAGGATCGGCCGGCGCCGACTGGCCTCCGAGGAGAATGCCGAACGTCTCCCGCAGCATCGTGGGGCCGGTCGAGGGGAGCAGACGCACGCAGCCCTGGACGCGGCCGCTCGGGCTGCGCTGCAGGAGATAGGCGGGGTGAAGGGCGTCGAACTCGTCGACCTCGAGGTCGCCACTGGACTCGACGTCCCAGTCGAGCCGTTGCTTGAACACGCGATAACGCAAGCGGTGCATCTCGGCGAGCTCTTCCACGAACTCACCGTAATGATCCTGAGTGATGAGTTGCATCATTGTCGCCTCCTGTGATGAGCGGGGAGCGCGATTGGAAAGACATCCCGGACGTGAGGACACCCTGTGCAACTAGACAGGGTTGACTGCCGGAGCCGCCCCCAAGGAGCGGGCTTGGGGTGTGAACGGTACGGCTATGTCGCGGGTTGTGTTCGGACGACAGGTCGGGCTCAGTCGGTCAATAGATGCCGATAGCCGATCTGCGTCATCCAGCGCGCCCGACGGAGATGGCTGTCCACCGCCTGCGCCGCGCGATTGGGTTCTTCGGTTGGATTGATGCCTAGGATGACTTGGGCCATTTCGTCTTGGCTTGCACCATCAGCACTGGCATCGAGAAGCCGGAGATAGACGACGAGGTGGGCCTCATCGTAAGCGGTAATCGAGTCCGACCATGGCACTTGGTCGACGATGGGGGATATATCTCGTGCCGACGCCATGAAATCTCCTGTAATCGGCAAGTGGGGATTCCAGAGGAGATTGATTCAACAGCCATCTCTTGGCGTGTCGATTGTAGAGCATACTCCGTGGTGAAATCCTCTGCAAACCGCTCGCCTCTCGTTAATGCCAATACGAGAGGTCTTCGCCCGAAACCTGCGACGGATGCGTAACGCTCGCGGCCTGTCGCAAGAAGCGTTGGCTCACGAGGCTGGGATCGATCGGACCTATATTAGTGCGCTGGAGCGAACCGTTTACAGCGCAAGTATCGACACTGTTGACAAGCTGGCAAAAGTGTTGGGCGTAGATGCGGCCGATCTGCTTCGTTCGCCGCCTAAGCGACGTTCGAGCTGACGTTCGACAAGTCGAACCATCCGAAGAAGGCACGCACATCCGTCTGAGAAGCATTTTGAGGGGCTGGTATCGAAGGCGCGGTGAGTGAAGCATTCTTCAACGCGTCCAGATAGTCCGCCCACCATTGCATCATCTTCACTCGCTCGTCCCAATGCTCACCACGGGCGTAAGCTCGACGAACGTCGTTGTTCTCGACATGGGCAAGTTGACGCTCGATAGCATCGGGATGCCACTTGCCGCACTCGTTCAACAGAGTCGATGCCGTGGCGCGAAAGCCATGCGGCGTCATCTGGTCTTTGGCGTAGCCGAGGCGGCGAAGCGCCGCGTTGAGGGTACCGTCTGAAATCGGCCGCTCCGCTGTCCGGATACTAGGGAACAGCAGTCCCTCCTCGCCGGTGATCTGCCGCAATCCTTGAAGAACAACGATGGCCTGCCGGGCCAATGGAACACGATGTGGCCGGCGCATCTTTGTACGCAACGCGGGAATCGTCCAAAGAGCTTTGTCGAGGTCGAACTCCGGCCATTGCGCGGCGCGGAGTTCGCCAGGGCGCGGGAACAAGAGTGCCATGAGCCGAAGCGCCACCCTGGTTCCAGGCTGGCCATCGAAGGCATCGATCGCGCGCAGCAAAGCCCCAAGGGCTTTCGGCTCGATGATCGCCGGTCGATGGGTCACCTTTGGCCGGATGACGGCGCCCTGCAAGGCCGCGGTTGGATCGGACTGGCCGCGACCTGTGGCAATGGCGTATCGAAACACCCTGCCTATCGTCGACCGCAGGCGACAGGCCGTTTCATAGCGTCCGCGGGCCTCGACCCTGCGAAGAACCTTGAGCACCATCGGAGAGTCGATCTCATCGATCGTGTGGTCGCCCAAAACCGGATAGGCGAAGTCGAGAAGCCATTTCGTCTTCGAGATGGTTCTATCGGCTCGCCCTTCCTTTTCGATCCGGTCGATGCACTCCTCAGCGAGGATGCGGAACGTATTGGCTGGAGGTTCGTCCTGCTTCTCTTTCCTAGCCTGCAAAGGATCGACGCCCTTCATGAGCAGCTGCTTGGCTTCGCCGCGAGCTTGGCGCGCATCTGCCAAGGAGACCATCGGGTAGACGCCGAGCGCCATGAGCTTTTGTCTGCCCTGGAACCGGTAGGCAAGGCGCCACCACCGCGCGCCGGTTGGTGGGATCCAAAGCTGAAGGCCACCCCCGTCTGACAGCTTCTGGAGTTTCGTGGTCGGCCGGGTTTGCCGACACCTCACGTCCGAAAGTGCCATCGTCCGATCCTCCGACGATCCTTACAGATACCAACAGGACGACCGCCAGATACCAACACGAGTATCAACACGATCTCTCGTTGGACCACCGAGCATGGCCTGCGCTGACCTATGCTCGGCTGCGCCACCGTTGTCGAAAAACAAATGATTTTCAACGCTCTACCGGCGGCAGTGCGCAGGAGCGACGGCGTGAAGGAGGGCAGCGCGGAGAGGAAATGGTGCCCCGAGACGGATTCGAACCGCCGACCCCATCATTACGAATGACGTGCTCTACCAGCTGAGCTATCGGGGCACGGCGGCGGATTTACGGGAAAGGCCGGACGGACGCAAGGCGGCGTTTGGGCCGGCTTTTTCTTGGGGCGGCATTCGGATTCCTCCAGGACAGGCCGGCCTCGCGCAAGGCTATAGACGACCCCCATGTCGACCACGCTTGCCCTGCTGCCCCTCCTTCTGGTCGTTGTCCTGCTGGCCTCCGGCCGCGCCGGCGCCCTGGTCGCGGGCCTGGCCGGCTTGGCGGCGACGGTCGCGGTCTCCGGCGCCTCGCCGGCCTTCCTGGCGCGCGAGGTGCCGGCCGGTCTCTGGCTTTCGGGCCAGGTGATCGCGATCATCGCCACCGGGATCTTCTTCCATCACTGCCAGCAGGCCCGCGGCGCGGCGACAGCCGATCAGGCGATCGAGGCGACGCCGCGGCGGCTCTGGACGCTCTGCTTCCTCATCGCCCCTTTCACCGAAGCGGTGACCGGCTTCGGCGTCGGCTACATGATCGCACTCGCGACGCTCCGGCGCCTGGGGCTGGGCGGCCTGCCGACCCTGCTGCTCGGCCTCTACAGCCAGTCGCTGGTGCCCTGGGGTGCGCTTGCGATCGGCACGACCGTGGGTGCGACCCTGGCGGGCCTCACACCCAACGCGCTCGGCCTCGGCTCGGCCGTCCTGCAGGCGCCGATCCATGTCCTCTACCTGGTTCTCTACTGGCGCTTCGCCCGCGCCGCCGGGATCGCCGTGCCGTTCGCCCAGAAGCTCGACGATCTCGGCTGGACGATCCTCCTGCTGCTGCTGGTCTGGCTCGCCAACCGATATGGCGACGTCGAGATCGCCGGCGCCGCACCGACAGCATTGCTGGCGGCGGTGCGCTTCTGGCGAGACGAGCGGCCCGACCGCGCACGGCTGGCGGGCACGCTCCGAAGCAATGCGCCCTACATCGCGCTCACGATCGCGCTGTGCGCCACGCGGCTGGTGCCGCCCGTGCGGGACCTGCTGCGGCCGCTATGGGCGATGAAGCCGTTCGAGAACCAGCCCGCCTTCGCGCCATTCTACGCGCCCGGCTTCTGGCTGGTGGCTGTCGGCGTCATCGTCGTGCTGACGGCGCGGGCATCGCTTGGCCGCGTGATCGCCAAGGCGGTGCGCAGCGCCTGGCGCGCCTGCGCGGTCACGCTGGTTTTCGTGGTGATGGCCGAGCTCTATGTCGGTTCGGGCCTGGCGCAGCAGATCGCCGAGGCGCTCCGGACCGCCGTGGGCCGCGAGGCGGTGCTGGGCGTGCCGATGTTCGCGGCGATCGGCGGCTTCCTGACCGGCGGCGGCGCGACGGCCAATGCCATGCTGATGCCCATGGTCACGGCGCTCGCCCGCGCGCTGGCGCTCGATCCGTTCTGGGTCGCGGCCGTGCAAAATGCCGCCTGTGCCAATCTCACCATGCTCTCGCCGATTCGCATCTCGATGGGTGCCGCGATCCTGGGGCTCGCCATCTCCGATGCCGAGCTTTATCGCCGCGCCTGGCCGCTCGCCCTGCCGCCGCTGATTGCGGGGTTTGTCGTGATCGCCCTGCTCCTCGTCGCATCGACCGTCTAGCGAGGCGACTCTGGCATCGCGCCGATTTGGTTCTATGATCGCGCCCGCAATTCAAGGACAGCATTGGGAGCAAGCAATGGCCAAGGTGGCGTTTCTCGGTCTGGGCGTGATGGGCTTTCCGATGGCGGGTCATCTCGCCGCCAAGGGCCACGAGGTCGTGGTCTACAACCGCACCTTCGCCAAGGCCGAAGCCTGGACCAAGAAACACAAGGGAACGGCCGCGCGCACGCCCAAGGAGGCGGCGGCCGGCCGCGAGATCGTCTTCTGCTGCGTCGGCAACGACGACGACCTGCGCTCGGTGGTGCTGGGCGAGTCGGGCGCCTTCGCCGGCATGGGCAAGGGCTCGATCTTCTTCGACAACACCACCGCCTCGGCCGACATCGCGCGCGAACTTCATGCCGCCGGCAAGAAGCTCGGCATCGATTTCATCGATGCGCCCGTGTCCGGCGGCCAGGCCGGTGCCGAGAACGGCCAGCTCACCGTGATGTGCGGGGGCGAGCAGGCGCCGTTCGATCGGGCCAAGCCGGTCGCCGATTCCTACGCCAAGGCGGTGACGCTGATCGGCCCGCCGGGCGCGGGTCAGATCACCAAGATGATGAACCAGATGTGCATCGCCGGCATCGTCCAGGGCCTCGCCGAGGCGCTGAACCTCGGCCAGCGCTGCGGCCTCGATATGGACAAGGCGATGAACGCCATTTCCAAGGGCGCGGCGCAGAGCTGGCAGATGGAGAATCGCTGGCAGAACATGATCGCCGGCAAATTCGATTATGGTTTCGCCGTCGACTGGATGCGCAAGGACCTCGGCATCGCCCTGTCCGAGGGCAAGCGCGCCAAGGCGGCCATGCCGCTGGTCGCCCTGGTCGATCAGTTCTATGCCCGCGTCCAGGAGCGCGGCGGCGGGCGCTGGGACACGTCGAGCCTGATCCAGCCGCTGCAAAAGCCATGAGCGCACGGCGATGAGCTACACGCTCTACGGCCGCGAAGGCTGGGGCTCGACCATCGTCGAAGCCCAGCTCGCCTGGTACGGCCTGCCGTTCACCTTCGAGCCGGTGGGCGACCTGTTCAAAGATCCTGATGCGCGCCTCAAGCTGGAGACGGTCAATCCGCTGGCCCAGGTGCCGACGCTCGCGATGCCGGACGGCAGCATCATGAGCGAAAGCGCCGCCATCACGCTCCTGCTGGCCGACGTCACGGGCAAGGATACGCTGGTGCCCGGGCCCAGTGCGGCGGAACGGGCAAGGTTCCTGCGCTGGCTGATCTTCCTCGTCGCCAATATCTATCCCACCTTCACCTATGCCGACGATCCAGCGCGTTTCGTCTCGGTGACGGCCGCCCGCGATCCCTTCCGTGCGGCGACCGACGCATACGCCCAGCGCCTGTGGCGCCAGGTCGAGAGCGAGGTCGGACATTCCTGGTTCCTGGGCGAACGCTTTTCCGCACTCGACATCTATGTCGCCATCATGACCCGCTGGCGACCCAAGCGCGGCTGGTTCGAGATCGAGACGCCGAAGCTCTTCTCCATTGCCCGCCACGCCGACCGGGTGCCCGAGCTGCGTCCCGTCTGGGCGCGCAACTGGCCGGCCTGACCGGCTGCGTCGGTATCGTCGGCGGGCTCGGCGTCGGCGCCACGGTCACTCCTACGAGAAGATCACGGCGGCGTGCAGAGGCCGTGGCGTGGGGCCCGATCTGGCGTTCGTCCATGCCGATGTCGACTACGGCCAGGGATTGGTGCGCGGCAAGCTCGACGAGCTCGCGACCTTCATCGATCGGCTGGGTCGTGCCGGCGCCGACTCGGCCGTCCTTCCCGCCGTCACGCCGCACATCTGCATCGCTCAACTGAAAGAGCGCGTGTGCCTGCCCATCATCAACATCGTCGACCCGATCGAGGCAGAGCTGCGGGCCCGCGGGATCCGGCGCGTGGCGCTGTTCGGCACGATCTTCACCATGCAGGGCAGCCTTTGGGGCCAGCTCGCGAACGCGGAGATCGTGAAGCCCCGGCCGAGGAGATGGAGTTCGTCGGCAAGGCCTACCAGCGCATCCTGGACACGCAGACCGGCGATCCCGCAGATGGTGCCGGCCCGCGCCGCATCGCGACCAATCTGCAGCGCCGCGACGGCGTGGAGGCGATCCTGCTCGCCGGCACGGACTTCGCCCTGATGTTCGACGAGACGGCCGCCGGCTTCCCCGCGATCGACGTCGCGCGCCTGCACATCGATACCCTTGTCGACCGGCTTTGCTCGTGACGCTGCACGCTGCGTTTGCCCGCCTGACTGTTGTCGCAGCCCTCGCCCTTCTTGCCCCGAGCGCGCACGCTGCAGGGCCAATCAGTGTCGAAATCGTCGATATCGGCATCTACGTCGTCAATTCCGGCGAATCGACATTGCAGCCCGACGGCATCGTGGACAGCAGAGTCACGGAGATCTGCCACCTGGCAACCACGGTGACGATCCCGGCGAAGCTCAACATCAGCTTCGGCTTTCGCTATCGTGTGAAGGGGTCGCCTGGGACAGTTCGCCCGCTTACTGTCGTCAAACACTTTCCAGTCGAAGTCAGCCCGCCGGGAGCACCCAAGCCCTTCAGCTCTTTCTCCCGCACCATCGCAGCGGCTCCTGGAGTCATCCGATATGCGGGCTACACCATGGATCACGATTGGGAGATTTTGCCAGGGACATGGGTCTTCCAGATCTTCGATGGCGGTCGCAAGCTTGCCGAGAAGCGCTTCACGATCGTGGAAGGCGCGCCGATTCCCGCCCCCGCCAACAACAGTCAGAACTGCTTCAAGATGTCGGGCACGCTCCCGTATACGCCTGTCAAAAAGTCTGCCTGACGCCCACGATCTCGCCGAGACAGCGGCCGACATGCTCGGCGGTGTCGGCGGTGAGCCCTTCGACCTCGATCTCGACCGAGAGCTGGTCGACATCGGCCTGGGCGAAGACGCGGGCCGGCACGAGGCCGCGCTTGGCCAGAAGCTCGAGTGCGCGCGGCAGCACGCCGGGCTCGGCGTCGGCCTCGAAACAGTAGCGAACGGTGGACGGGTTACGCTTGAGCGCCAGGACGGCGGACGATCGGGCGGACATGGAAGGACTCCTCGAAAGACGGACGAACAGCGACGAGCCGGTCTGCAGTGCAAACCGGGGTGCTAATTCGGCCAATGAGGAGGTCCATTCGGGCCATGGCCGTAACTATAGCGCGGATCGCCGGCGGCACGCTACCCTCCCCCAGCCGATCCAAGGGAAGGAAACAAAGATGCGTTCGATGCCGATCTACGAGGTTCATGCGGTCAAATATGCCCACCTGCCGCGCAAGGCTTGGGAAGTGCAGATCAATCCCGATCCGCACGACGCCGACTTCCCGATGGACTATTTCGTCTGGGTGGCGATCCCGCTGGACCGCGAAGGCAAGCGCGAGATCGGCGCCAAGCCGATCGTGATCGACACCGGCTTCAATGCCCAGACCGGCAAGAAGCGTGGCCGCGAGGTGAAGAAGAATCCGGCCGACCTCCTGGGCGAGCTCGGCATCGACGCGGCCGAAGTGGAAGACGTGATCGTCACCCATCTGCACTACGACCACATCGGCAACTGGGACCGCTTCCCCAAGGCGCGCTTCCACCTGCAGGACAAGGAGATGCAGTTCGCCACCGGCCGGCACATGTGCAAGGGCACTTTCCGCCATGCCTATGAATGCGAGGACATCATCGGCATGGTGCGCGCGCTCTACGGCAACCGCGTGGTGTTCCATGACGGTGACGAGGAGGTCCAGCCCGGCCTTTCCGTCCATCTGATCGGCGGCCACACGATGGGCATCCAGTCGGTGCGGGTGAACACGCGCAACGGCTGGCTGGTGCTGGCCTCCGACGCCTCGCACTATTTCTGGGGCGTCAACAACGACAAGCTGTTCTCGATCGTGTTCTCGGTGGCCGACATGCTGGCGGGCTACGACAAGCTGCGGAAGCTCGCCGACGGCCGCACCGAGATGATCGTCCCCGGCCACGACGCCGAGGTGACCAAGCGCTATCCGGCTTCGCGGAAGGGCCTCGAGGGTGTGAGCGTGCGGCTCGACTGACCGCGCTACTTCCGGGCGACGACTAGGAGCGCCTGCATCGGCGCTTCGATCGGCCCTTGCCCGTACACACGGGCCAGCGCCTCGGTCGCAGCGTCGGTTGCGGCCGCAAGCCCCTGCGGCGCGCGGGCCTCGATCTCGCCGCGCATGGGCGTGCCCTGGCAAAGGCCGATCGCCGCATCGCGAGGCGACGGGGCCCGGCTTGGCAGCGTGACGACATCGACGGTCACGTCGCCGAACCCGGCTTCCGCAAGTTCCGAGCGAATGATCTTCTGATCGAAGTGCCCATGCGGCGTGCGGGCCAGGAAGCGCGGCGGATCCGCCGGAAAGCGAACCGCCATCGCATCGACCACGCAGCGCGTCATGGGATTGTCCGCGAGGCTGCCCCAGATCACGATCATTGCCCGGCCACCCGGCCGCAGGACGCGGCAAGCCTCGCGATAGCCCTGGATGCGATCGGGGAAGAACATGGTGCCGAACTGACAGACGACGGCGTCGAAGCTGCCGTCCTCGAAGGGCAGAGCAAGTGCATCGGCCTGACGTAGCCTAGCGCGCGCCAGGCCAGGCTTGGTGCCGGCAAAATCGATCATCGCCTGATTGAGATCGGTGGCGACGATCTCAACCGCCGCCGGCAGGCGCTCGGCAAGAGTCTGCGTCACGATACCGGTCCCGGCAGCCGTCTCGAGCAGCGCACCCGCTTTCAGGTCGGCCAGGCGCGCTGCGGTCTCCAGAGCATAGGGCTCGAACAGGAGCGGGCCCAGATAGCGGTCATAGAGCGCCGGAATGGAACCGGTGAAGACGGTATCCGTGCCCGCCATGATTCCCCTCCCCCGGGGAGTCGGCCAACGACAAACGCCGGCGACTTACTTCTTCTCGATGTTCCAGAGCGCCAGCGCCGGCGTGTGCAGCAGGCCCACGATGTTGCTGCGAATGGCCGTCGGCGTGGTGAACTGGCCGAGCGGCACGTGGGTCGGATAGTCGATCACGCGAAGCTGCACCTGCTCGGCGATGGCTTTCTGCTTGGCCGGATCGGTCTCGAAGGCATAGGCGTCGCGCAGCTTCTCGAGCTCGGCATCGCAGGTCCAGCCGAAGGTCGCCTTGTCGCAAGCGCCGCTCAGGAATGCGGTCGATACCGGGTTCAGCACATCGGTCGCGCCCCACGAGGTGAAGTAGGCGCTCCAGCCGCCCTGGTTCAACGGATCCTTCTTGGCGCGACGCGTCACCAGGGTCTGCCAATCCATCGCCTGCAGGTCGACCTTGAAGCCCGCCCGCTCGAGCTGTGGCTTGGCGACCGTCGCCAAATTGTTGTGATTGGGCAGGTCGGTCTGGTGCAGGAGCACGATCGGCGTACCGTCATAGCCTGCCTCCTGCAGGATCTGCTTCGCCTTGGCGGTATTGCCGGAGAGCTTGTCCTCCCAGCCCTTGGTCGATTCGAGCGGCGAGCCGCACGGGAACACCGACTTGCAGACCCTGTAGTAGGCCGGATTGCCGATATTGGCGTCGAGGAACTCCTTCTGATCGAGAGCGTAGAGGACGGCCTGGCGAATCTTCGCGTTGTCGAACGGCTTGTGCAGCACATTGAAGCGCATCGCGTACTGCCGGCCCGCCAGGTTGGTGACGAAGGTCTTGATGTCCTTCTGCTTGGCAACCAGCGGCAGGAGATCGGGCGGCACGATCTCGACCAGATCGATCTCGCCACTCAGCAGCGCATTCACCTGGGTCTGGCTGTCGGGAATCGAGATCCATTCGACCCGATCGACCTTGACCACCTTGCCACCGGCGAGACCGGACGCCGGCTCGCTGCGCGGCTTGTAGTACGGGTTCTTCACATACACCGTCTTCTCGCCGGGCCTCGATTCGTCCTTCTTGTAGATGAACGGGCCCGATCCGGTCGTGTCGGTGATCTGGGTGTTGGGATCGGTGTCGGCAACGCGCTTGGGCATCATGAACGGCACGTTCGAGCTCGACTTGCCGAGCGATTCCAGGACCAGGCCGTAGGGCCGCTTCAGCACCATCCTGATGGTCTTGGCATCGGGTGCGCTGAGCTCGGCGGTCACGGCCATCAGCTTCTGTCCCATCCCGTCCTTGGCGCCCCACCGCTTGATCGACGCCACGCAATCCTCGGCCGTGACCGGCGTGCCGTCGCTCCACTTGAGACCGTCGCGCAGCGTGAAGGTCCATGTGAGATGGTCGGCCGATGTTTCCCACTTGTCGACCATCTGCGGCTTCACCTCGAGCTTCTCGTCGACCGCGAACAGCGTGTCGTAGATCATGTGGCCGTGGTGGGTCGTGATCAGCGCCGTGGTCCAGACCGGATCGATGATCTTGAGATCCGAATGCAGCGCCACCCGCAACACCGTCTCGGCGTTGGCGGTACCGGCGCCGGCCACGGCAAAGGCAGCCGCAAGGGCACAAAGAATACGACGCGCGACGACCAGCATGGACATTTCTCTCCCCTTTCAGAACCGCGAACAGGATAGGCCCGTCAGTCGCCTTGTGCGACGTCCAAAAGCGACTTCCAGTCGATCAGCTTGACCCTTGGTCGACCGAGCGGCACCCCCGCCGCGATCTCCGCCTTGTCGATGCGATGCCAGCCCGCGGCATCGGTCGAGCGCGGCATCGGATCGGGACCGCTCTTTGGATCGCGCCGGCCAAGCCACGCCAGCACCTCGCGCGCCACGGCATGGCTGTCCGCGCGATTGGTCGGAATGGTGCCGACCGGTCCGCGCTGCGCCCAACCGACGGTGAACACGCCTTCGCCCGTGGGAGGCTCCTCACCGCGATAGCCAATGCAGGTGACGACGAGATCTGCCGGCACTGTTCCGGTCGAAAGCTCGATCTCGCCGGGACGGATGGCGATCGGTGCCGCATGGAAGCGGAAATGCACGGAAAGCGGCTTGCTGTCAGGTGTGTTGCCGGCAAAACCGCGCAGGATCTCGAGGTTCTTCGCCTTGCGCAGCCGCTCGGGCGTGGGATCGGAGGCCGGCGCCGCGACATCGAGCGCCGCCGCATCGGCCAGCGCGACGGCCCGACCGATCCGTCCCATCTCGGCCAGTTCGTTGTTGGTGAACGAGGCGTGCTCGGGCCCACGGCGGCCGATCACAAGGATCCTGGCGAGCGGCGCCGCGGCGATCGCCTGGCCTGTTTCGGGCACGATGTCGGTCCTGGCCATCTCTTCCGGGCTTTTGGCGAGGAGGCGCGCGACATCGAGCGCCACATTGCCGTTTCCGATCACGGCCACGTGGCGCACGGCGCTGAGGTCCGGTCCTTGCCGGAAGTCGGGATGGCCGTTCAGCCACGCCACGAACTTCCACGATCCCCAGACATGCGGCAATTCCTCGCCGGGCACGCCGAGCTTGCGGTCGATCACCATGCCGGTCGCCACGATCACCGCATCGTAGCCCTGGCACAGCTCGTCCCACGACAGGTCGCGGCCGATCTCGACATTGCCGGCAAAGCGCACATCCGGTTGGGCCAGCAGGCGCTCGAACTGACGGGCCACCGCCTTCGTGCCCTGGTGGTCGGGCGCGACACCCGAGCGAACCAGACCGAACGGCGTCGGCAGGCGATCGATCAGGTCGATGCGCAGATCAGGGCGGTCGCGCAGCAGGCCGTCCGCCGCATAGAAGCCCGACGGGCCGGCTCCGACGATGGCAACCCGATGAGTCATGGCGGCCCGCTTAGCATATGATGCCGCCATGTCCAGATATCCTCATCTGCGCCAGCTCGGCCGACCTGCCGCACTTCCCGCTTCGCCCGACAAGGCCGTCCTGGAGGCGGTATCCAATCCCGACCCCAAGGCGTTGTATCTCGTGCGGTTCACCGCCCCCGAATTCACGACGCTTTGCCCCATGACCGGCCAGCCCGATTTCGCCCATCTCGTGATCGACTACGCACCGCGCGCCAAGCTCGTGGAGAGCAAATCGCTGAAGCTCTTCCTCGGCAGCTTCCGCAACCATGCCGACTTCCACGAAGCCTGCACGCTTGCGATCGGCCGGCGCCTGGTGAAGACATTGCGGCCGCGCTGGCTCAGGATCGGAGGCTACTGGTACCCGCGCGGCGGCATGCCGATCGATGTGTTCTGGCAGACCGGCGAACCGCCCAAGGGGCTGTGGCTCCCCGATCAGGGCGTTGCGGGCTACCGCGGCCGATAGGCCGTGCGATGAGAGGCTGGCGATGAGCCGCCACCCACCCGTTCCCAAACGTCCGCCCAAGATCGCGAGCCCGGCCGAACTGCGCGATGCGATCCGACGCGAGGCGCTGCGGCTCGGCTTCGACGCCGTGGGCTTTGCGCCGGCATCGCTCGCACCGGAGATACGCCGCGAGCGCCTGGCGAATCTTGCCTCCTATGTGGCGCAAGGCTTCCACGGCGACATGGGTTGGCTTGCCGAGCGCTCCGAGCAGCGGGCCGATCCTATAGCGCTGTGGCCCGAGGCAGCCACGGTCGTATCGCTGGCCCTCAACTACGCGCCCCCTCGCGATCCGCGGGAGACCCTGGCCCTCACCGACCGCGGCGCAATCTCGGTCTATGCCCAGGGCCGCGACTATCATGAGCTGGTGAAAAGCAAGCTGAAGGCGCTGGGCCGCTTCATCTGGGATACCTACCGACATCAGATCAAGGTCTTCGTCGATACGGCGCCGGTCATGGAAAAGCCGGCGGCGCAGGCGAGCGGGCTCGGCTGGCAAGGCAAGCACACCAATCTCGTCTCCCGACGTTTCGGCTCCTGGCTGTTCCTGGGCGAACTCTTGCTCTCGATCGAGCTTCCCGCCGATGCCCCCGAAAGCGATCACTGCGGCCAGTGCCGGGCCTGTCTCGATGTCTGCCCGACCGAGGCTTTCCTCGGCCCCTATCGCCTCGAAGCGCGGCGCTGCATTTCCTATCTCACCATCGAGCACGAGGGGCCGATCGACCGCGCGCTTCGACCGCTGCTCGGCAATCGCATCTATGGCTGCGACGATTGCCTCGCCGTCTGCCCGTGGAACAAGTTCGCACAAACGGCGCACGAAACCTCCCTGCAGCGGCGTCCCGATCTCGATGCGCCGCAGCTCGCCGAACTCGCGGCGCTCGACGATGCGGCCTTCCGCCGCCGGTTCGCCGGCACCGCGATCAAGCGCATCGGCCGCGACCGCTTTGTCCGCAATGTCGCCTATGCCCTCGGCAACAGCCGCGCGCCTCAGACGGCCCTGCCGGCGGTCGAGCGCCTGTTGCAGGACTCCTCGCCTCTGGTCAGGGGCGCGGCGGTGTGGGCGCTGTCGCGTCTCGCCCCCCGGGATTTCGGACATCGTCGTCACTCGGCCCGTGACGATAACGGCGATGTGCGCGCCGAGTGGGTCGCTGCTCCTTCATCGCCCTGCTAAGACTCGGACCAAAGGAAGGAGGGAGAATCGCCATGGCCATCGCCTTCGCCGTCAACGGCGTCGCCCGGCACATCGATGTGCCCGAGACAGTCTCCTTGCTGGAGGTCCTGCGCAATCACCTCGGCCTGATGGGCACGCGCTATGGCTGCGGCCTGGAACAGTGCGGTTGCTGCATGGTGCTGGTCGACGATCAGCCGATCCATGCCTGCACACGCGAGGTCGGATCGCTCGCGGGTTGCAGGATCACCACCGTCGAAGGGCTCGGCTCACCGGCGAAGCTGCATCCGCTGCAGCAGGCGTTCCTCGACGAGCAGGCCGGACAATGCGGCTATTGCCTGTCGGGACTCCTGATCTCGGCAAAGGCGCTGCTCGATCGTACTCCCGATCCAACCCGGGCCGAGATCGTCGCCGCACTCGACAAGCATCTCTGCCGCTGCGGCGCGCATCAACGCATCCTGCGTGCCGTGGAACGGGCCGCCGCCCTGCTGCGCGAAGCAGGCCCGGCATGAACAAGCCCGTCCTGCCGCCTAGTCTCGTCGAGAACCCGCGGCTCGACCGCTGGATCCGATTCCAACCCGACCGCACCGTGCGGATCGCGACCGGCAAGGTCGAGATCGGTCAAGGCGTGGTGACCGCGATCGGCCAGATCGCCGCCGACGAGCTCGACGTGCCGCTGGATCGTGTCGCCGTCCTGGCCGGCGACACGACGGCGGGACCCGACGAGCTCTACACATCGTCGTCTCTCTCGATCGAAGTCTCCGGCAGCTCGGTACGGCTGGTCTGCGCCGAGGTTCGGGCCAAAGCGCTGGAGCGCGCCGCCCTCAGGTTGAATTGCAGCCGCGACGATCTCACGGTGGTCGACGGCCAATTCCTGCAGGACGGCACGCCGACGGGCCAGGATTACTGGACGGTGGCGGCCGAGATCGATTTCAGCCAGTCGGTGACCGGCGCGGCACCCGTGAAGCCCGCCACGGCCTACACGGTGGTGGGCCAGAGCGTCCCGCGCCGCGACCTGCCGGCGAAGGTGAGCGGCACGGCCTTCGTGCACGACGTCATGCCGCCCAATCTCCTGCACGCTCGCACCTTGCGTCAGCCCTGTCGCGGCGCCGTGCTCTCGGCACTCGACGAAACGGCGATCCGGCGCGCCGCGAAAGGAGACCTGCAGATCGTTCGCGAGGCCAATTTCGTCGCCTTCGTCAGCGCGGTCGAAAGCGTGGCGCACGCCGCTGCCGTCGCCGCGCCCCTCCATGCAAAGTGGGACAATGTGCGGCGCATCGCGCCCGAGCAGCAGGAGGCCGCCTGGCTCCGCGGCCAACCGAGCGACGACAGGCGCATCGGCGCGCCGCCGTCGGAAACGCCACCGAAGCAACTCGTGCAAATGACGATCTCGCGTCCCTATGTGGCGCACGCATCGATGGCGCCATCCTGCGCCCTCGCCGAATTCCACGACGGCCACCTGACCGTGCGTTCACACGGCCAGGGCATGCACCTTCTGCGCAAGAACCTCGCGGCGGCGCTCGGCCTGCCGGTCGAGGCCATCACCGCCCGGCACCTGCACGGCTCCGGCTGCTACGGGCACAATGGCGCCGACGACGCGGCGCTCGATGCATCGCTGATCGCGCTGCGCCTGCCCGGCCAATGCATCCGCCTGCAATGGCGCCGCGAGGAGGAGTTCGGCTACGAGCCGGTCGGGCCCGCCATGCTGGTTACGCTGCATGTCGATCTCGACGACAGGGGACGGCCAGCCGACTGGACGACCGAGATCTGGAGTCCGACGCACGTCCAGCGACCCGGCAGCAACAGTGGCTTTCTGCTCGCGACAGAAGCGCTGGCCAATCCGCCGCCGGAGCTGGTGCCAAGCGACCCCACCGAGGCGCGCGGCGGGGGCGGTACGCGAAATGCCGTGCCGATCTACGATGTTCCCGCGCATCGCATCCTGCATCATCTCATTCTGCGCGCGCCCGTCCGCACGTCGGCGCTGCGCGGCCTCGGGGCGTTGCCGAACGTGTGCGCCATCGAAGCTTTGCTCGACGAGCTGGCCACCCGGGCCGGCGAAGACCCGCTTGCCTATCGTCTGTCCATCCTGTCCGATCCGCGCGCACGGCGCGTGCTGGAGGGCGTTGCCGAACGCGCCGCCTGGAGCGCACGCGGGCCGGCCGGCACGGGTAAAGGGTTGGGTCTCGCGTGCGCGCGCTACAAGAACCGCTCGGCCTATGCCGCCGTGGTCGCGTCCGTCACGGTCGAGAAAGCGGTGCGCGTCGATCGCATCTGGTGCCTGGCCGATGCCGGCCTGGTGATCAACCCCGACGGGGTTCGCAACCAGCTCGAGGGAGGCATCATCCAGGCCATCAGCTGGACCCTCAAGGAACAGGTGCGCTTCGATGAGCAGGGCATCGCGTCGCTCGATTGGGACAGCTACCCAATCCTGCGATTCAGCGAAATACCGGAGATCACGGCCGACCTGGTCGGCGGCGACGGCAACCCGGCACTTGGCGTCGGCGAATGCTCGGTCGGACCGACTGCAGCCGCGGTTGGCAATGCTGTGGCCCACGCACTCGGCGTGCGCATCTGCGATATGCCGTTCACCCGTGAGCGCATCATGACCAGCCTGCTCAAGAGGGCGTAAGCGCACGATCGATGTCTTATCGCCGTTCTCTGAAGAATCCCTGCAACAGCGCCGCAGCCTCGCTCTCGCCGATGCCGCCATAGATCTCGGGCCGATGGTGGCAGGTCGGCTGGCCAAAGATGCGCGGTCCATGCTCGACACCGCCGCCCTTGGGATCCGACGCGCCGTAGTAGAGGCGGCGCAGGCGCGCGAAGGAGATCGCCTGGGCGCACATCGGACAGGGTTCGAGCGTGACGTAGAGGTCGCACTCGACCAGGCGCGGCGCGCCGACCGCCACCGCCGCCGCACGAATCGCAAGCAGCTCGGCATGGGCCGTCGGATCGCGATCGGCCTGCGTCCGGTTGCCGGCCGAGGCCAGAAAAGTGCCGTCGGGTCCCACTATCACGGCACCGATCGGCACCTCACCCCGCTCTGCGGCTGCCCGGGCTTCGCTGAGCGCACGCTCCATGGGGGAGAGTCTTGTCGTTGCGACCATATCGGAGAAAATACCGCAAACAGGTCGGAAGGAGAAATCATGCGGTTCAGCTTCACGCCGGAACAGGACGAGTTCCGTGCCACCTTGCGACGCGCCCTGGAGGCGCGTTCGCCCACCAAGGAGGTCCGGCGGCTGATGGCGACCGAAGCGGGCTTCGAGCGTGACGGCTGGAAACGTCTCAATCAGGAGCTGGGGCTGACCGCGATCCATGTGCCCGAAGCTTATGGCGGCCAGGGCTTCGGCTTTTCCGAGCTCGGCATCGTGCTGGAGGAGATGGGCCGCGGGCTCCTGTGTGCGCCCTATTTCTCCACGGCCGCTCTCGCCACGACCGCGATCCTGAATGCCGGCACCGAGGAGCAGAAGCGCGCGCTCCTGCCGTCGATCGCCTCGGGCGAGGTGACGGCGACCCTCGCCTTCGCCGAGGAGAGCGGCAGCAACGAACCCTCCGCCGTAACCACGACCGCCGCCCCTTCGGGTGGCGTCTTTCGGCTCGAGGGGACCAAGAGCTTCGTGCTCGATGGCCATACCGCCGACCTGATTGTCGTGCTGGCGCGACGCCCGGGCAGCAAGGGCGAGGACGGATTGTCGCTCTTCACCGTCGCGGGCGATGCACCCGGCCTCACGCGGCGGGCACTCAAGACCATGGATGAGACGCGCAAGCTCGCCCACCTCGCCTTCCGGTCGGTCGAGGCGAAGCTCCTGGGCGAGGAAGGAGCCGCCGCCGCGCCCTTCGCGAAGACCATGCAGCAGGCGCTGATCTGCCTCGCCAACGAAATGGTGGGCGGCGCCGAGCGGCTGCGCGAGGACGCACTCGCCTATGTGAAGATGCGCATGCAGTTCGGCCGCTCGATCGCCTCGTTCCAGACCACCAAGAACAAGGCCGCCGACATGCTGCTCGATGTCGAGCTCGCCAAGTCAGCCGCCTACTACGCCGCGGCGGCGATCGACGAAGGCGACGAGGACCTGCCGGCGCTGGCATCGCTCGCCAAGGCGTCGGCAGCCGAGGCCAGCCTGCAGACCGCGATCCATGCCGTGCAGATGCATGGCGGCATCGGATTCACCTGGGACAACGACACGCATCTCTGGTTCAAGCGCGCGAAATCGAGCGAGATCCTGTTCGGCGATGCCAACGAGCATCGCGAGAAGATGATGCAGCATTGGACGCACTGAGGAGCCGAACCATGAGCGAACCGACTGAAGAGAGCGTCCGCAGCGACGTCCGTGCCTGGCTCGAGGCCAACTGGAATCCCGACCATGGCCTGGTCGAATGGCGCAACAAGCTGGTCGATTCGGGGTGGGGCGCCCCGCACTGGCCCAAGCAGTGGTACGGCCGCGACCTGCCGGTGAAATTCAACGCGATCGTCGACGAGGAGTTCGCACGCGTGGGCGCGGTCGGTGTCGCCAAGGCGGGCATCCGCACGCTTGCCGCCGCGACCATCCTCGCCCACGGCACCGACCTGCATAAGGAGAAGTTCCTGCGCCGCATCCTCACCGGCGAGGACACCTGGTGCCAACTCTTCAGCGAACCCGGCAGCGGATCGGACATGGCGGGCGCCGTGACCCGCGCCGACCGCCAGGGCAACAAGTGGGTGATCAACGGCCAGAAGGTCTGGACCACCTCGGCACACAAGGCGCACTGGGGCCTGTTGCTGGCCCGCGCCAACTGGGACGTGCCCAAGCACAAGGGGCTCGCCTATTTCATCCTCGACATGAAGCAGCCCGGCGTGCAGGTGCATCCGCTGAAGCAGATGAACGGTCACGCCTCGTTCAACCAGGTGTTCTTCACCGACGCGATCGTCGAGCCGGAATTCCTGGTGTCCGATGTGGGCGACGGCTGGACGGTCGCGACCACCACCCTGATGCACGAGCGGCGTGGCGCCGATGGGCTGCGCTCCTGGGCCGTCGGCTCGGATCGGAAGGGCCGTATCTACGACGAGGAACGCGCCGAAGTCGCGACCACGATGGAGCCCTACAAGTGGTATCCGCAGCGCGCCGGCCGCGTCGACCTCGTCATGGAACGCGCCAAGGCCACCGGCAAGATCAACGATCCGGTGATCCGTCAGGAGATCGCCAAACTCCTGATCATGTCGAAATCGGCTGAATGGACCGCGCGTCGCGCTCGTGCCGCGCAGGAACAGGGCCGGCCGCAGGGACCGGAGGGATCGCTCGGCAAGCTGGCCTCCAGCAATGTCGCGCGGCAGGCGGCGCGCGTGCACACTTATATTAGTTGCGCCGACGCGCTGCTGAGCGGCGCGGACAGTCCGATGGACGGCGTGATCGCCGAGATCCTGGTGTCGGTGCCCGCCACCTCGATCGCCGGCGGCACCGACGAGATCCAGCGCAACATCATCTCCGAGCGCGTGCTCAAGATGCCCAAGGAGCCCAGCGTCGATACCACCAGGCCCTTCAAGGACGTGCCGCGGAATATCGTCTCTGCCTCCTGAGCCTTTCCTTCTCGGCGAAGCTGGGGAGGTGGCCGAAAGCCAGAGGGGGTCTCATCGGGTTCCAAACGACGAATCGTGGCCATGCCCCCTTCGCCCCTACGGGGCACCTCCTCAACGGCGCTGGGGAGGCAGCGTCAATGAGTGGCGCACCCTTGCGGCTATGCGTATCCTAACGCATGCCTCGCCCCCTGATCGGAGTCACGCTGGATGCGGAAAAGCCCGGCGGCTACTCCAAGTTTCCCTGGTACGCGCTGCGCCAGAACTATCTCGATGCCATCGATGCCGCGGGCGGCCTGCCGGTCGCGTTGCCGCATGAGCCCGACCGAGTCGGCGACTATCTCGAGCGTATCGACGCGCTTGTGGTGACCGGCGGCGCCTTCGATGTCGACCCGACCTACTACGGCGGCGGCGATCGCCATGCCACCGTCGTCACCAAGGACCGCCGCACCGCCTTCGAGTTCGCCGTGACCCGAGGCGCGCTGGATCGGAACAAGCCGGTGCTGGGCATTTGCGGCGGCCAGCAGCTTCTGCACGTCGTGCTGGGCGGAAAGCTGATCCAGCACATCCCGGACACGATCGCCGACGCGCTGGCGCACGAGCAGCCCAATCCGCGCAACGAGCCCGGCCATACGGTGAAGGTCGCGCGCGGCACGCAGCTCCATGCCATCGTCGGTGCCGACGAGCTCGCGGTGAACAGCGCCCACCACCAGGCGGCGGCCGATGCGCCCAAGGGCATCGTCATCAACGCCATCGCCAACGACGGCGTGATCGAGGGTATCGAGGCGCCGGACTATCGCTTTTGCATCGGGGTGCAATGGCATCCCGAGTTCCTGATCTCCGAAGGCGACGCGAAGCTCTTCCGCGCCTTCCTGGGGGCGGCGACGGCCAAGTGAGCGAGCCCGAACGTATCGCCAAGCGCCTCGCGCGGGCAGGCCTCTGCTCGCGCCGCGATGCCGAGCGCTGGATCGCGGCCGGACGCGTGAAGGTCGACGGCAAAGTGCTGGAAACGCCGGCCTTCGTCGTCACCGACAGGAGTCGCGTCGAGGTCGACGGCAAGCCCTTGCCGGATGCCGACCGGCCCCGGCTGTGGCGCTATCACAAGCCGCCCGAGGAGCTGGTGACCGCGCGCGACCCGCAAGGGCGACGCACCATCTTCGATTCCCTGCCCCGGAACATGCCGCGCGTCGTGACGGTGGGGCGGCTCGACTTCATGTCGGAAGGCCTGCTGCTGCTCACCAACGACGGCGGCCTCGCGCGCCGGCTGGAGCTGCCGGCCAATGGCTGGACCAGGCGCTACCGGGCGCGCGTGCACGGTGCGGTCGATCCGGCGCGGCTCGCCGAGCTCGCGCGCGGCATCACCATCGAGGGCGTGCGCTATGGCGCCATCGACGCCCGCCTCGATCGCCAACAGCGCTCCAATGCCTGGCTCGATATCGCCCTGACCGAAGGCAAGAACCGGGAGGTGCGCCGCGTGCTCGCCCATCTCGACCTGCCGGTGGTACGCCTGATCCGCGTCGCCTTCGGGCCGTTCCATCTCGGCGAACTCGAGCGCGGCGCGATCGACGAAATCCCCTCGCAGGCGCTCGACAATCTCCTGGGCCTCAAGGCGCCGCGCAAGGCAGGGTGGGCGAAGCCGCAGCCACGCCCGCGGCAACACAAGCACCCACGCCGCTGATGCTCAGGATCATCGGCGGCAAACACCGTGGCCGCGCCATCGCCACGCCCGAAGGGCTCACGACACGGCCGACCTCGAATCGGGCGCGCGAGGCGCTGTTCAACGTCCTGGCCCACGCCAACTGGCGCCAGGACGGCACCTCGCCGCTCGTCGAGGCGCGCGTGCTCGATGCGTTTGCCGGCTCGGGCGCGTTGGGTCTGGAGGCGTTGTCGCGCGGGGCCGCACACGCGACCTTCCTCGACAAGGACGCCGCGGCAATCAAGCTGCTCGGCGAAAACCTGCGCAAGCTCGGCGAGACAGCGGCGGCCAAGGTCGTTCGCGGCGACGCGACGCGTCCGCCCCCTGCCCGCGAGGCCTGCGATCTTGTCTTCCTCGATCCGCCCTACCGGTCGGGCCTTGCGGCGCCGGCCCTCGCCGCGCTCGAAGAGGCCGGCTGGCTGACGCCTGGCGCCATCGTTACCGTCGAGCTGGCCAATACTGAGGACCTGCTGCAGCCGTCGCGATTCGAGGTGCTCGACGAGAGGCGCTATGGTGCCGCCAAGATCCTGATCCTGCGTCACGCGTCATGAACCTCGAGCATCCCCTCTACATGCTGCGCCATGGCGAAACCGCCTGGAACATCGAACGGCGCATGCAAGGAACGCGCAACTCCGACCTCACCGCACGCGGGCGAACCCAAGCGCAGGCCATGGGCCGGACGCTGCGCGCCGAGCTTGCGCGCGAGCCCGGTCCGACCGTCTTCCTGCGGAGCCCGCTCGGCCGCGCGCGCGAAACCTCGCTGATCGTCGGGCGCGAGCTCGGCCTCGATCCCGCCGACTGGCGTGACGACCCGCGACTTGCCGAGCTCAGCTACGGCCAATGGGAAGGTTTCTCCTGGAAGGAGATCGAGGTCGATCATCCCAACGCGCTGGCCGACTGGCGCGCCGATCCGCACGGTTTCTGTCCACCCGGCGGTGAGACGCATTTCGAGCTGCGTCGCCGCTCGGCAGCCGTCTTCGCCGACATCGTCGCGTCCCGGACGAGAACCGTGGTCGTTGGTCACGGCGTGAGCGGTGCGGTGCTGCGTGGCCTCAACCTCGGCCTCGACGCGAAAGCAATGTTCGTCCTGGAGAAGCCGCAGGACGCCTTCTTTCGTCTCAGCACCGGCCGCGAAGAACGAATCGACTGCAAGGTCTGCAGCTGACGCCGGACAGGATTGCTTCGCTTCCCTGCGCGGGAGCGGCTAAAAGCGCCGCCATGAACGGCGCGGCATCGATCACGATGGGCAAGCAGCAGGCGTGGATCGCGGAGGCGCGGGCCACGATCGTGCTTGCCTGGCCGCTCATCCTCACCAACGTCGCGCAGACGGCGATGACGACGACGGATGTGCTGCTGATGGGCCGGCTCGGCTCGGAGGCACTGGCCGCCGGCGCACTGGGCGCGAACCTCTACTTCGCCATCCTGATCTTCGGTCTTGGCCTCACCACCGCCACTGCGCCGATGATTGCCCGCGAGCTCGGACGCAAGGGCCATTCGGTGCGCGACGTTCGCCGCACGGTGCGCCAGGGGATGTGGGCAGCCGTGGTGATCGTGGTGCCGATCTGGATCGTGCTCTGGCACGCCGAGGCGATCCTGTTGGCGATGGGCCAGCGACCCGATCTCGCGCGACAGGCCGGCCACTATATGCACGCCTTGCAGTGGTCGGTCCTGCCGTTCTTCTTCTATCTGGTGCTGCGATCCTTCATCTCGGCGCTGCAACGGCCGCAATGGGGGCTGGTGATCGGTGTCGGCGGCGTTGTCGTCAACGCATTCGCTGCCTGGTGCCTGATCTTCGGCCATCTCGGTCTGCCGCGCCTCGAACTGGTCGGTGCGGGGATCGCCACGACGCTGGCCGATGCACTGATGTTTGTCGCACTTGCGATCGTCCTCTACTGCGACCGGAAGTTCCGCCGCTATCACCTCCTCGGCCGATTCTGGCGCGCCGACTGGTCGCGCTTCGTCGAGCTGTGGCGGCTCGGCATGCCGATCGGCGCGACGCTGGTGTTCGAGGTCGCGGTCTTCAACGCCTCGACCTTCCTGATGGGCCTGATCAGCGAGGCGTCGATTGCCGCCCATTCGATCGCGCTGCAGATCGCCTCGCTTTCCTTCATGGTGCCGTTCGGCCTCAGTCAGGCGGCGACAGTGCGCGTCGGTCACGCCTTCGGCGCCCACGACGCCGACGGCATCAGGCGCGCCGGCTGGACGGCGCTGGCGATGGGCACCGGGTTCATGGCAATAGCGGCGCTCGTGATGATCCTGATGCCGCGCACGCTGATCAGCGCCTTCCTGGATCTCGACGTGCCGGCCAATGCGCCTGTCGTCGCCCTCGCCGTGTCCTTCCTCACCCTGGCGGCCCTGTTCCAGATCGCCGACGGCGCCCAGGCGGTGACTGCGGGCATGCTGCGTGGGCTGCACGATACGCGCATGCCGATGATCTATGCTGCGCTCGGCTACTGGGGCATCGGGCTGGTCGTGGGCGTGGTCCTCGCCTTCGTCGTCAAGCTCGACGGCGTCGGCATCTGGATCGGACTGGCGGCCGGGCTCGCGACCGTTGCCGTCCTGCTGCTCTCGCGATGGCTTCGCCGCGAGCGGCTGGGCCTGCTCGCCTCGGCCGGCTGATCGACCCTATTTGCGCGCGAGCCGCGCCGTGCGGCCGCAGCCTCCGCCTTCGGTGACCACGAGGACGTCGCCTTGCGCGCTCACCGTCAGCCGCTCCATCCGCCGGTCGTCATGCGTCACCGAGGCGACGGCGATCAGCTTGAAGGAGCCCGGTTTCACCACGCCGTGGAGTTGCCACAGGCCCGGTCCGGGTGGCGGCGGCGGCGCCTTCTTGAGATTGGGCACGGGGCCGTGCGCGGTGGTGTCGAAGGCGGTGCCATCGACGAAGCCGTCCTCGATGGTGACGGCGTAGTCGAGCGGCGCGTTGCACGAACCTCCGTCGCTCTGCCCGCGCCAGGTTCCGTCGAGCGGGCTCGCGGACTGGGCGTGGGCGATCGCGGCAAACGATACGACAAGCAGCAGCGCCAGGATCCTGTTCATCTTCGCCCGAACAGCCGCTCGATATCGGCCAGCTTGAGTTCGACATAGGTTGGACGGCCGTGATTGCACTGGCCCGAGTGCGGTGTCGCCTCCATCTGGCGCAGGAGAGCGTTCATCTCCTCCACGGTGAGACGCCGGCCGGCGCGCACCGAGGTGTGGCAGGCGAGTGTGCCGCACACATCCTCGACTTTCTCCTTGAGCGAAAGGTGATCGCCGAGCTCGGCCAGTTCATCGGCGAGATCGCGGACCAGCCCCTGGATGTCGGCCTCGCCCAGGAGCGCCGGCGTCTCGCGCACGACCACGGCGCCGAGCCCGAACGGTTCCAGCACCAGCCCCATCTCGGCCAGCTCGGCGGCGCGCTGGGCAAGGCGACGCGCCCCGTCCTCGCCCACTTCGACCACCTCGGGCAACAGCAGCGCCTGGCGCTTCACGCCCTGGGATTCGAGCTGGTTCTTGAGTTTCTCGTGCAGCAGCCGTTCGTGCGCGGCATGCTGGTCGACGATCACCACGCCCCCGGCGGTCTGCGCCACGATATAGGTCTCATGCAATTGCGCCCGCGCAACGCCCAGCGGATAGGCATTGTCGCTGCCGTTCGCCGCTTCGGACGGCGGAGCCTCGACACGGGCCGACGGCTCGGCAAACGGGGCCATGAACTCTGCCGCAGCCTCGGCCAGCCCGCGCGGCGGCAGCGACGCTGTCAGGCCGTTGCCACCACGTCCGAACGGAAGCGCCGTCGCATGGCCCGTATGCGGGCGGAAGGCTCCGAGCGCCGCATCCGCGACCGTCGTGCTGGCGCGATGGCCGGCCGCGGAGAGCGCCGTGCGCAAGGCGCCCACGATCAGGCCGCGCACGATACCGGCATCGCGAAAGCGCACCTCGGTCTTGGCCGGGTGGACATTGACATCGACCATCTCGGTCGGCGCCTCGAGAAACAGGGCCACCATGGGATGGCGATCGCGCGCCAGGAAATCCTGGTAGGCGCCGCGCACCGCGCCGGCCAGCAGCTTGTCACGCACCGGCCGGCCATTGACGAAGAGATACTGGTGCTGCCCCGTCGGCCGGTTGAGCGTCGGCAGGCCGGCAAAGCCCGTCAGCCGGAATCCCTCGCGGTTGGCGTCGATCGCGAGCGCATTGTCGGCGAACTCGCGGCCCATGATGGTCGCCAGCCGCGCCAGTCGCGCCGCATCCGCCTTCCCCAGCAGCGACGGATTGGCCGCCGGCAGGTCGAACAGCGTGCGCTCCTCGCTTTCGAGCCGGAAGGCGATCGACGGATGAGCCATGGCCAGCCGCCGCAAGGCGTCGGCCACATGCCCCGACTCGCTGCGCGGCTCCTTCAGGAATTTCAGCCGCGCCGGCGTGGCAAAGAAGAGGTCGCGCACTTCCACGCGCGTGCCCGGCGGGTGCGCCGCCGGACGCGGGGCGCTTTTCATGCCGCCCTCGATCTCCAGGCTCCAGGCGGTGTCGGCACCGGCCGGCCGCGAGGTGATGACGAAGCGGCTGACCGAGGCGATGGACGGCAGCGCCTCGCCCCGAAAGCCCAGGGTGCGGATGTCGTTCAGATCATCGTCCGGCAGCTTGGAGGTGCAATGGCGCTCGACCGCGAGCTGCAGTTCCTCGGGCGACATGCCGACTCCGTCATCGACCACCGAGATGAAGCTGCGGCCGCCATCCTTCAACACGACGGCGATCCGCTGCGCGCCGGCATCGATGGCGTTCTCGACCAGCTCCTTCACCGCGCTGGCCGGCCGCTCGACCACCTCGCCCGCAGCAATGCGGTTGACGAGGGTCGAGGGCAGGCGACGCAGGGGGCGAACTGGCGCGCTCATGGCGCGCGCAGTCTACGACCTCCGCCTTTGGGAAAGATACTGGCGGGTGACGACCTTGGCCTCCTCCACGGCGGGCTGGTCGAAGGCATCGACGCCCCACAGCTCGCCGGCGAACATGACCTCCAGCATGTAATGCATCATGAGCGCGCCCATCACCTTTTCGTCGAGCGTCTTGATGCGGATCACACGCACCGGCCGGCCATTCTTGGCCATGGTCGCCGCCGTGGCATCGGCCTCGGCCAGCAGCAGATCGCCCATCGTATGGTTGGCGAGGTAGTCGAGCGACTTGTCGCCGCCCAGCATCGCCGGATCGAGCCGCGTGCCCTGCCCCGCCGTATCCTGGATCAGGAGGGTGAACATCTTGTCGCGCGGACCGCCGAGATAGAGCTGGACCTGGCTGTGCTGGTCCACGGTGCCGAGCGCGCGGATCGGCGTCGTGCCCTTGCCGTCCTTGCCGAGACTCTCGGCCCAGATCTGCCGGTACCAGAAGGCAAAGGTCTCCAGCCGGTCGACATAGGGCATCAAGACGGTGATGTTGATGCCGCGTTCGCGCGCCAAGCCGACCGCAAGCGCCGCGCCGATCGCCGGCGCGAGACCCTTCGCCTCCTTCGCCGCCAGCACCGGATCGAGCACGCTCGCCGCTCCCTCGCGGATGGCCACGACATCGATGCCCGCGATCATCGCCGGCAGCATGCCGACGACCGACAACGCCGAGTAGCGGCCACCGATCTTGGGATCGTGGTCGAGGACGGTGCAGCCCAACCGTGTCGCCAGGCGCCGCAATGGATTATCGACCGGCTCGGTGACGGCAAGGATGTGCTGGGCGAGCGCCGCCTTGCCGACCTTGGCTTCGAGCGCCGCCATCACGGTGAACAGCGCCATCAGGGTCTCGGGCGTGCCGCCCGACTTGGAGATCGGCAAAAAGCCCGTGCGGTCGAGGGGCAGGCGACTCGTCAGTTCGCCGAAGCTCTCGGGGTCGACATTGTCCATGAACCATATCTTCGGCCGGCCTTTCGCCGGGCCGAAGCCGTGGTCCTTGAGCGGCAGCAGCGCCTTGCCGCTGAGGCTCGAGCCGCCGCTGCCGATCACGACGACATGCTCGAACTTCGCGAAACGGTCGGCATGCGGCTTGAGCGCGGCGAGATCGTCGCGCGCCGCCGGCAGGCGCAGGACCGGCAGCGTGCCGTCCTCCCGCCAGCGTCGGATCTTGTCGAGCGCCGCCGAGGCCCGAACCAGCTCCTGGTCGAGCACCGCCTGCGGCAGGCCGGTCCTGCCGATATGTGTTTCGAGCGCCTGGTCGATGACTTGGCTGTAGTACATGGAACGCCCTTTCGAAACGTGAGGTCTGGATTACCGGTCGACCGCAAGCCCCACAGGCTTGCCGACGACAATGGTGCTGATGGCGTCGTCGCGCAACACTCGGCGCGCGACACGGTCGACGTCGGCCTTCGTGACGGCGGCGATCAGGCCGGCGCGGCGGTCGAGGAAATCGCGCGGCAGGCCGTCGATCTGAAGGCTGTGCACGAGGCTTGCCACCGCAGCAGACGAATCGAGCGACAAGGCAAGCGCACCGGTGAGGTAGGTCTTGGCATCGGCAAGCTCCTGGTCGCCGACACCGTCCCGGCGCAGGCGCGCGATCTCACGACGGATCACCCGGATCGCCTCGGCCACATGATCGTTGGCGCTGCCGGTCGAGATCACGAGCAGCGAGGCCTTGGCTGCCGAACGCAGGTTGCTCGAGACACTGTAGGCAAGCCCCCGCTTCTCCCGCACCTCGTCAAAAAGACGCGATTGCTGGCCGCCACCGAGGATGTACGACAGCAGTTGCGCGGCGTACCAGTCGGGATCGCGCCTCAGGACGCCCGGCATCGCCATCACGACGGCGCTCTGCGGCACCGGCCGATCGACGACGATGATGCGCGGCCGGGCGGTCGGCACCCAATCGGCGATCGCCGGCGCGGGCGTGCCGACCGGAAGCGCACCGAACGTGTGGTCGAGCGCACGCGCGAGCTCGGCCGCATCGATGTCGCCGACCGCGGCCACGATCAGGCCGTCTCGCCTCAACAACTGGGCAGCGCGGTCCTTGAGATCGGAAGCCACGATCGTCTTCAGGCTCGCACGCAAGTCCTGGAAATCACGACCATAGGGATGGCCGGCAAACAAGGTCGTCATCATGGTCCGCTCGGCGACCGACCGTGGCCGCTGCTCGGCCTGGTTCAGGCCTGCGATCGCCTGGCTGCGGCGTTGCTCCAGCATGTCGGCATCGAAGCGCGGCGCAGTGAGTGCGAGCCGCAGGAGATCGAAGCCCTTGTCGCGATTGGCTGTCAGCACCTGCAGCGAGCCGACCAGACGGTCTGCCGAGGCGCCGAAGCCAAGAGAGACGGCCGCGTCTTCCTGACGTAACCGGAAAGCCTCCGCCGGCAATGTCCCCGCTCCATCGGTGAGCATAAGCGCCATGAGTTGGGTAACGCCTTTGCGGCTTTCCGGCTCCGACGCCGTTCCGCCGGCGAACGAGAACGACAGGGCCACCAGCGGCGCGGTCTTGTCCTGCACCAGCCAGGCCTTGATGCCGAGCGGTGTCGTGATCTCCTGGATCTCCACGGCGCCGGCCGGGCCGGTGACGAAGGCGATCAGGACGCCAACCAGGATCAGGAAACGGCGCGTCATTGCCGCTCCTCGGGTGTCAGGAGCGACGTGACGGCCCTGTCCTCGCGCCAGACATGACGGGCTGCCGCGACAACGTCTGCGACCTGCACAGCCGAAATGCGCCGGGGCCAAGCCTCGACATCCTCGACACTGTTGCCGGTGCTGAGCGCGGCCGCATAGCGGCGTGGCCCGCTGCCGAGCGAATCCTGGGCATAGATTGCCGCTGCGAGCAGCCGATTCTGCACCCGCTCGACGTCCTCGGCCGTCACCTCGCCATCGAGCACCTTCTTCATCTGGTCTGCCACGGCACTTTCGATCTCGCCAAAGGCGTGGCCTGGCGCAGGATGGACATTGATGCCGAAGCTCGAGAGGCCGAGGCTCGAGGCGCTGTAGTCCGCGCGCGCCGAAAGCGCGAGCCGCCGGTCGGCCACAAGGGTGCGCCACAGCCGGCTGGTCTCGCCGCCGCCGAACAGTTGCGCCAGCACCTGCAACGCGTAAGCGTGGCGCGTCTCCCCGGTGCGATAGGAGGGCGCCAGGTAGTCACGCGACCATCCGGGCTCGGCGACACGCCGGTCGGCCCGACTGAGGCGTTGCGGCAAGCTTGGGCCGCCATCGGACGGACGCTGCCGGGCCGGGATGCCACGGCCCGGGACCGGCCCGTAGTGCTTCTCGGCAAGTGCATGGACAGCGTCGGGCGTGGTGTCGCCGGCGACGATCAGCACCGCATTGTCGGGAGCGTAGAAGCGGCGGTAGAAGGCGTCGAGATCCTCGACACCGAGCTTCTTCACGTCGTCGACATAGCCGGCCGTCGGCATGCCGTAGGGCCGGTGTTCGCCGAACAGCGCGGCGCGCACCGCCTCGTCGAGCAGCGCCGCCGGCACATTGTCGATCCGCATGCGGCGCTCCTCGAGCACCACCTCCCGTTCCGGCACCAGCTCCTTCTCGACGATACGCAGCCCGGCCATGCGGTCGGCCTCCAGGCGCATCACCAGCTCGAGCCGGTCCGGGGCAATGGTCTGGTAGTATCCGGTGGCGTCGAAATCCGTGTAGGCATTGTCACGCCCGCCATTGCGCTGGATGGTTCGCGAGAATGCTCCGGGCCCGATCGTGGCGGTGCCCTTGAACATCATATGCTCGAGGAAGTGGGCAATGCCGGTCCGGCCGAATGTCTCGTCGGCGCTGCCGACCTTGTAGACCACGAGCTGGGTGACGATCGGCGCGCGAGACGACGGCAGCACGATCGCCTGCAGCCCGTTAGCCAACGTAAACGTTGCGGCCGGTCGCCGTTCGACGACAAGCAGGTTGGCCAGGGCCGCAGTGGACGGCGCCAGGAGCGCGCCGCCAAGGCCGCCGATGAAAAGACGGCGACGCGAGAGCTTGCCCGCGATCAGAAGATGCCTTCGAGCCAGCCGCGCTGACGCCGCTTGATGGTCGGGGTCGGTTCGGTCGAAGGCTGGCCGCTCACCTCGGCGCCACGCAGGCGCTGCTGCTCCTTGGTCGGATCAATGATCGTGCCCGGCGGCGGGCTCTTCTGCCAGAAGATCAGGCTGTCCATGAAGCCCTTGTCCTGATCGGCAAGTGTGCGGGTCTCGCGGTTGACCTCGGAGCGGATATTGGGATCGACGCCGCCCTTGCTGGCCTTGGCAACCAGCGACCGCTCGGAGGCGTCGCCGGCCGCTCCCTCCTTGGCCGCCTGTTGCTGCTGCACACGGCCGGCCATCGTCGGCGACAGCGCCTCCTTGGCCTGATCGGCCGGCGTGATCTCCTGCGGGCGCGGCTCGCCAGGCCGCGGCGGACGCAGGTCCGCATTGGGCGGCATGGTGAGGGGCGAATGCGAGACGATCTTGAACTCATCCGGCGATACCTTCTTCTGGCCGCCGAAGTTCTCGAAGGCGCTGCAGCCCCCCAGCGTCATCGCACCGAGCGCCAGCAGGGTCACAGGAGTGAGGATCGTCCGTTGCATTGCTCTTCCTTGAGAAAACCGCTTTTGTCCGCCGATCGTGGCCGCATCAGGGCGCACGCTTTCGTGCACTGATCAGGGAATCGATCAGCATCAATCCGACCCCTATCACGATCGCCGCATCGGCCACATTGAAGGCTGGCCAGTGCCATTCGTGCACATGGAAATCGGCGAAATCGAACACCGCGCCCCAGCGCGCACGGTCGATAACATTGCCGATGGCGCCGCCCATGACAAGACCGATACCCCAGCCGGCCAACCGGCTGTCGGTCCGCCGCAGCCACAAAAACAGGCCGATACAAACCGCGATCGCGACGCCCGACAGTATCCAGGGCGGCAGCGCCCCATCGCCGCTCAGGAGGCCGAAGCTCACCCCGCGATTCCACACGATCACCAGCTGGAAGAAACCATCGATCACGGAGCGAACCGTGCCGATCCTGAGGAGATAGCGCAGCAGGAGTTCCTTGGACGCCTGGTCGGCAACCAAGGTCAGCGCCACCAGGGCCATCGCCTGACGATCGATCGGCCTCATGCGCCGGCGTCCCCGACCTTGCAAGATCCGACGAGAGTGATCCGCCGCACCGTCATTTCCTGGAAATCTGCTTCTGTCCGCCGATCATGATCTTATCAGAGCACGCGCCTTCTTTCGTTGATCAGGGAAGCGACGAGCATCAGCCCGATGCCCGTGGCGATCGCCGTGTCGGCGATATTGAAGCACCAATTCTGGACGCGGAAATCGGCGAAGTCGAATACCGCGCCCCAGCGAGCGCGGTCGATAACATTGCCGATGGCGCCCCCCATGACAAGACCGATACCCCAACCCGTCAACAGGCTGTCGGTCCGACGCAGCCACAGGAACAGGCCTACACAGACTGCAATCGCCACACCTGACAACACCCAGGGCGGCAGTGTCCCCTTGCTGCTCAGGAGACCGAAGCTGATACCGCGATTCCACACCATCACCAGCTGGAAGAAACCGTCGATCACCGGGACCGGTGCGCCTGACTTCTGCAGATAGCGCAGCAGCAGCTCCTTGGAAACCTGGTCGGCAATCACAGTGAGCGCGACCAGGCCCATCGCCTGACGATCAATGGCTCTCATCCGTGGCTCACTTTTCGACCGCCGCCTCGCAGCGACGGCAGAGCAGCGGATGCCTGGCCGACTTGCCGACTTCCGGCAGGACCTGCCAGCAGCGGGCGCATTTCTCGCCGCTCGCCAAGGCAGGAACGACCGCAACGCCGGTCACGTCCGGCAAGGCAAATGCGCCTGCCGGCGCCTCACCCACGATCAGATCGCCAGCCGAGGTAATGCAGATCTCGGCGAGATCGATGCCCTTCATGGCGGTGAGGTATTCCGATGCCACGTGGACGTGAGGCGCGGCCTGCAGGCTAGAGCCGATGCGCTTCTCCGCCCGTTCGAGCTCGAGCGCGCCGGTGACGACCCGGCGCAGCGCACGCACGGTCTTCCACTTCTCGCCAAGCTCGGTGTCGAGCCAGGCGTTGGAGATCACCGGATAGAGCCGCAGATGCACGCTCTCGGCTGCACCGTCCGGCACGTCCTTCGGTCGCGCCAGCCAGGCCTCCTCGGCCGTGAAACAGATGATGGGCGCGAGCCAGGCGGTGAGGAAGGAGAACAGCTCTGCCATCACCGTGCGCGCGGCACGTCGGCGCGCCGCCATGGGCGCGTCGCAATAGATCGCATCCTTACGGATATCGAAGTAGAAGGCCGAAAGATCGACGGCGCAGAAGTTGTGCAGCTCGGTCGCGATCTTGTGGAAGTCGAAATCCTCGACGGCCGGCCGGAACATCGCGTCGAGCTCGGCCAGCCGATGCAGCACCCAGCGCTCGAGCTCCGGCAGCGCCTTGTATTCGAGCTTCTCCGCAGCCGAGAAGCCGTCGAGGCTGCCGAGCAGGTAGCGCAGCGTGTTGCGCAGACGGCGATAGGCCTCGGCCTGGTGCTTCAGGATCTCCGGCCCGATGCGCTGGTCCTCCGTATAGTCGGTGCCGACCACCCAGAGCCTCAGGATGTCGGCGCCGTACTGATCGCATACGGTCTGGGGCGCGACGGTGTTGCCGAGCGACTTCGACATCTTGCGGCCCTGCTCGTCGAGCGTGAAGCCGTGGGTCAGCACACCGTCATAGGGGGCCCGGCCGCGCGTGCCGCAGCTTTCCAGCAACGAGGAATGGAACCAGCCGCGATGCTGGTCCGAACCCTCAAGATAGAGATCGGCCGGCCATTTCAGGTCGGGATTGCCTTCCAGCGTGAAGACGTGCGTGCTGCCCGAATCGAACCAGACGTCGAGAATGTCCCGCACCTGCTCGAAGTCGCGGGCATCGTACTTGTTGCCCAGAAAGCGCTCGGGAGGGCTGGCGAACCAGGCGTCGGCGCCCTCGGCCTTGAAGGCCTCGACGACGCGGCCCATCACCTCCGGATCGCGCAGCGGTTCGCCGGTCTTCTTGTCGACGAACACCGCGATCGGCACACCCCAGGCGCGTTGGCGCGACACGCACCAGTCGGGCCGCGCCTCGATCATGGAGCGCAGCCGGTTATAGCCCGCGCGCGGCACGAAGCGCGTGGCGTCGATCGCTTCCAGCGCCTTCTCGCGCAACGTGCCGCCGATCTCGGCGATCGGCCGATCCATGGCGATGAACCATTGCGGCGCGTTGCGGAAGATTACAGGCGCTTTGGAGCGCCAGGAGTGCGGATAGCTGTGCGTGATGCGGCCGGTGGCGAGAAGCTTGCCGGCCGCGTCGAGCGCCGTGGTGACGGTGCGGTTGGCGTCGCCCTTCTTGCCCTCGGCGGTATAGACATGCCGGCCGGCAAACAGCGGCACGTGCGGATAGTAGGTGCCGTCCTCGGCCACCGTGTCGGGCACCTCGACACCATTGGCGATCCCGAGCTCGTAGTCGTCGGCGCCATGGCCCGGCGCGATGTGGACGAAGCCCGTGCCGGCATCAGCGGTAACAAAGTCGGCAGGCAACAGCCGCACATCGAAGTCGTAGCCCTGCCCGCGCAGCGGATGGGCCGCGACCAGCCCGTCGAGATCGGCCGCAGCAAGCTCGGCCACGACCTTGGGCGTGAACTTCGCGGCCTCGGCGACCGCACCGACCAGATCGCGCGCCAGCACCATCTTCTCGCCGATGCGCGCGCGGCTGCCTTCGGCGACGGCCGCCACCTCGACCAGCACGTAGGCGATCTCGGGCCCGAAGGCGAGCGCGCGATTGCCCGGCATGGTCCAGGGCGTCGTGGTCCAGATCACGACCGAAGCGCCGTCGAGCTTGCCGCCCCTCGACGTCAGGACCGGGAAGCGGACATGCACCGTATCGGAGGTATGGTCGTGGTATTCGATCTCGGCCTCGGCGAGCGCGGTCTTCTCGACCACGCTCCACAGCACCGCCTTGGAGCCCTTGTAGAGCCCGCCATTCATCAGGAACTTGCCGAGCTCGCTCACGATGACGGCCTCGGACTCGTACTTCATCGTCGAGTAGTAGTGGTCCCAGTCGCCCTCGACGCCGAGCCGCTTGAACTCCCCGCGCTGCACGCCGATCCAGTGATCGGCGAAGGCGCCGCACTGGCGGCGGAACTCGACCACCGGCACCTCGTCCTTGTCCTTCTTCTTGGCGCGATACTCCTCCTCGATCTTCCACTCGATCGGCAGGCCATGGCAGTCCCAGCCCGGAACATAGTGACTGTCCTTGCCCAGCATTTGCTGGGTGCGCGTCACGAGATCCTTCAGGATCTTGTTCAGCGCCGTGCCGATATGGACGTTGCCGTTGGCATAGGGCGGACCGTCATGGAGGACGAACTTGGGCCGGCCCTTGCTGTCCGCGCGCAGGCGATCGAACAGCTTCATGTCGGCCCAGCGCTTCAGCAGCTCCGGCTCCTTCTTGGGCAGGCCGCCGCGCATGGGAAAGTCAGTCTTGGGCAGGAAGACGCTGGATTTATAGTCGGTTGTCACAACGAACTCATCGGGTTCGAACGGGAGGCACCGGTCGCTCCGGCACGCAACAGGCAGCAAGAGGAACCCGGCCGCAACTAGCGGACCGGGCGGCTAATTCGCTCCCGAGAGGCCCTCGATCTCATGGGTCGGGCAATCTAGGGAGGGGGGTGACGGGGGTCAAGGCGACCAGTGACGACGATCATGTCTGGAAACGAGATTCAGCCGGCGAGAATCGCCCGCGCCGCCTGGGCGTCCGCGCCAATTTGGGCCTTGAGCTGGTCGAGACCGGAGAACTTCATCTCGGGTCGGATGAAGTCGATCAATGCCACGCGCAGCGTCTTTCCGTAGAGGTCGCCTGCGAAGTCGAACAGATGGACCTCGAAATTTTCCTGAAGCTTGCCGACCGTGGGCCGCTTGCCGAGATTGGCGACGCCATCGCGCCATGTCCCGTCAACCAGCGCCCGCGCCGCATAGACGCCGAAGCGCGGCCGCAAGTGCTCGCCCAACGCCACGTTGGCCGTCGGGAAGCCGATGGTGCGGCCGCGTTTGTCGCCTTCCTCGACCATGCCTTCGATCTCCCATGGCCGGCCCAGCAACCCGGCCGCCTCGCTGGCCCAGCCGGCGCGCAGTGATTCGCGGATGCGGGTGGAGGAATAGATCTCGCCCTCGCGCATCACCGGATCGAGGACGGTGACGCCGAAGCCGCGCTCGCGGCCGAACTTGCGCAGCTTCTCGACATTGCCGCCGCGGCGCGCGCCGAAGGTGAAGTCATAGCCGCACACGACGTGCCGGGCAGCCAGGCCTCTCAACAGCACCTCGTCGACGAAGGCATCGGCCGGGAGTGCGGCGAAGGCCTCGTCGAACCGCTGCGCCAGGATGGCTTGCACCCCCTGCTCCTCGAGCAGGCGCGTCTTGGCCGGCGGCAGAGTGAGGCGAAAGGGACCGGTATCGGGCACGAAGAACCGCCGCGGATGGGGCTCGAACGTGAGCGCCAGCACGGGAGCGTCGAGCGCGCGCGCCTGCTCGGCGGTCCGCGTGATCAGCGCCTGGTGGCCGCGATGCACGCCATCGAAATTGCCGAGCGCCACCGCGCCGCCTTTCCATGGCGCGGGAACGCTCTCCCATTGATCGAAGACCGGAACCATCGATGGATCAGGCGGTGGCGCGGCGCGGCACCAGCACGACGGCCTCGCCGTCGATCACGGCCTTGTCGCCGTTCAGGCACTGGGTCTTGAGCGTGACGCGCCGCCGCTTCTCGTCGATCGCTGTGACGGTGGCGACGGCAGTGATCGTATCGCCGATCATGACAGGTGCCAGGAAGTTCATGGTCTGGGAGATATAGACCGCGCCCGGGCCCGGAAGCTTGGTACCGATCACGGTCGAGATGAAACTGCCGCTCAGCATGCCGTGCGCGATGCGCTGGCCGAACCGAGTGGTGCGGGCGAAGCCCTCGTGCAGATGGATGGGGTTGGTGTCACCCGAAACGCCAGCGAAGGCAGCGATGTCGGCATCGGTCACGGTGCGGCCGAACATGGCCGATTGCCCGACCTTGAGATCTTCCAGGAAAAGGCCGTTCATTGCCTCGAAAGTCGCTGTCACGTCGTCCGATCTCCCACTTGAGCGTGTCCTCTTACCACGTGGCGAGCTCTGTGCCACAGTCCGGTGAATGACTGTTCATATGGAAGGTGAAGCCGACCAGGTATGCCAAGCGCTTGCCGCCGCCACAGGTCGGCATTTCCGCGCCGCGGCAGAGATCGAGAACCTGGCGCGCCAGTCAGGGGGCGCTTCGCGCCAGACCTGGAGCTTCGATGCGCTGGTGGATGGGCGCCGCCACGCGCTCGTCCTGCGCCGCGACCCACCGACCAAGGGCAAGACCGACCGCGAGCAGTCGGTCGCAATCGACCGTGCCACCGAATTCCGCGTGTTGCAGGCGGCGCACCGAGCGGGCGTACGCGCGCCCGAACCGCTGTTCGAGCTCGCGCCGGAAGATGGTTTGGGCGAAGCCTATGTCATGCGCCGTGTCGAGGGCACGGCCATCGCGCGCAAGCTCCTGCGCGATCCGCCTTACGCGGCTGCACGCGGCGCGATCACGCGCCAATTGGGCGAGATCGCCGCGGCCATCCACGCCACGGAGCCCGGGACGCTGCCGCCCCTCAAGCGGCGTGAGGCGGCCGACCATATCGCGGGCCTCCGCCGCTCGCTCGATCTCCTGGGCGCCCCCCAACCGGTGTTCGAACTGGCGCTGACCTGGCTCGACCGCCGCAAGCCTTCACCGCTCGACCGGCCGCTGCTGGTCCATGGCGACTATCGCACCGGCAACTATCTCGCCGATGAGTCGGGCGTGACTGCGATCCTTGACTGGGAACTGGCCCACCTCGGCGATCCGATCGAGGATCTGGGCTGGCTGTGCGTGAAGAGCTGGCGCTTCGGTGCGGTCGACAAGCCGGCGGCGGGCTTCGGCAGCCGCGAGGAGTTATGGGACGCCTACGAGCGCTCGAACGGCCGCAAGGTCGACCGCGCCCGGGCACATTGGTGGGAGGTGTTCGGCACCGTCCATTGGGGCGTGATCTGCCTCAACCAGGCCTGGAAACATCTTTCCGGCTCGATCAAATCGATGGAGCATGCCGCGATCGGCCGGCGCGCCGTCGAGACCGAAGTCGACCTCCTGCAGCTTCTGAAAGCGGAGCCCTGACATGGCACAGGATCGTCCCACCGCTTCCGAGCTCCTCACCGCCATCGCCGACTTCCTGCGCGAGGAGGCGACGCCCGCCCTCGATCGTGCCGAGCCACGCCTCGGCTTCCAGATGCGCGTGGCCGCGAATGCCCTGGCGATTCTCGAACGCGAGGTCCGGTTGGGCCCGGCGGCCGATGCGCGCGAGCACGATCGCCTGGTCGGCCTGCTTGGCCGCGACGGCACGCTCGAAACGCTGAACCGGGAACTCGCCCGGCAACTGCGTACCGGCGAACGCGATGAACGTGATAGCGGGCTGATGGCCCATCTCGAAGCCACCGTTGCCGACAAGATCGCCATCGCCAATCCCAAGTGGCGGTGACCATATCCGCGCCGCCCTTTTCAGATCGGGCGGCGGCGGGACGCCAGCTCGCATCGCGCTCACCGATCTTACCGACCATCGACCGATCGTGTTCGGCCTGCCGCGCTGCGGCGTGCCGATGGCCCATGAGATCGCCCGTCATCTTCGCGCGCCACTTGACGTCGCGCCGGTCCGGACGGTGCGCGCGCCCGACGATCGCCGTCGGCTGGTCGCGATCATTCCCGTGGGCCATACCCCGAGGTGCCCATCGAGCGAGACCGGGATCAAGCGCCGGCATCTCGCGCGACTGGCTCGAAACGGAGGTGCGCGGCCTTGGCCGAGATCGCTGCCCCGCCGACGCTATCGTGGTACCGGCGGCATGATCTCGCCGTCCGGCCGTCTCGCCATCGTGGTCGACCAGGCGATCGGACCCGGCCACGCCATGGCCGGCGCCATTCGGCTGCTGCGCGGCGCCGGTGCCTCGGAGATCGTCATCGCAACACCGGTGGCGAGCCGAGCCGGCCTGCAGCGCTTCGCGGACCTCGCCACCCGTACGATCTGCCTGCGGCAGGAGAACGACTTGGCGTCGCTCGATCGCTACCACGGCGAAGCCACCAGGATCGGCCATCGCCCAGGTCAGCCACCACCCGAGTCGGCCATGGGGAAGCGCTCGCCCGGCGCGCCCAACCGACCGATCCCGACAAATAATCATTCGGCCATGGCCGAACTATTGACCATGGTGCTCGCGCGCGCGGACGCCTAGGGTCCGGCCATGATCACCGTGAACGCGCTTTCTGAAATCGCCGCTCTGATGGGCGACCCGGCGCGCGCCGCCATGTTGTCGCTGCTGATGGACGGGCGCGCCCATACCGCCTCCGAGCTTGCCCTCACCGCGGGCGTCACCGCCCAGACCGCGTCGGGTCATCTCGCCCGCATGGTCGACGCCAACCTGCTGGCCGCCCGCGCCCAGGGCCGCAACCGCTTCTATCGGCTGGCCTCGGACGACGTTGCGCACGCGATGGAATCGCTGATGGCGCTCGCCGGCACGCGCGCGGCGCCGGCCTCGAAGAACGCCGCCTGGCGACGCGATCCGGATCTTCGCTTCTGTCGCACCTGCTACGACCATCTGGCCGGCCAGGTGGGCCTGGCCGTCACCGACTCGCTCACCCAGCACGGTCATCTCGAGCCCAAGGGCGCGCGCGACTGGACGCTGACGCCCTCAGGGGAGACTTTCTGCGCGCGCCTCGGAGTCGACCTCGCCGGCGCCAAGGCGGCGCACACCCGCCACTTCGCGCGTCAGTGCCTCGACTGGAGCGAACGGCGGCCGCACATCTCGGGAGCGCTGGGCTCGGCGATCGCCGACACCTTCTTCAAGAAAGGCTGGGCCGAACGGATGCGACGGGGCAGAACGGTGCGGCTCACCGATTCGGGACGCCGCGCCCTTTCGAGCCATTTTGGCACGACCCTCGGCTGACGAACCTCCGGCTTCCGTCGCAGTCCCTCGAACAGCCATGCAAGAGCGTCGCTGACATCGCGACGAGCCGTGTCCTTGTCGCGTGCGATCGGGAACGCCACCTCGTGCAAGGCACCAAAGATCTGATGCGCCAGGGTATCGACCGGTTGCCGGTCGATCAGCCCTGCGCAGGCGCTGCCCGGAGAAACTGCCTCAGGCTTTCCAGGTAGTAGCTCCAGCTCCCGCCATCGCGCCGGCCCGCGGAAGGCGGAGCATATGAGCAGCTTCCACCACCGGGCCAACCTACTGGCCGCCATGAACACCGAAGGGACGACCATGCCGGTCAGGACGCTGGCACGCGGCGAAGTCGCCGGCGCCGCCTGCGCACCGGCGCCGCGGGGAGGTCTTCGCCTGCATCGCCAGCCCCATTACGAGGAGCTTCTGGCCGTGATCGAAGGCGATGGCGAGTTCCGGTGGCCGACGAGGTGCGCCACATCAAGTCCGGCGACTTCGTGTTCGTGCCGCGCAATGCCGTGCACCGAACGGTGTCGACCGCGGGAGGCCCGATCGCGTTGCTGTCGATCCTCACGCCGCAGTTCGACCGCGCAAAGGATGTCGTCCGGGAGAATGGCGTTGAGGCGCCGTGGTACGCGATGGTCTGGCAGGCTGTTGAAAAAGTCGGGAACTACGACATGACGCACAGCCATCGAATCGAGATCGGCGCAATCTTGACTCTAATATGCGGTCTCGGCGTGAATATGCGGTCTCGGCGTGGCCTTTGAATCGATATCGATATTGCCTGGGCGCATGGCTCAAAGTCCTTCTTCAACAGATTGCTAGCCCGGCGCCGCTTCCTTGCGGGCAAGCCGCGCCTTGTCGAAAGCGAGGCCGTCGCCCGACGGGATCTTGGCGATCGAGGAGGCGCGCAGGATCTTCTCCTCGCCCACCGTCAGGTAGATGTTGGTGAACAGGAGCGAGCGCGTGACGCGCACCAGCTCGGGCCGGCCTTCGACCCAATCGCCGATCCGGGCCGGCGCCACGAAGTCGAAGGTCATGTTCACCGTCGGCAGGAACTTGCGCAGTCCGGCCAAGGTACCGCCGCCCATCGTACCCACGAGATCGGCCACCGCCATCATCATGCCGCCATGCAGGCCGCCCGCCGGATTGCACATATGCGCCTGCACGCGAAAGCCCATGACGAACTCGTCCGGCGTGCCCTTGGCGCCGCGCTTGGCGTAGAGCGGGCCGATATGGGTGTTGAAGGTCGGATCGGGGCGGTCGCGGTCGAAATCGATGCGCAGGAAGCCGTCGGGCGGATTGTCGGGAAGCACGCTAACTCCGGATGTTGAGCGACCGCGCACGGCTCAGGAGCGCGAAGGCGCCGAGCCCGGCCAGCACGTCGTGGCGCGGACCATAGAGGCGACCGCGCACCTGTGCCACATGGTCGTCGTGTCCCACCACCTCGCCTTCGGCCTGCAGCCAGTCGCCGACCCGGCCCGGGCCGAGATAGTCGAGCGAGAGGCGCAGCGTCACGGCGCGCCGCTTCAGCGTGTGCCAAACGGCGGTGCCCATCGCCGAATCGAGGAAGGCCGCCAGCATGCCGCCATGCACGATGCCCAGTGCATTGGCATGCTGCGGACCGGGACGGAAGGCGCGGATGGCACGATCGCCCTCGATCTTTTCGAACCAGGGTCCGTTGGCCGCGGCAAAGCCGGCCGCTTCGGTCAGGGGACGAAAACCTTGGGGACTGGACACGGTTCCTGTTTAGCCGCCGGCGAGCCGCGAACCAAGCCGTCGCCACAGGCTACCCGTCATGTATGATGACTCGCCTTTCCATATTTCTGAAATATACCGATGGAACTGCGCCATCTCCGCTACTTCGTCGCCGTGGCCCATGAAGGCCATATCACCCGCGCCGCCGAGAAGCTCCGCATGCAACAGCCGCCGCTGTCGCAGCAGATCCTTGCCCTGGAACGCGAGGTCGAGGTCACGCTGTTCCAGCGCCATCCGCGCGGCGTGACGCTGACCGATGCCGGCCGCGCCTTCCTTGCCGACGCCGAGGCGATCCTCGCGCAGGTCGAGCAGGCCAAGATCCGGGCCCGCCGCACCGCGCGCGGCGAGACCGGCCGCATCGCCGTCGGCTTCACCACCTCGGCGCCGTTCCATCCGTTGGTCGCGCGTGCCATCCGCGAATTCCGCCACAAGCGGCCGGACGTTTCCTTCGTGCTCGAGGAAAGCAGCTCGGGCGAGCTGGTGAGCGGCCTGCGCGACGGGCGGCTCGACATCGCCTTCATCCGCTCCGGCCTCGTCGACCCGCAGGGCATCGACGTCCATCCGTTGTTGCACGAAGACACCGCCGTCGCCTTCCCGGCCCGTCATCCTCTCGCCAGGCGCACTGGCCTCGGCTTGAAGGAGCTGGTCGACGAGACCTTCATCCTCTATCGCCGACCCGACGGGCGCGGCCTCTACGATGTCATCATCGCCGCCTGCAGCGCAGCGGGCTTCAGCCCGCATATAGGCCAGGAGGCGCCACGCATCGTCTCGACCTTGAATCTCGTGGCAGCCGGGCTCGGCATCACGATCGTGCCCGCCTCCTTGAGCCGCCTGCCGCTCGAGGGCGTGATCTACCGGCCCCTGCGCGGCAAGCCCGCGCTGCGCGTGCCGCTCAACCTCGCCTGCCGCCGCGACGAGCGCTCGGCCGCGACGCTTGCCTTCATCGAGTTGGCGCGCCGGATGCCGGCCTGAAGCCTCGCTACGCGATCAGCCGACCCATGGCGGCCGCCAGCAGGCGCGGCGTCGCCGCATCGCGCAGGGAATAGGGCCCGGGATCGATCAGCACCATGTTGTTCAGGGCGCCGTACATCATCTGGAAGGCGAAGCGGATGCGATCTTCCGTCTCCGATCCCGGCCGCGACGGCAGGAGGCGCAGGATATGGGGCAGCGCCTCGGCCACCTGGATGCGGCCGAGTTCGCGCATCGGCGTCCAGCTTCGCCGGTCGCTGCTGGCGCGGCGCAGCGAGGCCCGCACCAGGCCTTCGTACTTCCGTGTCCAGGCGACCCCGCTCTTGCTGATCCAGCCCAGCAGATCCTCAAGGCTGTCGCGCGGCAGCCGCTCGGAGGCATAGGCGTCCGCGAGCTTGCGCCGGGACTCCTCGACCACCAGCCGCTGCAGGACGTCGACGAAGGCTTCCTTGCCCTCGAAACGGGCGTAGAAGGAACCGACGGTCGCATCGCAGCGCTGGCACAGGGTCTCGATCGACAGACTCTCGAAATCGTGGTCGCGCAGCAGGGCCAGGCCCTCGTTCATCAGACGGACGACCAGAGCGCGACTGCGCTGCTGCTGCGTCGGCCGAAACCCGGCCACCTTCACCTCGGTGATGAGCTGCTCGTCCAGCACGCCCTGCTCCTCGTCACGATCGACCCTTGCATCAAACAATAATTAGAATTATGATTCTAATCAAGGTACCTCAGGAGGAAACCGGTGCGCAATTCCCGCTTCGAGATCCGTCCCAGCTCTCCGACAGTCGGCGCCGAGATCCTGGGCGTCGACCTCGCCCAGCCGCTCTCGGCCGAGGAGACCGGCGAACTGCGCGCGGCGCTCAACGAATACGGTGTGATCTTCTTTCGCGACCAGGAGCTCTCGCCCGAGCAACATATCGCCTTCGCCGAGCGCTTTGCGCCGATCAACGTCAACCGCTTCTTCCGGTCGGTGGCGGACCATCCGCAGATCGCCGAGGTCCGCAAGGAGCCGGCGCAGACCACAAATATCGGTGGCGGCTGGCACACCGACCACAGCTACGACCGGGCGCCGGCACTGGGCTCGATCCTGCTGGCGCGCGAGGTTCCCGAGCACGGCGGAGACACGATGTTCGCCAGCATGCACCATGCCTACGAGGCGCTGTCGGACGGGCTGAAGCGCACCCTCGAGGGCTTGCGCGCCGTCCATTCGAGCCGCCACGTCTTCGGCGCCGCCGCCCGCTACGCCAGGGATACCGCGGGCCGCATCGGCAATGCGGAGCTTGCGACCCAGGACGCCGTGCATTCCGTCGTCATTCGCCATCCCGAGACCGGCCGCAAGACGCTCTATGTAAACGCGGCCTTCACGCTTCGTTTCGAGGGCTGGACCGACGAGGAGAGCAAGCCCCTGCTCGATTATCTCTATGCCCATGCCGCGCAGCCGCAATTCCAGACCCGCTTCCAATGGCGCAAGGGCTCGATCGCGTTCTGGGACAATCGCGCCACATGGCATTTCGCCATCAACGACTATCACGGCGAGCGCCGCCTGATGCACCGCATCACGCTGGAGGGCGTGCCGCTTTCCTGAGCGACCCCGCCGCCCCGCCGCTCAGTGGAGGGTCTTGAGATAGGCGATGATTTCCTTGCGCTCCTCGCCCTTCTTCAGGCCGGCATAGGCCATCTTGTTGCCCGGCAGGAATTTCCTGGGATCGGCGATGTATTTGTCGATCGTGGCGTCGTCCCAGGTGACGCCGGCCGTCTTCATGGCCTGCGAATAGCTGAAACCCGGCGCAGAGCCCGCCTTGCGGCCGACAACCCCGAACAGGGCAGGACCGACCTTGTTCTGCCCTGCCTCGTTCGCATGGCAGGCGAGGCAGGTCCGCTTGTAGAGCTTGGCCCCTTCGGCGACGTCGGCGTTGTCCTGCGCCCAACAAGCGCCTGAAAGGACGAGCGTCCCGGCCATCACCGTCATTCCGATGAGCATCCGCCACATGGTCGAGTTCCGTTGAGTTCCGCTGCAGGGTCGATTGGCTGGGGCGCCAGGATTCGAACCTGGGAATGGAGGAATCAAAATCCTCTGCCTTACCGCTTGGCTACGCCCCAAAACCATAGTCAACAGGCGGCGGAACATAGTGGTTAACGGGGTGGAGTCAAAGCGGGCAAAACGGCCGCGTCAGCCGCCGGCGATCGCCTTCTTGAGGAGCTCGCCGTGCACGAAAGTGCCGTCCGCATACAGGAGCGGCGCCGCCGCCGGGTCGAGGACGAGGTCGACGATCTCGCCGACATAGATCGTGTGCGTGCCGGCCGAGACCCCGGTGACCAGCCGGCAATCGAACGATACCGGACAGCCCCTCAGCACCGGCGCCCCTGTCGTGAGGGTCGACCAATCGCCGAGATCATGAAAGCGCTCGTCACCCTCGACGCCGTCCATGCCGGCGAAACGCTCGGCCAACTTGCGGTGGCCGGGCGCCAGGATATTGACGCAAAAGAAGCCCGCCTTGCCGATCGTGTCATGGGCCGAGGCCGTCTTGTTCACGCAGATCAGGATCTGCGGCGGCTCGGCGGACACCGAGCATACCGCCGTCGCGGTCAGCCCACCGCGCAGATCGTCATGACGGGTGGTGATCAGGGTTACACTCGCCGCCAAGTGGCGCATGCCCTTTTTGAAGGCAGCCGCATCGATAGTCATGCGCCAATCCTAGCGATTGAGTCACTGGCCGCCACCAGAAATGGGGGCTAACTGCCCGGCCGGCCAGCGAAATCGACGGCGCGGAAGCATTCCGACCGACGCTGCCGGATCCCGCCCACTGCAACAAAATATTCATCGAAGTGACGCTTTTTACCGTTGCCCGGAAATGGCTCCCGGCTACCGTCGGGCGCTCCCATGGTCCCAGCGCTCGCCCCAGACACGCCGCCGGATGCGGCCCTGCGCCAGATCGTGGCCGACTGCCAGGCCGATCTCCTGAAATACCGCGCCATCGTGCTGACGAGCCGCCGTCCCATCGGCATCCATCAGAGCCGCGTGGCGCTTCGACGCCTGCGCGCCGCCCTCGGCCTGTTCCGCAAGGCCGTGCCCGGCGCAATCGAGCAAAGGCTGCTGCAGGCCATGGCGGCGGAAGCCAGGTGGCTGGCAGGTGAATGCGGCCCCTCCCGCGATCTCCATGTCTTCCTCACCGAGTCGGTCGAAGATCCGCCGCCCGAGGTCAGGCGTGTCGCTCTTCGCCTCGCCGGCACGCATCTGGAACGCGCGCGAGCCGCGCTCTCCGGTGCGCGCTTTGCCGCTTTTGCCGACCAGATCCAGGCCTTCGTCGAGGCCCCGCCGGCCGGCGGCGGGCGGCTAGAGACCTTCGGCCGCGAGCAGCTGGAAAAGCGCCACGCCAAGGTCCGGCATCTGGGCCGCAAGCTCGCGTCGCTCGACGAGGAGCGCCTGCATCAGCTGCGCATCGCGGTCAAGAAGCTGCGCTATGCTGCGGGATTCCTGGAGCCGGTCTTCTCGGGGTCCGGTTTTGATTCTGCCCGGACGAAAGCCTATATCGAGGCGACGGTGCGCCTGCAGGGCGCGCTCGGTGCCATGAACGATCGTGCGGTGGCGGCCCATATCCTGGCCGATATCTCCGCCGCGGCCCGCCCGACCGAGGATATCGGGCGGGCGCTGCGCCAGCTCGGCAAGCAAGCTGCCTCCGGCCACAAGCGCCGCCGGCACAAGCTCGAACGAGCGTGGAAGAAGTTCAAGAAGGCCGGGCGGTTCTGGGACTAGCGCCGTCTAGGACGGAGTAGACATGACCAATACCCAGACCGCTGCCGAAGAACGCATTCCCGTGACCGTGCTGACGGGCTTCCTGGGCAGCGGCAAGACCACGCTCCTGAACCGGCTCCTGCGCCAGCCCGAACTCGCCGACACCGCCGTGATCATCAACGAGTTCGGCGAGATCGGGCTCGATCACCTCCTGGTCGAGAAGTCGAGCGAGGACGGCATGGTGACGCTGAATTCGGGCTGCCTCTGCTGCACGGTGCGCGGCGATCTTGTGCGCACCATGAGCAAGCTGTTCCTGAAGCGCACCAAGGGCGAGGTGACACCGTTCCGGCGCATGGTGGTTGAGACCACCGGGCTCGCCGATCCGGCGCCGATCCTGCACACGCTGATGACCGATCCGCTGCTTGCCTCGCGCTATCGCCTCGACGGCGTGGTGACGACCGTCGACGGCGTGAACGGCGCCTCCAGCCTCGACAATCACGAGGAGGCGGTGAAGCAGGCCGCAGTCGCCGACCGGCTGCTGCTCACCAAGAGCGACATCGCCGACGCACCCAGGCTTTCGGAGCTCAAGAGCCGCCTGCACCAGCTCAATCCCGGTGCGCCGTTCCACACGATTTCAGCCGGCGAGATCGATCCCAACGCGATCCTGAACGCGGGCCTCTACAATCCCGAGACCAAGAGCGCCGACGTGAAACGCTGGCTGCACGAGGAGGCCTATGCCGAAGACCACGAGCATGAACACGGGCATGGCCATCACCATCATGGCCATGGCCACGACCATCATCACGAAGGCGCCGGCACCGACCAGGATCCGCACAACGTCAACCGCCACGACGACCGCATCCGCGCCTTCTGCATGACGTTCGACGAGCCGATGAGCTGGTCGACGGTCGCGGCGGCGTTCGATGCGCTGGTGACCTATCGTGGGCCCGATCTCCTGCGCATGAAGGGCATCCTGAACGTCAAGGACACCGACAAGCCGGTCGTGATCCACGGCGTACAGCACGTGTTCCATCCGCCGGCCACGCTCGACGCCTGGCCCGAGGGCGACGACCGCAAGAGCCGCGTCGTCTTCATCACCCGCGACATCGCCGAAGACACCATCCGCAAGGTCTTCGCCTCCTTCTTCGACGCCGAGAAGAGAGGCTGGGGCCAAGAGCAGCAGCCGTCGTAGCGCTCATAGCGAGCCGGAAGCTCGCGGCACGTATGACGGTCAGTCCCACATCTGCCAGCTCGGCGGTAGCGACAGCCAGACGCATCGGCCATCGTTGGATGCCGTTGCGATCGGCTCGCCCAGCGGCGCGTCGGTGAAGCAGCCGCCGGCAATGCCGATCCGGCCGGCAAATTTAGGGCCCAGCCAGAACAAGGTCGTGCCACATTGGGCACAGAACCACCGCTCCTGGCGCCTCAGTCGATAGATGCGATAGTCGCCTGTGCGTGCCAGCACCTGATCGTCGGCGAAGTAGGACGACCAACCGAACGCGCTCCCCGTTCTTTGTCGACAGTTCCGACAATGGCAGATCGCGTTAACGACCGGTTCTCCACGCACCTCGATCGTGCAAGTACCACAGCAACATCGTGCCGTTCGGATCATCGCCCCCTCTCCAGTCCAATCGGTCCAGCCGATCGAACGCGTCCTCGACGCCGTCCACCAGCCAAGTACCGTCGGCGTTCATGCCGATCTTCTGCAAGATGCGCCTCGACGCCAGATTGTCGAGCCGCACGAAGGCGACGGCCCGGTCGATCTCCGGGCGAATCGATCTCCTGGCGAGTTGTGAAAAGGAAGCAAAGCAAACCCTGGGCGCACCCGGTGGAGTGGCCCTTATCTCAAGCGCAGCGGCTGAAGATGGAACCGAGCTCGATCTTGCCGGCCTGCTGAAGATCGCGAATCCGGCACGGCGGATGATCGTCTCATCACGGCGTAGACAGACTTTCTGCCTGTTGAAGCCGGGCGATACATGCTCCGCGACGAAACGCGAAAGCTTTCGGCGAAGCTCATCGGCGGACCATGGCTTGCCGTCGGCGGACAAGGATCGCAAGACCTCCAGATCGCCCTGAAGCGCGATAAAGGGACCGGCAGGTCCGTCCGCCGCGAACGGATGGAAGACGAGCCGGCCGGTCTCCAGGATTGGCGGCATGGTGGGCGATAGCCTACGCCACTCGGCGTGCTTCCCCAGCGCTCCCGCGATGCGGCGACGGTCTCATTCGGCGGCGGACGGGGCCTGTGTTCCATAGGTCGCCGGCGGCGCGGCTTTCTTGCGGTCGCTGCCGAACAGGCGCTGCACGAAGACGAAGAAGACCGGCACCATCAGGAGCGCCAGCACGACGACGGCGATCATGCCGCCCATCACGCTGGTGCCGAGCGCCTGCTGGCTCTTGCCGCCGGCTCCAGTCGCAATCGCCATGGGCAGCACGCCGCACACGAAGGCGAAGCCGGTCATCAGGATGGGACGGAAGCGCAGCCGGCAGGCCTCGAGCGTCGCCTCGATCAGGGGCTTGCCCCGGGCGCGCAGGTCCTTGGCGAACTCGATGATCAGGATCGCGTCCTTGGCGGCAAGGCCTATGATCGTGATCAGGCCGACGGTGAAATAGACGTCGTTGGCAAGGCCGCGCACAGTCGCGGCCACCACCGCGCCAAGGATGCCGAGCGGCACCGTGAGCAGCACCGCAAGCGGAATGGTCCAGCTCTCGTAAAGCGCGGCGAGGCAGAGGAAGACCACGAGAGCCGAGAGTGCCAGCAGGAACGGCGCCTGCGAGCCCGAGAGCTTCTCCTGCAGGGACTGGCCGGTCCATTCGTAGCCGAAGCCACGCGGCAGAGCCGCCGTCAGGCGCTCCATCTCGGCGATGGCATCGCCGCTCGTATAGCCGGGGCTCGCCTCGCCGCTGATGCGGATCGAGGGGTAGTAGTTGAAGCCCACGATCTGTGACGGCCCCTTCGACCATTCGACGGTGGCAAAGGACGAGAACGGAACGAACTGGCCGCGCTCGTTCTTGACGCTGTACGCCAGGATATCGTCCGCCGTCATGCGGCCGGCGGCATCGCTCTGCACGATCACCCGCTGCATGCGGCCGCGGTTGGGGAAGTCGTTGACGTAGGCCGAGCCGAGATTGGTCGAGATCGTGTTGTTGATGTCCTCGAAAGTGATGCCAAAGGCGCTCGCCTTCTCGCGATCGATGACGAGATCGACCAGCGGCGCCGAGGGCAGGCCTTCGACATAGACGTTCTGCAGGACGGGGCTCGCATTGGCCGCGGCGACCAGCGACTCGGCCGCGCTTCGGAGCGCCGCATGGCCCTTCTGGCCACGATCCTGCAGGCGGAAGCTGAATCCGCTGGAATTGCCGAGATTGTCGATCGGCGGCGGTTCCAGCGCCGAGATCTTGGCGTCGCGGATCCGCCCCATGTCGCGATTGATGTCATCGACGATCGCCGTCGCCGAATCGCCAGGCCCACGCTCGGACCAGTCCTTCAGCGTGATGAAGGCCTGTGCGGTGTTCATGCCCTGGCCGAGGAAGCTGTAGCCGGTGAGGAACGTGACGTTGTCGACGCCCGGCCGATTGGCCAAGTACTTCTCCACCCGCTCGACCACCGATTCGGTGCGCCGATAGGAGGAATCGGCCGGCGTCTGCACGTCGGTGGTGATGAAGCCCTGGTCGTCGATCGGCAGGAAGCCGCCCGGCAGGCGCACGAATGCCCAGCCCAGCGCGACGATCAGGGCGGCATAGATCGCCATCAGCCGGCCGACTCGCTTCAGCGACCAGCCGACCGTGCCGGCATAGCGATCGCGCACCGTATCGAGGGTTCGGTTGAAGAGGCCGAACAGGCCGCGACGCGCATGGCCATGGCCGGCTGCCACCGGTTTCAGAAGCGTGGCACACAACGCGGGCGTCAGCGAAAGCGCCATCAGCGCCGAAAAGCCGATCGCCGCCACCATGGTGACCGAGAACTGGCGGTAGATGATACCGACGGAACCGGGGAAGAAGGCCATCGGCACAAACACCGCCATCAGCACCAGCGTGATGCCGACGATGGCGCCGGTGATCTGCGACATCGCCTTGCGCGTGGCCTCGCGGGGCGGCAGCCCCTCCTCGGCCATGATGCGCTCGACATTCTCGACCACGACGATGGCGTCGTCGACCAGGATGCCGATGGCGAGCACCATCCCGAACATGGTGAGCATGTTGATCGAGTAGCCCGCCATCAACAGTGTCGCACAGGTACCGAGCAGGGCCACCGGCACGACGATGGTCGGAATGACCGTGTAGCGGATGTTCTGCAGGAACAGGAACATCACCACGAACACCAGTACCACCGCCTCGACAAGCGTGCTTGCGACCTTCTCGATCGAGGCCTTCACGACCGGGGTGATGTTGTAGGGAATCTGGTACTTGATGTTGGCGGAGAAGAAGCGCGACAGCTCCTGCATCTTCGCCTCGACCGCGCTTGCGGTCGCCAGCGCATTGCCGGTGGGCGCCAGGAGCACCGAGAGGCCGGCGGTGGGCTTGCCGTTCAGCCGAGTGGTGAACTGATATCCCATGCCGCCCACTTCGATGCGCGCCACGTCACGCAGCCGCACTGTCGAGCCGTCGGCGTTGGCACGCAGAACGATCGCGCCGAATTCCTCGGGCGTGGCGAGCTGGCCCTTCACGAGGACGAGCGCCGAAACCTTTTGGTCCGCCGTGCTGGGTTCGGCGCCAACGCTGCCCGATGCGACCTGGGCGTTCTGCGCGCTGATGGCGCGCGTCACGTCGTCGGCGGTGAGGTTGTAGCCCACGAGCTTGGCGGGATCGGTCCAGATGCGCAGCGACCGCTCGGTCGAATAGAGCGTTGCGCGGCCGACGCCCGGGATACGGCGGATCTCGCCCAGCACGTTCCGGACCATGAAGTCGCCCAGGCCCACCTCGTCGAGGCTTCCGTCGGTCGAGGTGAGGGTGATGATCTGCAATACGGCGCTCGAGGCTTCCTCGACCAGAATGCCCTGCTGCAGTACGGCGCGCGGCAGGCGGGCCTCGATGCGCTTGATGCGGTTCTGCACCTCGACCGAGGCCATGCCGGGATCGGTACCGGGCACAAAGTTGGCGATGATCTCGACCTGGCCCAGCGAATCACTGGTCGATTCGAAGTTCAGGATGCCCGAGGCGCCGTTCAGCTCCTCCTCGATGAGGCGCGTGACGCTGTTGTACAGGTTCTCCGGGGAGGCGCCGGGGTAGCTCGTGCTGACCGCGATCGAGGGGGGCGCGATGATCGGATATTGCGCGACGGCGAGCAGCGGAATCGAGATCGCGCCAATCAGGCAGATGAAGAGAGCGACCACCCAGGCGAAGATGGGCCGGTCGATAAAGAAGGCCGGCATCAGCGAGCGCTCAGTCGCTTGCCTTGATCGGCTCGCCGAACCGGACCGGACGTTCCGCCTTCGCTTCCTCGGTCTCTGTCCATGGCTGGGGATTGACGACATCGCCCGGCGCGAACTTCTGGAAACCGTCGACCACCACGCGGTCACCTGGCTTCAGCCCGTCGAGCACCAGCCACTGGCCGCCCTGGACCGGGCCGAGCCGCACCGGCTGGAGGGCAACCTTGTTGTCGCTCCTGACCACGAAGACCTCGCTGCCGCCGGCGCCGTTGCGCTGGACCGCTTGCTGCGGCAGGGCGATCGAATCGCTGTCGATCCCCTGCTCGACCAGCACCCGCACATACATGCCCGTCAGCAGCACACGGTTGGGATTGGGGAATTCCCCGCGCAGGGTCACCTGGCCCGTTGAAGCATCGACCTTGGCCTCGGAGAACAAGAGCTTACCGTCAAGCGGATAGGCCGAACCGTCGTCGAGGACGAGGCGCACCTTGGCCGTGTCGGGCGCGATGCGTTCGAGATCACCGGCATCAAAGGCGCGGCGCAGCTTGTGCAGCTCGCCGACCGACTGCGTGAAGTCGGCATAAATTGGATCAAGCTGCTGAATCGTGGCGAGGCTCGCCGGATCGTTCTGCACCACCAACGCGCCTTCGCTGACCAGCGCAGCGCCGATTCGCCCGCTGATCGGCGCCCGGATCGTCGCATAGTCGAGATTGAGCCGGGCGCGCGCCACGTCGGCCTCGCGCGCCGCCACCTCGGCCCGCGCCTGGTCGACGGTCGCGATCGCCGTTTCGTTCTGGGCCTGCGAGATCGCCTGCGCCCTGGTCATTGCCGACGCACGCGTTGCCTGCAAAACAGCGAGATCGTGGGCGGCCTTGGCTTTCGCCAGCGCCGCCTCGCTCGCCTTCAATTCGACTTCGAACGGCTTGGGGTCGATCAAGTAGAGCGAATCGCCGGCCTTCACGTCACTGCCCTGGTTGAACAGGCGCGCCACCACGATCCCGGAAACCCGCGGCCGCACGTCGGCCACACGCATCGGCGCGATCCGGCCCGGCAGCTCGCGTACGATGGCGCGCGCCTCGGCATTCACGGCAATGACGCCGACATCGGCTGGAACGGATTGAGAGGATGTCGCCGATGTCTGCTCTTCGGACTCCGAAAAGGCCGGCGCCAGGGCAAGCACCAGCGGAGCCATCGCGACCGGCAGGACGATCGCGAGCACCCAACGCCAATCGATACGCATCCCTTCTCCCGCTTTTGGCACACTTTTTCGGCACACCCGCTCCAGCGGATGCGCCGCGTCCCTCACCCTCGCGCGTGACACTGTGCCCCGGCCAGCTTGACCATCGAGTATGGCAAAAACAGGACACGCTACGGGCGAACGACACACGCTCGGAACGACTTCCGCAGCGCCCGCTCTAATTGGGATGCCAAACGTCGGACGCAAGAGCGGCAGGTATCATTTCTTGTGTTATGCGCGCGACACAATGGCCGTCACGAGGCTGTCATGCAGGACGACCTTTCGTCGATCTATCCGCCGCTGAATACGCTGAAGCCGGTTGCGGCTGACGTCTGGATCGTCGACGGTCCGACCATCCGCTTCGGCATGCCATGGCCGAAAATCCCTTTCCCCACCCGCATGACCGTGGTTCGCATCGATGGCAGCCTCTTCATCCATTCGCCGACGCCGCTGCCGCCGTCGCTCCATGCCGAGATCGGTGCGATCGGGAAGCCATGCTGGATCGTCGGCCCCAACCGGCTTCACTACTGGTGGACCCGCGACTGGATAACGGCCTTTCCGCAAGCGGAGGCATATCTCGCGCCGCGCATCGCGGAGCAGGCGCATGGCCGCGTCGACTTTGCCCATCGATCGCTCGACGGCGCGCGTGGCTATCCTTGGGACGGGGCCATCGACACCTTGCCCGTGCACGGCAGCTTCATGACCGAAGTCGTCTTTTTCCATCGCGCCAGCCGGACACTGGTTCTCACCGACTTCATCGAGAATTTCGAAGCACGCAAAATCCGGTCCCCCTTCCTGCGTCAGGTGGTGCGCTGGGGTGGCGCCCTGGCACCGCACGGCGGGATGCCGCGCGACATGCGATTCACCTATCGACGCAATCGAACGGAATTGAAAGCTGCGGTCGAACAGATGATCGCCTGGAACCCGGAACGCGTGATCATCGCCCATGGCCGCTGGTTCGAGACCAACGGCGCGACCGAGCTGCGGCGCGCTTTCCGCTGGCTCCTGTGAGTCTGCTGTCCGCCAACGCATGTCGCCGAACGGCGGTCGTCAACTGGCACTCGGGATCGTCTCGAAGCATTTCAGGAAGCGCGAGCCGTCGTCCCACGGCTGGCGGCTGCGGGTGAAGATCGCGATCTGCGGTCGGAATTGTCCAAGATCGTCGAGAGAGCCTGCATAGATGTTGATCTTGCCCGGCATCAATTCCGATGTGCCGAACAGCGGACTGAGACAGCTCGGGCAATAGAGCCGATCGGCCGGACGGCCGCTGCCGCCCTTGCCGTGGTGGACGAGGACCTCGCCTTCGATCGTCACCGCCTCCTTGGGGAAACAGATGAAGCCGACATGGCCACCGCCGCTCAGCTTCTGGCAGTCGCGGCAGTGGCAAAGCCCCTGGAACTCGGGCGAGCCAGCCGCGCGATAACGGATCGCCCCACATAGACACCCGCCTGTCAGCATCCTCTCTCCTTTGCTGTGCGCCATTCTGCCATGGCGCCCGTACCCTGGGCAGTGGCGCGTCTCACAGGGCGCGTCGTGACTTGCCGCGCGTCTCCGGCGAAAGGGGTCAACCCGATGCGCAACGATGCGAGAATTGGGAGGAAGACTCCATGCGCTATTCGCGGGACAACCCGGCTCGCCGCACTGACCGCGACGGCGCTCATTTGCGCCGCGCCGCACAGACTGACCGGTCAATCCGGTCAAGGATCGTTGTCCCGTTCGGGCCGGCCGGCCGACATCCATGCCCGCATCCTGGCACCAGCGCTCCCTGAGGAGCCGAAGCAGCCGTTCATCGTCGACGACAAGCCGGGCGCGGGCGGCGTGATCGGCACCGAGGCGGCTGCTTCGCAACCGAAGCGGCTGCGAAGTCGCCTCGCGGCTGCATCCACCCGATCGGCTGCACCCTCCGACACCCAGGCGATCAACGAGACGCTGTTCGCCTGTGGTGACGACGAGCATCGTGCTTGCCCGACCGCTGTCGCCGGGCTGCGACCTCTCGACCGTCTACACCGCCGCCATTGCAGCAAAGGCCACAGCACCTCGCGACACCGCCATGCGATTGCGCACCTCACCGCCCCGTCGACGACCACGCTCCGCCGGCACCTCGGCTTCGGCTAGCCCCAAACTCAAAAGAGGCCCATCTCGACACCGAGCACCGTGAGCAGGGCAAGGATGGCGAAAGCGGCGGCCGCGACCGTCCGCACCAGCTTGAGCGGCACCTTGCGCGACAGCACGTCGCCGAACAGGACGGCGGGCACGTTGGCCAGCAGCATGCCCGCCGTCGTGCCTGCCGTGACGGTGACGATGTCGTGGAAGCGGGCGGCGAGCCCGACCGTCGCGATCTGGGTCTTGTCGCCCATCTCGACCAGGAAGAACGCCACGGTGGTGGCGAGGAACGCGCCGGCGCGCCCGACCGCCTTGGGGCCGTCGCCGGCCTTGTCTGGAATGAGACACCATGCCGCCATGGCGAGGAACAGCACGGCCAGGATCCAGCGCATGGTCTGCGGACCGACCCGGGCCGCGACCTCGGATCCCACCGCGGCGGCCAACGCATGATTGGCCAGCGTCGCGACCAGGATGCCGAGGATGATGGGGATGGGCCGGCGATAGCGGCTGGCGAGCACCATCGCCAGCAATTGTGTCTTGTCGCCGATCTCGGCAATCGCCACCAGTCCGGCCGAGACGAGGAAGGCTTCCATCGGTCACGTCAAAGGGCGGGATCGGGCGCATAACCGATGGCTGCCGGCGCCGCCCGATCCCGCGGGTGACGCACCGGTAGCCAAAGGTCTCGCCAAGCAGGCCCGCCCCTTAACTCAAAAGGCACGGGCCTCGATCGCCGGAAGCGCCATGGTTCCGAAGAACCAAGTCTGTTGACGCATCCACCCCTGCAGACAGGGCCAGCTACTCCCCAATGACGGAGGGGACATAGCGCGGTGGGCAAGTCCCCGCAAGCGCCTCCCTGCCGCCGCTTTCGGCGTGCTAGACCTTGGCCATGGCGAAATCCAAGGCTTCCGCATCCGCACCGGCACCCGCGCCTGCACCAAGCACGCCGAAGAAAGGCGACGGCTCGCCGATCCGGAATCTCTATCTCGTCGACGGCTCGGGTTACTTGTTCCGCGCCTATCATGCGCTGCCGCCGATGAACCGGCCCGACGGCACACCGACGAACGCCGTCTTCGGTTTCTGCCGCATGCTGGCGGCCGATATCCTCGACAAGCCCGAGGTCGACCATGTGGCGATGATCCTCGACGCCAGCGGCACGACGTTCCGCAACGAGATCTACAACAAGTACAAGGCCAATCGGCCCGAACCGCCGGAAGACCTGATCCCGCAGTTCCCGCTGATCCGCGAGGCGGCCAAGGCGTTCAACGTCACGGTCTGCGAGCTGGAGGGCTACGAGGCCGACGACCTGATCGCGACCTATGCGCGGATGGCGGTCGAAGCCGGCGGCACCTGCACCATCGTCTCGTCCGACAAGGACCTGATGCAGCTGATCCGGCCGGGCGTCGAGATGATGGACCCGATCAAGAAGATCAAGCTCGGACCCGAGGCGGTGATGGAGAAGTTCGGCGTCACGCCGGACAAGGTGATCGACGTGCAGGCGCTCGCGGGCGATTCCACCGATAATGTGCCGGGCGTGCCGGGCATCGGCGTCAAGACGGCCGCACAGCTCATCACCGAATACGGCAGCCTCGAGGAGCTGCTCGCCCGCACCGACGAGATCAAGCAGCCCAAGCGGCGAGAGGCCCTGCAGGCCAATGCCGAGCTGGCGCGCATCTCCAAGAAGCTGGTGACACTCCGGGATGACGTGCCGACGCCCGCCGAACCCGACTCGTTCGACAAGCGCAAGCCCGATCCCAACGTGCTGATGCCGTGGCTGGAGAAGCAGGGCTTCAAGGTCCTGATCACGAAGTATGCCAAGGAATTCGGCCATCCCACGCCGCAAATGGCTGATATGGCATCAGTCGCGCCAGCACCGCAGATGCCCGAGGCCCAGCGCCCGGTTCCGGCGGCGCGGCCGAAATCGAACAAGCCATTCACCGCAGAGGACTACGAGACGATCCGCACCGAGGCCGCCCTCGACGAATGGATCGCCGAGTCCACCAAAGCGGGGGTCGTCAGCATCGATGTCGAGAGCGCGAGCGAGGCCGGGTTGGTCGGCCTGTCGTTCGCGTTGCTCGAAGGGCCTTGGGGCAACGTCAATTCCAGCCGTCGGCGCGCGGCCTACCTGCCGATCGGCCACCGCGCGCCCGGCGAGGCGCAGGGCGCGCTCGACCTCGGCGGCGCCGGCAAGACGAGCGACGGAAAAACAGGCGGCGGCACGCTGCTGCCCGATCAGCTTCCTCTGAAAGCGGTGATCGAGAAGCTCAAGCCGATGCTCGAAGACCCGGGCGTGCTCAAGGTCGGCCACGACCTCAAGGACGACCTCGACGTGTTCGAGCAACACGGCATCCGGCTCGCGCCCGTCGACGACACGATGCTGCTGTCCTTTGTGCTCGACGGCGGCAAGCACAGCCATAGCCTGGACGATCTCGCCGAGAGGTATCTCGACCAGAAGATCGTCAAGTTCTCCGACGTGGCGGGCTCGGGCGCCAAGCAGGTGAGCTTCGACAAGGTGCCGATCGAGCGTGCGAGCGAGTACGCGGCCGGCAGCGCCGACACGACCTCGCAGCTCTGGGCGAGGTTCAAGCCACGGCTCGTGGCCGAGCGCATGGTGTCGATGTACGAGACCATCGAGCGGCCATTGATGCCGGTGCTGCTCGCCATGGAGCAGGCCGGAATCAAGGTCGACGCCCCCCTGCTCAAGAAGCTCAGCGCCGACTTCGAGAAGCGGCTCGCCGAGCTCGAGCGCGAGATCCACAAGATCGCCGGCCGCGAGTTCAACGTCGGCTCCCCCAAGCAGCTTGGCGAGATCCTGTTCGACGAGCAGAAGCTGCCGGGCGGCCGACGCAGCAAGACCGGCGCCTGGTCGACCGACGCCGCGATCCTGGACGAGCTCGCGGCACAAGGCCACGCGCTGCCGGTCAAGATCCTCGAACACCGCCAGATCGCCAAGCTCAAGGGCACCTACACCGACGCCCTGGTGCGCGAACTCGACGCCCGCACGGGTCGCATCCACACCTCGTACATGATGACAGGCGCGGCGACCGGCCGGCTCGCCTCGACCGATCCCAACCTGCAGAACATCCCGGTGCGCACCGAGGAGGGCCGCAAGATCCGTGAAGCTTTCATCGCCGAGAAGGGCCACAAGCTCGTCAGCGCCGACTATTCACAGATCGAATTGCGCCTGCTGGCGCACGTCGCCGAGATCGCCTCGCTCAAGGAGGCGTTTGCGCGCGGCGACGACATCCATGCGATCACGGCGAGCGAGATGTTCGGCGTGCCGGTCAAGGGCATGGACCCGCTGGTGCGCCGGCGGGCCAAGGCGATCAACTTCGGCATCATCTACGGCATCTCGGCCTTCGGGCTGGCCAACCAGCTCGGCATCGGCCAGCCCGAGGCGCGCGACTATATCGCCAAGTACTTCCAGCGCTATCCTGGCATCCGCGACTACATGGAGCAGACCAAGGAGTACGCGCGCAAGCACGGCTACGTGCAGACGCCGTTCGGCCGCAAGATCCACCTGAAGCACATCAACGACAAGGCCCAGGGGATGCGCGCTTTTTCCGAACGCGCGGCGATCAACGCCCCCCTCCAGGGTGGCGCGGCCGACATCATCAAGCGGGCCATGATCCGATTGCCGCAGGCACTGAAGGATGCGCATCTCGAGGCGCGGATGCTTCTGCAGGTGCACGACGAACTGCTGTTCGAGGTGCCTGACAAGGAGATCGACAAGGTCAAGGAGGTCGCCCGCCTCGTAATGGAGGGGGCGGCGAAGCTCTCGGTGCCTCTGGTGGTCGACACCGGCGTCGGCGCCAACTGGGCGGCGGCGCATTGACACGGTCGAAGATCGTGTCATCCCGGGCGTAGCGAAGGATCTTCAAGGCAACGGGAAAGGTCCTTGCTACGCTCGGGATGACACCATTGGTGTACTGGCAAGCGTGCGTCTAGGACGGGAGAGTGATGTCATGAAAATCTGGGGTCGGGCGAATTCGATCAACGTGATGAAAGTGCTGTGGGCCGCCGACGAGTGCGGCGTGAAGTACGATCGCGAGGATGTCGGCGGTGCATTCGGCGGCAACGACAAGCCCTGGTACCTCAAGATGAATCCCAACGGCGTGGTGCCGACCATCGAGGATGGCGGGCACATCATCTGGGAGAGCAATTCCTGCGTCCGCTATCTGGCAGCCCGTTATGCGGCGGGTTCGCTGTGGCCCAACGATCCGGGCTTACGCAGCGAGGCCGATCGCTGGATGGACTGGCAGCTCAGCACGATCTCCGACGGCATGCGCATCGTGTTCTGGGGCCTTGTCCGCACCGCTCCCGAGAAGCGCGACATGGCGGCGATCGGCAAGGCGGCGAAGGAACTCGGGACACTGTGGGCGAGACTCGACGGCTGGCTTGAGAACCGCAAGTACGTCGCCGGCCAGCACTTCACCATGGGCGACATTCCGGCGGGCTGCATGGTCCATCGCTGGTATGCGCTCGACATCGAGCGGCCCGACCTCAAGAACGTCCGCACCTGGTACGACCGGCTCGCGACGCGCCCGGCCTACGCCAAGCACGTCATGGTGAAGATGACGTAGCCGGGGCCGCGCTTAAGCGGCTGTCAGCAGCGTCTCCACCATCCGGCGGAACTGCGTGGGGCCGGCATCGAGGCTGGTGGGCAGCATCTGCCGTTCGGGATCGAGGTCGATCAGCTTCTGCTGGGCCTCGATGATCGCCTTGTCCTCCTGGAAGGCCGTCTCGGTGACGGCGAACAGGCGATCGAGCTTGTCGGGGTCGATGTCGCCCACCCGCGCGCCCGCAGCGTAGAAATAACGCGAGGCGCGGGCGGAGATCGGCGTCACCGCCTGTTCGTCGAGGCGATAGAAGAGCGGCGGACCTTCCGGTTCCCTGCCGCCGCTGGCCGCGGCGGTCCCCAGCGGATAGAAGCTGGTGCGCTGCAGGAAAAGGCCGGGAAAGAGGAAATCATAGCTGTTCCACACGTCGAGCCGCTCGCCGAGCTTCCTCATGAAGCCGCGTGGCGAATGGTTGGAAAGCCAGCGCTGCATGCGCAGCCCGCGCTCGACCGGCATCACGCGCGGCCGGCTATCGGCCCATTGCGGCATGTCGAGGCCCAGCGTGTTCTGGTGCACGAACGAGAGATGCGAGAGATCGAGCAGGTTGTCGTCGATCAGGAGATAATGCGCGGCATAGTCGATCTGGCCGGACTTCAGCCGATAGGCCGGATCGTCGAGTGCGACCGAAGGCGGGATCGCCCGGGGATCGGCCGCCGCCGCTTCCCCCATCCAGACCCACGCCCAGCTCCCGACGATCGCGGTCGGATAGCGGCGCACAGTGGCGCTCTGCGGGATGCGCGGCTGGCCCGGGATCTCGATGCAGCGGCCGTCGGGCGCGAACTTCAGGCCATGATACATGCAGCGCAGGTCGTCGCCTTCCAGGCGGCCCATGGTGAGCGGCGCGAAGCGGTGGCAGCAGCGATCCTCCAAGGCCACGATCATGCCGTCGCCGGTGCGATAGAGCGCGAGCGGCTGGTCGATGACGGTGCGCGCGTGGATGCGCCCCGGCTCCAGTTCGTGCGTCCAGGCCGCGACATACCAGGCATTGCGGACCCACATGCCTTCCTCCCTCGCTAGACCAGCCGATAGACATCGATCGGCTGCTCGTGGCCGCGCAGGATCCGGCGTTGCGGCTGCGGCACCTCGATGCCGAGGGCCGCACAATCCTGGACGGCGCCGAGCGTCGCGCCGCTTGTGAGCACCACGACCTCGTCGGCCGGCGTCATATACTCCTTGCCGAGCTGCTCGAAACGCTGGGCAATGTTGACTGTATCGCCAACCACGGTGAAGTTCACGCGTCCCGGCGCACCGATATTGCCGACGACCGCCGGCCCGGAATGCAGCCCGATGCGCAGGCGGATCGGCGCCTTGCCGGCGGCTCGGCGCAACGCGTTGTCTTCCCGGATGACGTTGGCGATGGCCAGCGCGGCGCGGATCGCCGCCGCAGCGTGGTCCTCGCTTTGCGGCACGCTGCCCCAAATCGCCATCACGGAGTCGCCGATATACTTGTCGATAATCCCATGCTCGCGCTCGATACAGGCGCCGACCAGCGCGAAATGGTGATTGAGGAGCTCGGCCGTCTCGTGCTCGGGCAGGCTTTCGGCCTGCGGCGTGAAGCCCACGATATCGGTGAACATGACGGTGACCTCGACGCGCCGCGAGGCCAGCCCCTCCTCGCCGTGCTCCATCAGGCGCTTCACCAGTCGCTGAGGAACATAGACACCGAACCATTTCAGTGCGTCGCGCGCCTTCTCGAGGCTGCGGCCGGCATCGTCGATCTCGCGCAGGCGCGACGGCCGATGCAGGGGCTGGCTGAATTCCAGCCGCTCGATGGCCTCCGCCGCGCTGGTGATGGTACGGATCGAGCGTGCCATGCGCAGGCCCATCAGCAGGGCGAGCAGGGTTGCAAACAGGAGCGTGGCGGCCCCCACGATGGCGCCGTTGGTCAGACGATCGATATCGCTGGTCGCTTCCTCCAACGGAAGATACTGGCCGACCAGCCAGGGATCCGGTCCGTAGCCTTTGAGCTCGCGGCGCACGAACACCCAGCGGCGTCCGTTCACTTCCACGATATGTCCGAGACTTCCCAGTGCACGCTCGATCGTCGGGCTGTGCACCGGCGGATCCCAGATGTGGGCGAGCACCGGGTCGCCCACATCCTGGATCGTCGGCAACGGCTTGGTGGGCGAGAGGCCCAGCCCCTCGGGATCGATCAACCGGCGATGCGCCAGCACGTGGTTATGGCCGACCAGGATGAAGTAGTTGCCGCCGTTCGGCGGGGATGCCTCCTCGATGAGCTGCGAGAGGTCACCGATCCCGACCGTGGCCACCAACGCGCCGATGAAAGCATTGTCACTGCGCCGGACCGGCGCGCGCACATTCAGGAGGGGCTGCTTGAGCGTCGGACTCCAGAACAGATCGCCCCAGAAGGCCTTGCGCGCCGTCTGCAGCTCGCGGAAGCGCTCCAGCGTGCCGGGAATGTCGGCGAGCGGCACGGTGTCGCGGACGATCGAGCCGTCGGGCTGGCGCATGGCGCGGTCGAGCTGGAGATCGAGCGAGGCGAAGGCGGTGATCGACACCGCCGGCATCTGGGCCAGCATCACCGCCAGCGTCTCGCGGACGGCGACGGGCGAATCGATGTCGACCCGCCCCTGCGCGGCAAGGGCGGCGATCAGCTCGAGCTCCTGTGCCACCGGATCGAGGCGGCTCTTGACCATCGATACCTGCGCCTCGATGACGCGCCCGGCACGGTCGACCAGAAGGCGTTCGGTCGTGCCGGTGGCGCCGGCGAGAACGGCGATGTAGGCGACGCCGGAGATCAAGGCGAGCGAGCCGAAGGCCAGCGCCAGCGCCGCGATCAGCGGGACCCGCCATGGCCGCTGCGATCTCACGGCAGGAGAAACGTCCGACATCGTGCTCAAGCGTCCCATAATATGGGGCATCCGCGTCAAACGCGAAGTCCTGCAACCGCCTTTTCCGGAACCGGAGCACCCGGCGGACGTTACCCAGGCGCTCGGATCGCGGTTGCGCGGGCCTTGGCCGTCAACGCCACCAGAGCGGTTCGTGCTTGCACCGGTGCGCTGAGCGGCGTCTCGAAGCCAAGGCGCGCCACCGTACCGCCGCAGCGCAAATCGATGCCCCCGGCATCGATCCCCGTCATCTTCCAGTCGCCGGCAGGATGGCCAAGAAGCCGCGTGGCGTAGAGCTGGACCGCATCGGCATGATCGGCATTCATATGAGCGAGGATTCCATCCTCGGCGGCGGCGAACGCCGCGAGCGATTGGACAAGGCTCGTATCCGCGAGCTCAGCCGCCGACAGCCAGCGGATCTTGCCGAACCCGGCCACCAGATGCGCGCGCTCGACTGCGACCCGGTAGAACTTGAAATCGGCGAAGCCAGCATACAGATCGGCATCGGGATGATGCGCGAGGAAGCGCCGCTTCAACCGGCTGTCATCCGTCCGCCGGGCCCGACCGAGCAGCGACACGCGCGGACCGGTGAGCGGCTGGTCGAGGCCCGCGGTGCCGTCGAACAGGAGCGAGATGCGGTCATCGCTGGCGATCGCCTTGCTGTGATCGGCAAGGTCGCTCAAGAGCAGGATCGGCGCGAGATCGTGATCGACTGCGACCAGCACCAGCGAGCTGTAGGGCCAGCCGGCCTGGCCGGCGGGGCCGGGCAAAGCAGTCGCAAGCGCCGCTCTGTCCCGGCCGCGCACCAGCTCGCGGACCAGGTGCGGCAGGTCGTCAGTCATCGGAGGATAAAAAAAGCCGCATTTGCTCAGTTATCGATGGCAGATCGGGCGGACGGCGGCAACCGCTCGGTCTATGCTAACATCCGTTGCCGAGCCTGAGGAGAAGCCATTCCGTGCGCAAGAACATCGCCCTGGTCGACGACGACCGCAACATCCTCACCTCCGTGTCGATGCTGCTCGAAGCCGAGGGCTTCCAGGTGAAGACCTATCCCGACGGCGCGGCCGCGCTCGAGGGGCTGAACCAGGCGCCGCCCGACCTCGCCATCTTCGACATCAAGATGCCGCGCATGGACGGCATGGAGCTCCTGAACCGCGTCCGCAAGACGCAGCAGTTCCCGGTGATCTTCCTCACCTCCAAGGACGAGGAGATCGACGAGGTGCTGGGCTTGCGCATGGGCGCCGACGACTTCATTCGCAAGCCCTTCTCCCAGCGGCTCCTGCTCGAACGTATCCGCGCGGTGCTGCGTCGCGTTGATGGCGGGGGCGGCAAAGGCGAGAGTCAGGCCGAGCGCATCGTGCGCGGCGAGCTGGTGCTCGACCCCAGCCGCCACCAGTGCACCTGGAAGGGCAAGGAGGTGCATCTCACGGTCACCGAATTTCTGTTGCTGAAGTCTCTTGCCGAACGACCGGGACATGTGAAGAACCGCGATCAGCTGATGGATGCCGCCTACGGCGAGACGATCTACGTCGACGACCGGACGATCGACAGCCACATCAAGCGGGTGCGCCGCAAGTTCCGCGAGGTCGACGGCGAGTTCGAGCAGATCGAAACGCTCTATGGCATCGGATATCGATATCGCGACACCTAAGGCGACCAGGAGATCGCCGGCTGCCATCGGCGGTCTCGCGGCCGTCCTGAAACGTCTGCTTCCACCGTACCGGCGCACGCGACGGACGGCAATTGTCGAGACGCCCTCGACGTTGCGCCGCCGACGCCGCCACAGTCGCAGATACTCGCCGCTCACGCGCCGTATCCTGCTGCTGAACATCGTGCCGGTGGTGTTGCTGGCGCTGGGCGCGGTCTATCTCAGCGACTACGAGGACGAGCTGATCGACGCCGAGCTCGCCTCGCTGCTGGTACAAGGCGAGATGGTGGCGGCCGGCATCGGCGAAGTGGCCGTGGTCGGCGGCGAGACGACCGTCAACCGACTCGACGCCGATGCCGCGCGCCAGCTCCTGACCCGCCTGGTGCGGCCGACCGGAGTGCGGGCGCGCCTGTTCAGCGAGACCGGCGAACTGCTGGGCGACTCGGCCCTGCTGAGCGATGCCGGCCGCATTCACGTCACGCCCCTGCCGCCGCCGCAGCAGACGCCACCGGAAGCGAACGACGAGCGGTTCGGCGAGGGCATCGCCGACTGGATCGCACGCCAGCTCTCCCATGCCGATCGCTATCCGCACTATGTCGAGCAGCCGTCGCCCACGGTGCGCGACTTCCCCGAGGCGGCGAGTGCGCTGCGTGGCTTCAACGCCTCGGCCGTGCGCGTCGTCTCCGACGGCCAGCTGATGTTGAGCGCCGCCGTGCCGGTGCAACGCTACAAGCAGGTGATGGGTGCGCTGCTGCTGACCCGCGACAACCGCGCGATCGCGGCGTCGCTGCGCGAGGTGCGTTACGACATGCTGACCATCGCGGTGGCGGCGCTCGGCATCACCGTGCTGCTCTCGCTCTATCTCGCCGGCACCATCACCCAGCCGATCGTGCGGTTGGCGCGCGCCGCAGATGCGGTGCGCCTCGCCCGTGACACGCGGCCCGAGATGCCCGACCTTGGCCGCCGCGGCGACGAAATCGGCGACCTCAACGACGCCCTGCGCTCGATGACCGACGCTCTGTGGCAGCGGCTGAACGCGATCGAGAGCTTCGCCGCCGATGTGGCGCACGAGCTCAAGAATCCGCTCACCTCTCTGCGATCGGCGATCGAGGTGGCGGCCCGACCCGATCTCGAATCCGACAGGCGCGAGCGCCTGATGGCGATCGTCATCGACGACATCAACCGCCTGAACCGGCTGATCTCCGATATCTCCGGCGCCTCGCGCCTGGACGCCGAGCTGATGCGCGGCGAGATCAAGCCGGTCGACATGCAGGCCCTGCTCGCCGATATGGCGCACCACTACTCCACTTCGACCGCGAACAAATCCGGCGTCACCATCGACTTCCGGATCGCAGCCAACCCGCCGTTCGCCGCGCACGGACATGACGGCCGCTACGGACAGGTGTTCCGCAACGTCGTCGACAATGCGCTGTCCTTCAGCCCGCCGGGCTCGCGTATCGTCATCGAGCTCAGCCGCGAGCCGCGCAACGGACCGTTCGTCGTGACAATCGACGATGAAGGGCCCGGCATCCCCGAGGACAATCTCGAATCGATCTTCCAGCGCTTCTACTCCGAGCGGCCGACCGAGCATTTCGGCCAGCATTCCGGCCTCGGTCTCTCGATTTGCCGACAGATCATGGAGACCTACGGCGGCTCGATCACCGCCACCAATCGCCACGCGCCGGACGGCCGTGTGCTGGGCGCCCGCTTCATCGTCCGCGTGCCGGCGGCCGACCGCCGCGGCTGACGCGGATCCGGAGATGCTCATGCACGCGACCTCCGTGGCGCTGACGGCTCCGGGCCGCTGGCGGGCGGTGCTGCTGCGTGGTCCGTCGGGCGCAGGCAAGTCGGACCTCGCGCTGCGATTGATCGATGCGGGCGGGCGCCTGATCGCCGACGACCAAACGCACCTCGAACGCAAGGGTCAGGCGCTGATCGCCTCCGCGCCGCCGGCCATCGCCGGACGCATGGAGGTTCGCGGCGTGGGCATCGTGCGCCTGCCGCGAGCCAGGCTGATTGCGCGCGCGCCCGTCGCCCTGCTGGTCGATCTCGTGGCGACGGACCAGGTGGAGCGTATGCCGGAGCCCGCACAGGAAATGCAGCAAGGCATCGCCCTGCCGCGCCTTGCACTCGCGCCGTTCGAGGCCTCGGCCGTCGCGAAGTTGCGCCTTGCCTTGATACAAGCCGCCACCGCATGATCGCGGTGGTTCATCGATGCCCGAGACGCGCCGTCCTTTCGTTCTGGTCACTGGCCTCTCCGGCGCCGGGCGCGCCACGGCGCTTCACGCGCTGGAGGACTTCGGCTACGTCGCTGTCGACAATATCCCCCTGCCGCTGATGAGCGACCTCATGCGTTCGACCGCCGGCCCCGGCGAGCTGGCGGCGCCGCTCGCCTTCGGCATCGATACGCGCACCCATGGCTTCGACGCTGCCGAGCTGGTGCGGCGCGTGCAGGGGCTGCGCCAGCGCACCGATCTCGCGCCGCGACTGCTCTTCCTCACCGCCGACACCGAGACCCTGCAGCGCCGCTATACCGAATCGCGGCGGCCGCATCCGCTGGCGCCCGATCGGCCGGTCCTGGACGGCATCGTCGACGAGCGCGACCGGATCGGCTTCGTGGCCGACTCGGCCGACGTCGTGATCGACACATCGGCGCTTTCGCCACACCAGTTCAAGCAGATCCTGTCGGGCCACTTCTCTCTCGACCGGGCGCCGGGCATGCGGCTTTCGGTCATGTCGTTCTCGTTCCGTCGCGGCCTGCCGCGCGAGGCCGACCTCGTGTTCGACGCACGGTTCCTGAAGAATCCACACTACGTGCCCGATCTGAAGCCGCTGACCGGCCGCGACGAGGCTGTCGTGGCCTTCATCGAAACCGATCCGGATTATCGTGCTTTCATCAATCAGCTAAAGGCGCTGATCGGGCCGCTGCTGCCCCGTTTCGACGCCGAGGGCAAGAGCTACCTGACCATCGCCGTGGGCTGCACCGGTGGCCGTCACCGTTCTGTGGCCGTCGCCGAGGCCCTCGCAGACTGGTTGCGAAAGGCCGGCCGCTCGGCCACTCTCACCCACCGTGATGTCGACTTCGGGAGAAGTCGGCAAGGGGGTAGTTTCGGGATGCGTGTATGATTGGCATCGTACTCGTGACCCACGGCAATCTGGCTCGCGAATTTCTCGCGGCGCTGGAGCACGTCGTCGGTCCGCAGCAATGCGTCTCCGCTGTCTGCATCGGCGCCGACGACGACATGGAAAAACGCCGCTTCGAGATTCTGGAACAGGTCCGCGCCTGCGATACGGGCGAGGGAGTGATCGTGCTCACCGACATGTTCGGTGGCACGCCGTCCAATCTCGCGATCTCGATCATGGACCAGGCGCCGGTCGAGGTGCTGGCCGGCGCCAACCTGCCGATGTTGGTAAAGCTCGCCAGCGTCCGCACCCGGCCGATCGCAGAGGCCGTGCGCATGGCGCAGGAGGCCGGCCGCAAATACATTACCGTCGCTTCACGGATCCTGGCCAAGGAAGCCTCGTGAACGACGACACCGTCGACGCCACTGTCGGTGCGCTCAAGCGCACGCTCGGCATCGCCAACAAGCGTGGCCTGCACGCCCGGGCCGCGGCCAAGTTCGTGCGCACGGCGGGTCAGTTCGACTCGGTCGTCCGCGTGAGTTTCAAGGGCCAGGAAGTTTCCGGCCTGTCGATCATGGGGCTGATGATGCTGGCCGCCGGCATCGGTAGCGAGATCGAGATCGTCTGCTCGGGCCGCCAGGCGGTCGACGCCATGGCCGCCCTCTCCGCCCTTGTCGAAAGCAAGTTTGGCGAGGATTGACCTCACGGTGCACAGCGCGCCGTCCCAGAAACATAAAGTCTGCAGCATATCGGCATAAATTCTTGCTTATATGTTGATGGCCTGCGTTGAGGCTGACGCGGGGCGCTGATAAGAGACGGCCTCTTCCATCGCCAAAACCGCGGAGCGCCGCATGGCCGCAGCCAAAGCACAGGACTACGTCGTCAAGGATATCGGACTCGCAGACTGGGGCCGCAAGGAAATCGACATCGCCGAGACCGAGATGCCGGGCCTGATGGCGATCCGCAAGGAATTCGGTCCGAAGAAGCCGCTGAAGGGCGCGCGCGTCGCGGGCTCGCTCCACATGACCATCCAGACGGCGGTGCTGATCGAGACCCTCAAGGCGCTGGGTGCTGACGTTCGCTGGGCCTCGTGCAACATCTATTCGACGCAGGACCATGCCGCCGCCGCGATCGCCAAGTCGGGGACGCCTGTGTTCGCCGTGAAGGGAGAGAGCCTCGAGGAGTATTGGAACTACACCCACAAGATTTTCGAATGGGGAGACGGCGGCGAGCCCAACATGATCCTGGACGACGGCGGCGATGCGACGCTGCTGGTCCATCTCGGCATTCGTGCCGAAAAGGATCCGTCGCTGATCGCCAAGCCCACCAACGAGGAAGAGGAAGTCCTCTACAAGGCGATCGCCAAGACGAACAAGGAGAAGCCCGGCTGGTATGCCAAGCTTGGCGCGGCGATCCGCGGCGTCACCGAGGAGACGACGACGGGCGTGCACCGCCTCTACCAGATGGAGAAGGATGGCAAGCTTCTGTGGCCCGCCATCAACGTCAACGACTCGGTCACCAAGTCGAAGTTCGACAATCTCTACGGCTGCCGCGAATCGCTGGTCGACGGCATCCGCCGCGGCACCGACGTCATGATGGCCGGCAAGGTCGCCATGGTCGCGGGCTTCGGCGACGTGGGCAAGGGCTCGGCGGCCTCCCTGCGCCAGGCCGGCTGCCGTGTCATGGTCTCGGAAGTCGATCCGATCTGCGCCCTGCAGGCGGCGATGGAAGGCTACGAGGTCGTGACCATGGAGGATGCGGCCCCCAAGGCCGACATCTTCGTCACCGCCACCGGCAATGTCGACGTCATCACGCTCGACCACATGAAGGCGATGAAGCACCGCGCCATCGTCTGCAACATCGGCCACTTCGACAGCGAAATCCAGATCGCGAGCCTGCGCAATTTCAAGTGGCACAACGTCAAGCCGCAAGTCGACGAGATCGAGTTCCCCGACGGCAAGCGCATCATCGTCCTGTCCGAGGGCCGGCTGGTGAACCTGGGCAACGCCACGGGCCATCCGAGCTTCGTGATGTCGGCCTCCTTCTCCAACCAGACGCTGGCCCAGGTCGAGATCTTCACCAACCCGGGCAAATACCAGAAGAAGGTCTACACGCTGCCCAAGACGCTCGACGAGAAGGTGGCGGCGCTGCACCTGGAGAAGGTCGGCGCCAAGCTCACCAAGCTCCGGCCCGACCAGGCCAAGTATATCGGCGTTCCCGAGGCCGGCCCGTTCAAGGCCGATCTCTACCGCTACTGATGCCGGGATAACTGCCCACAGGCTGCGGCGTGCTAGAAAGTCGGCATCGGAAGATGCCGACTTTTTCTTTGTCCCTGCCGGATGAATCGGCGACGGAGCGGTTGGGCGCAAGCCTTGCAGGGCGGCTGCGGCCGCGCGATGTGGTGGCGCTCGAAGGCAGCCTCGGGACCGGCAAGACGACGCTTGCCCGCGCGATTCTGCGCGCCGCCGCACGCGATGCGACGCTGGTCGTGCCCAGCCCCACCTTCACCCTTGTCGAGGTCTACGACACCCCGAGGGGTGTCTTCTGGCACTTCGACCTCTATCGGCTGGAGGACCCCGGGCAGGTGTTCGAGCTCGGCTGGGAAGAGGCGCGGGCCGATGGCATCGTGCTGGTGGAATGGGCGGAGCGGCTGGGCGACCTGCTGCCGCAGAAGCGATTGACCGTGACGCTTTCCATCCAGGGCGAGGGCCGGCATGTCGTGATCGAGGGAGAGGATCGATTTGGCGATGTCTGATCGGGTGAAGCTGCGCCAAGCATTCATTGCGCAGTCGGGATGGGGCGGTGCTCAGGAAACGCTGCTGGCGGGCGACGCGTCGTTCCGCAAGTACTTCCGCCTGCGCCGGCCGGGAAGCAGCGCAGTCGTGATGGATGCCCCGCCGCCGCAGGAGGATGTACGGCCCTTCGTGCATATCGGCCGACACCTGCTCGCCCTCGGCCTGAGCGCCCCCGAAATCCTTGCCGTCGATCCGGCGCGCGGATTCCTGCTGCTGGAGGATCTGGGCGACGACACGTTCGCCTGCGTCCTGGAGCGGGGCGGCGACGAAACCGAACTCTACCGACGCGCCACCGACGTGCTGGCAACCCTGTACACCGCGCCCGATCACGGCCTGCTCCCCGACCTCACCGCGTATACCGGAGAAGCGCTGATCGATGCCGCGATCCTGCTGCCGGAATGGTATCTGCCGGCAGCGACGGGGCGCAAAACCGGCATCGAGGAGATCGATGCCTACCGCGCCGCCTGGCGCGCTTGCCTCGCCCATATGCCGGTGACCGCCGACGCGCTCCTGCTGCGCGACTATCACAAGGACAATCTCATGTGGCTGCCGGGCCGGCCAGGCGTGCGCGCCTGCGGACTGCTCGACTTCCAGGATGCGCAGCGCGGTCATCCTTCCTACGATCTCATGTCACTGATCGAAGACGCGCGCCGCGATGTGTCGCCTGTGGTCTACGAAATGTGTTTCGCTCGCTATCTCGACGCCACCGGCATCGACCCGTCGGATTTTCGCACCGGCTTCGCGCTGATGTCGGCACAACGCCAGGCGCGTTTGATCGGCCTCTTCATCCGGCTGTGGCAGCGCGATGGCAAGCCCGGCTACCTGTCGTTCCTGCCGCGCGTCTGGCGTCTGTTCGAGCACGCCTTGCAACACGACGCACTGGAACCGCTGCGCGCGTGGGTCGACCGGCTGTTACCGCCGGCCCTGCGCCGTATCGGAGCCACATGATCGAAACCGCCATGATCCTCGCGGCGGGCCGCGGCGAGCGCATGCGGCCGCTGACCGACACCGTGCCGAAGCCGCTCCTTCCCGTCGCCGGCCGGTCGATGCTGGACCGCGCGATAGATGGGCTTGTCGCGCACGGGGTCCGCAAGATCGTCGTCAACGCCCACCATCTCGGGGCGCAGATCGCGTCGCACCTCTCCGGTCGCGCTGCCATCGTGCATGAAGAGCACTTGCTCGACACCGGCGGCGGCGTGAAGAACGCATTGCCGCTTCTGGGCGCCGGACCGTTCTTCGTGCTGAACGGCGACGGCTTGTGGCGCGATGGCGCGACTCCCATGTTGGATCGCATGGCCGGCGCGTGGGATTCCCGACGCATGGACGCGCTGCTTCTGCTGCACCCGTTGACCGCCACCATCGGACGTAACGCGAAGGATCGCGGCGATTATTTCCTCGAGGCGGATGGCCGGGCGCGCTATCGCGGCACGGCTGATCGCGCGCCCTTCTTCTTCGCCAGCGTGTCGATCTGCGAGGCTGGCCTGTTCCGGGACTCGCCCGACGGCCCCTTCTCGCTCCTGAAGCTTTGGACGCGCGCCGAGCAAGCGGGCCGGCTTCATGGCCTGGCCCATGACGGCCAGTGGTTCCATGTCGGCACGCCGCAGGCGCTCGCCGAGGCAGAAAGGGCGCTGGCGTGAAAGGTGTCTTCACCATCGGCATGGACCGCCGCTTTGCCGACGAGCTGGCACGCGGCGTACTGGCTCGCTACGGCGGCGATCCCATTGCCCTGTCCGATGTCCTGATCCTGCTGCCGACGCGCCGCTCGGTGCGGGCAGTGAGCGATGCCTTCCTGCGGGCGACCGACGGCGAGCCGACGATCCTGCCGCGCTTCGCCCCCATCGGCGATCTCGACGAAAGCGAGTGGAGCGAGGCGGCGGACACCGGTGCATCCCTTGCCCTGCCGCCGGCGATCGATCCGACGGAGCGCGAGGCGTTGCTCGCGGAACTGGTGATCGCCTTCACCGACGACCAGGGGCAGCCGATCGCGCAATCGGCCGCCCAGGCGCTGTCGCTCGCCCGCGAGCTCGGCAGCCTGCTCGACGAGCTTGCCATCGACGGCGTCCCGTTCGACAGGCTCGAGACATTGGTGGAGGGCAATTTTGCCAACCACTGGCAGCGGACGCTGAAATTCCTCGCCATCGTCGGCAAGGCCTGGCCGCAGGTACTCGACGAGCGCGGCCAGATCGACGCGATCGCACGCCGCACCGAGGCGATCCGGGCCCAGGCCGAGCGCTGGCGCATGCATCCGCCGGCAACACCGGTGATCGCCGCCGGCTCGACCGGCTCGCAGCCCGCCACGCGCGCACTTCTTGCCACCATTGCCGGCCTGCCGCAGGGAGCCGTTGTGCTGCCCGGCCTCGATCGAGAGATGGATGAGGAAAGCTGGATAAGCCTCGACCCGTCACATCCGCAATTCGGACTCCGCGAACTGCTCGCCGCCTTCGGGATCGATCGCGACGCCGTCGCCGACTGGCCCGGCACGGCCGGCGATGCGGCGCGACGTCAACTGATCGCCGAGCTGATGCGGCCGGCCGAGACCAGCGAGCACTGGACACGCCCGACCGAAGCCGCTCTCGATCACGTGACGCGCGCCGATTGCGCCACGCCACACCAGGAAGCGCTGGTGATCGCGCTGGCGCTGCGTGAAGCGCTCGAAGTGCCGCAACGCACGGCCGCCCTGGTGACGCCGGATCGCGATCTTGCGCGGCGTGTCACGGCGGAGCTCAGGCGCTGGAAGATCGACATCGACGATTCGGCTGGCCAACCGCTCGCCGATTCGGCACCGGCTGTGCTGATCCGGGTGCTGATCACGGCGATCGACAGCGGATTTGCCCCGGTCGAACTGCTGGCGCTGCTGAAACATCCGCTGTGCACGCTGGGACTCGCGCGCGCCGACGTGCTGAACGCGGCGCGACGACTGGACCGCAAATGCCTGCGCGGGCTGAAGCCCGCACCGGGCCTCGCGGCGCTGCAATCCCGTATCGACGAGACGCGATTCGGTCGAACCGCCGACCGCAAACAGGTCACCGATCTGGTTCGGCGGATCGACGAGGTGACGTCGGCGCTGGCGGCGCTCATGCACACCGGCGCAGATCCGGCGGCGTTGCTCGACGCCACCATCGCCGCCGCCGAAGAGATCGCACCCTCCGACTCGCTGTGGTCGGGCGAGGCCGGCGAAGCGCTGGCCGATGCGCTGGCGGAGATGCGCACCGCATGGCACGGCCGTCGCCCTGTCTCGGGCGGCGACTGGCCGGCGCTGTTCGCCGCCATGCTCGCGCCGCGAACGCTGCGGCCGCGCTTCGGGCGCCATCCCCGGCTCGCCATCTGGGGACCGCTGGAAGCGCGCCTGCAACGCGCCGACCTGCTGATCCTTGGCGGGCTGAACGAAGGTTCGTGGCCGCCGGCCGTCGAGACCGGCCCCTGGATCAACCGGCCGATGCGGGCCGCACTCGGCCTGCCCCAGCCCGAACGGCGTGTCGGTCTCTCGGCGCACGACTTTGCCGCAGCGCTGGCTGCCGAGCGTGTGCTGCTGACCCGCTCCGAGCGCGAGGGCGGCGCGCCCACCGTACCGTCGCGCTGGCTGGCGCGGCTCGACGCGTTGTTCGGCTACAACCCAGAAGGCAACGCAGTGCCCCCGGAATATATCCAGCGCGGCCGGCGCACCTTGTTGGCCTGGGCCCAGACAATCGACGACGCCGAGCGCTATCGGCCACGGCCCCGGCCCGAGCCGTGCCCGCCGGTCGAGGCGCGGCCGACCCGGCTCTCGGTGTCGAGCATCGAGCAATGGCGACGGGATCCTTACGGGCTCTATGCACGGCACATTCTCGGCCTTAAGGCGCTCGATCCGCTGGAAGCCGAGCTCAGTGCCGCCGATCGCGGCTCGGCCTTGCACAAGGCGCTCGACGACTTCCTGAAGGCGCATCCGTCCGGCCCTCTACCGGCCGACGCGCTCGTACGGTTCGAAGCCCTGGGCGAGCAGCATCTCGGCGAACTGATGACCGCGCCGGCGGAACGGGCTTTCTGGTGGCCGCGCTTCCAGAAGCTCGCGCGCTGGTTCGTCGCCACCGAGAATGCGCGGCGCGCGGCGGGCACAAAACTGCTGGGCAGCGAGACCGACGGCGCGATCACGGTCGGTCCACCTTCGCGGCCACTGCGCATCGAGGCGCGTGCCGACCGCATCGACGAGATCGAACCCGGTGGCTGGGAGATCATCGACTACAAGACCGGCCGCATACCCTCGCCGCGGGAACTCGAAGCTCTGTTCGCCCCGCAGCTCCTGCTCGAGGCGGCGATGGCCGAACAGGGAGGCTTTGCCGAGATCGCGGGCAAGGCGCGCGCCGTCCATGTGTCCTACTGGCAGGCCAATGGGCTGGGCGACGGCGGCACGACAAAGGAAGTCAAGGGCAGCGATGAGCTGGTGCCGGCGATGCTGAGCCTGGTCGCCCGGATGGCCGAGCACTTCGCCAACCCGGCAACGCCCTACACGGCCCTGCCCTGGCCGGAGTTCAGCCCCTATTTCAACGACTACGCCCATCTCGAACGCGTGGCCGAATGGTCGACCGCGGGCGGAGGCGAGGAATGAACGGCGCGGTCGACGCGCTCGCGATTGCCAATGCCGCGCAACGCACGGCGACGACGCCCGACCGCTCGGCCTGGGTCGAAGCCAACGCCGGCACTGGCAAGACCAAGGTACTGACCGAGCGCGTGATGCGACTGCTGCTGGCCGGTGTGCGGCCCGAACGCATCCTGTGCCTCACCTTCACCAAGGCCGCCGCCGCCGAGATGCGCAACCGCCTGGCCAGCCGGCTCGGCGGCTGGGCGATGGCGGAGCCGGCGCAGCTCGACAGGGAGATCGAAGCCCTGATCGACCGGCGGCCCGAGCCCGAGCAACGCGTGATCGCCCGCCGTCTGTTCGCGCGCGTGCTCGACGCTCCGGGCGGCATCAACATCCTCACCATCCATGCCTTCTGCCAAGCGCTCCTGAAGCGCTTTCCGCTCGAAGCCGGCGTGGCGCCGGGCTTCGAGGTCATGGACGAGGCCGAGGCCACGGCGCTTCTGCGGCAGGCGCAGGATGCACAAATCGAGGCGCTGTCGCATGACAATGCGCCGAAGGACTTGCGCGACGCCCTTGCCGTCGTCGCAGGCCGCATCTCGATCGCCGAGTATGCCGAGCTGATGGGCAGGCTGCTGGGCGAGCGGGCCTGGCTTCTCGCGCGCATCGCCGATGAGAAGGGAATGGCGCGTCTGCGCCAGCGGTTGGCGCGACGGCTGGGGTGCGATAGGCCGCTCGTGTCCGCACCTGACGAGGCAGCCCTGCGCGCGGCGGTCAAGGCGCTGGCGAGGGGCGGCAAGACCGACGCCGCCCGCGCCGAGGCGATCGCCGCCTGGCTCGATGCCGGCGAAGAGCGCACGTCCCGTCTCGATGGCTACCGCGCCGCGTTCTTCACCGAGAAGGGCGAGGTGCGCAAAGCGCTCGCCTCCAAGGCTGCCGTTGCCGCGATGGGCACGATCGACCGCGTATTGCGGGCCGAGGCCGAACGCCTCGGCATCGAGATCGACTACAGGCGCGGGCTTGCGCTGGTCGAGCTCACCACGGCGCTGCTGCGGCTCGGTCTCGACATCACGGAACGCTACGGCACCGCCAAGCGGCGGCGCGCGACTCTCGACTACGACGATCTGATCGTGGCCACACGGCGCCTGCTGGAAACCGCAGAAAGCGCAGCCTGGGTGCTCTACAAGCTCGACGGCGGCATCGACCATGTGCTGGTCGACGAGGCGCAGGACACCAACCCCGACCAGTGGGAAGTCATCCGCCGGCTGACTGAGGAGTTCTTCGCCGGAGAAAGCGGCGCGGGCGACCGCGAGCGCACGATTTTCGCCGTGGGCGACACCAAGCAATCGATCTTCGGCTTCCAGCGCGCCGACCCCCGCAAGCTCGCGGAGATGCATCTGTGGTTCGCCGAGAAGAGTCAGCAGGCACGCAAGGGCTTCGACTCGGTCGATCTCACGGTCTCGTTTCGCTCCACACCCGCAGTGCTCGATACCGTCGACTGGGTGTTCGAGCAGCCGGATGCGGCCAAAGGCCTGGCGGAGCCGGGCGACGTGCTTCATTTGCCGAGCCGCAGCAACGATCCCGGCCGTGTTGAACTCTGGCCTTTGGTCGCGCCGCCACTCAGAGCCGAAAGCGACCCGACCGATATCGAAGCCCCCAAGGGCTCGATGCTGGCGCCGCACGAGCGGCTGGCCCACCTGATTGCGCTCCACGCCAAGGGGCTGATCGGCCAGGAGCGTCGTGCCCGCAACGGCGAACTCCTGCATGCCGGCCACCTGATGGTGCTGGTCCGTCGCCGCAACGCCTTCGTGAATGCGTTGGTGAGGGCTCTGAAGCGCGAGCAGATCGAGGTCACCGGCGTCGATCGTCTCGATCTCGGCCAGGAGCTGGCGATCCAGGACCTGCTGGCCATGGCGCGCTTCGTGCTGCTGCCGCAGGACGACCTCAACCTCGCCTGCCTGCTGAAGTCGCCGCTGATCGGCCTCGACGAGGACGAGCTGTTCACCCTGGCCTGGAAACGCAACGGCACGCTGTGGCGCGCGCTGCACGAGCGTTCCGGCGAGCTCGGCTTTTTCGATGCGCACGCGCGTCTGTCCGCCTGGCTCGCCCGCGCCGACTTCACGACGCCATTCGACTTCTTCGCCCAGGCGCTGGGGCCGGATGGCGGCCGCAAGCGCCTGCTGGAGCGGCTTGGCCGCGAGGCGTCGGACCCGATCGATGAACTTCTGGCGCGGGCGCTGCAATACCAGCGCGCCGAGGCCGGCTCCCTGCAAGGCTTCCTGCGCTGGTTCGAGTCGGGCGGCGGCGAGATCAAACGCGATCTCGACGCCAATCGGCGGCAGGAGGTGCGCATTCTCACCGTACATGCCTCCAAGGGCCTGCAGGCGCCGATCGTCTATCTGCCCGACACCACGCGCGTACCGCGCGACAGCGAGCGCCTGCTGGCCGCGGCCGACGGCAGGACCCGACTCTGGCTGCCGCGCACCGACGACGCCAACGAGGCTGCGCGTGCCTGGCGGGCCGAGGCGCGCGAGCGCTCACTCGAGGAGCAGAACCGCCTCCTCTATGTTGCCATGACCCGTGCCGAGGATCGGCTTTATGTCGGTGGCTGGATCGGCGTGCGCAAGCAGGATGCCGGCTGCTGGTACGACCGTATCTCCGCCGGCCTTGCAGCCAGCATCGAGAGTGAGGGCCCGCCGGGCCGCCGCCGCGCGATCTCGATGCCGTTCGACTTCACCCGATACCTCGCCGACGAAGGCTGGGCGGGCGACGGGTTCGAACTCACGAACGAAGGCCACCTCGCTCTTCCGGAGCAGCAGGCCCTGGCGCTGCCCCAAACGGTCCCCGCACCCGCATGGCTGGAACGGCCGGCGCCTGCCGAGCCCGATCCACCCACACCGCTTGCGCCCTCGCAGCCATTGCCTGACGAGGGCGCCGCCGGATCTCGCGCCTTCAGCCCGCTCGCCGCCGGCGACGCAAGCCGCTGGAAGCGCGGTCGCCTGTTGCACGAATTGCTGCGTCATCTGCCCGCAGTGCCGCCGGCGGAGCGCGCTGCCGCAGCCCGCCGCTTCCTCGCCCAACCGGCGCTTGGTCTGACAACTGAGGATGCCGACCAGTGGGCAGCCGAAGCGTTGGCGGTCACCGAAGCGCCGGAGCACGCGCCGCTGTTCGCCCCTGGATCGCGCGCCGAGGTGCCGTTGATCGGCACAGTGAAGACGCCGCGCGGCACCTTCACGGTCAGTGGCCAGGTCGACCGGCTGGCCGTCTCCGAGCGCGAGGTGCTGATCGTCGACTACAAGACCAATCGCCCACCGCCGGTCGACCCGGCCCATGTGCCGCTCGCCTATCGCCGCCAGCTTGCGCTCTACCGGGCGCTGCTGGGCGCCATCTATCCCGGGCGCACGGTACGGGCCTTCCTGCTGTGGACGTCGGCGCTGCAGCTCATGGAGATCGATCCCGGAATTCTCGATAAATCAATGCCTTACGCGGCCCAATCTTGACTTGGTCGGACCCTGTTCCTAGCTTTACGGCAAGAGCGACGCCGGTCCATCGACCGGCCTTATTTGTCTGCGGAGCCCCAACATGACCGTCAAAGCGACCGACGCCTCCTTCGAGCAGGAAGTCCTGAAGTCCGACACGCCCGTCCTCGTGGACTTTTGGGCGGAATGGTGCGGCCCGTGCCGAATGATCGGCCCCTCACTCGAGGACATCTCCAAGGAGATGGACGGCAAGCTCAAAGTGGTGAAGGTCAATATCGACGAGAACCCGATGGTGCCCTCGAAGTACGGCGTGCGTTCGATCCCGACGCTGCTGTTGTTCAAGGACGGCCAGGTCGCGGCGACCAAGATCGGCGCCGAGCCCAAGCAGAAGCTCGTGAGCTGGATCAATACCGTCGTTAGCTGAGGCTTTTCCGCCCGCTCAGCCGTTGCGCTCCAGCACGGCCCCGGCGAGGTAGAGAGAACCACAGATCAGGATGCGCATCGGCGCGGGCTGGGTGGCCAGAAGGTCTTCCAGAGCCGCGCCGATGTTGTTTGCGGGCGCGCAATCGAGGCCGACCTCGGCGGCTTTCTCGCACGCCTCCCGCGGCGTGTAGGCGCTGTGGCCTTCGGGAAACGGCACCGCCAGCGCCGCCCGCGCATGGCTTGCCAGGGGCCTTAGAAATCCCGAGGCGTCCTTGCTGGTCAGCATGCCGAACACGAGGTAGAGCGGCAGCGCCGCCGGCTCCTTCGCCCAGTCGGCCGCCATGCGGGCAAGCGCGAGGCCACAGTCCTCGTTGTGGCCGCCGTCGAGCCACAGCTCGCACCCGGGCGGCAATGCCTCGGCCAGCGGGCCAAGTGTCAGCCTCTGCAACCGCGCCGGCCAGTCCACGGTTGCAAGGCCCTTGGCGACCGCCTTGTCGTCGATCGCGAACCTGGCCGCGCGCAGGCGCTCGATGCAGGCGACGGCAGTGGCCGCATTGTCGATCTGATGGGCCCCGACGAGCGCCGGCGCCGGCAGGTCCAGGGTCGTCGTGTCGCTGGCGTAGCGGAAGCCCGTTGCGGTCTGCGTCACCTGCCATTCGCGGCCCATGCGGAAGAGCGGCACGGCAAGCTTGGCTGCTTCGGCCGCGATCACCCCGGCGCTCACCTCGCGCTGTCGGCCGATCACGGCCGGCACCGCGCGTTTCAGGATCCCCGCCTTTTCGCCGGCGATGCCCTCGAGCTTGTCGCCAAGGAAGCCCGTATGATCATAGCCGACAGGAGTGATGGCAGTGAGCGCAGGCTCGATCACGTTGGTGGCGTCATAGCGGCCCCCCAGGCCGACCTCGATGATGCCGAGCTCGGCCGGGACGCGGGAGAATGCGAGATAGGCGAGCGCCGTCGTGATTTCGAAATAGGCGATGGGCTGGTCACCGTTGGCCTCTTCGCATTCCGTCAACAGCTCGTCGAGCGCGCCATCCTCGATCAGGCGGCCCGCGATCCTTATACGCTCGTTGAAACGAACCAGATGCGGCGAGGTGTAGACGTGCACGCGGTAGCCGGCGGCCTCGGCCATTGCCCGCAGGTACGCCACGAGAGAGCCCTTGCCGTTGGTGCCGGCGACGTGGATGAGAGGCGGCAGCTTTTTCTCAGGCGAGCCGAGCGCCTTCAACAGGCGCTCGATGCGCTCCAGCCCGAGGGTGATCACCCGCGGGTGGTGGCTCATGAGACGCTGGATGATGGCATCGCTCACGGGAGGATCAGCCGTCCGCGACGGCGACGCTGCGGCTTTCGATGACCACCGGATCCATGAGCAGCGTGACCAGCCGGATCAAGGTCTCGCGCAGCTTGTGGCGATGGACCACGGCATCGACCATGCCATGCTCCAGCAGGTATTCGGAGCGCTGGAAGCCCGGCGGCAATTCCTGGCGAATCGTATCCTGGATCACGCGCGGTCCGGCAAAGCCGATGATGGCTTCCGGCTCGGCGAGATGGATATCGCCCAGCATGGCGAAGGACGCCGAGACCCCGCCGGTCGTGGGATCGGTCAGCACGACGATATAGGGAAGGCCCGCCTCCTTGACGCGGCGCACGGCGATGGTGGTGCGCGTGAGCTGCATCAGCGACAGGATGCCTTCCTGCATGCGCGCGCCGCCCGATGCGGAGAAGACGATCAGCGGCGCCTTGCGGTTGACCGCGAGTTCCGACGCCATCACCAGCCCGTCGCCCACCGCCGTACCCATCGAGCCGCCCATGAAGCCGAAGTCGAGCGCAGCGACGACCGTCGTGCGATTGCCCATCAGGCCGCTCGCCACGACCAGCGCGTCGGTCGATCCCTGGGCCTTGCCCTGGGCTTCCTTGAGCCGCGCGTCGTAGCGCTTGGTGTCGCGGAACTTCAGTGGATCGGACACGACCCGCGGCAAGGGATGCAGCTCGAATTTGCCGTCGTCGAACACGTGCGGCAGGCGCTTCATCGGACGGAGCCGCATATGGTGGCCGCAATGCGTGCACACCTCCTGGTTCGCCTCCCAATCGCGCGTGAATAGCATCTGCTCGCACTTGGGACACTTCAGCCAGAGATTCTCCGGCGCCTCTTTCTTGCGTGAGACGAGTGCGCGGAGCTTGGGGCGGACGAAGTTGGTCAGCCAGTTCATGGCGGCGGTATGGCATGAATGACCGCTGCGGCCAAGACAATGCGCACAGTCGTTTTCAGCGCCAGAAACCCGCAAACGGCGCCGCGAAGTCGCTTGGCTTCTTCACCTCGCAGAATTGCTTGCGTGCTCGGTAGTCGGCGCAGAGTTGTTCGGCGACACCCGGCTCCAGGTCGGCGATGATCGCGGCCTGCCGCGTCGTCCTGTTGACCGTGACCGGCAGAATGTACTCCTTGCCGGGATGCGCAGCGCCCATCCGCGCCAGCTCGGTCTGTCCGCGTTCATAGATCTGACGCGCCGCGGCCCACGTGGCGTAGGTGCCGAGCCAGACCGCATCGCCCGGCATGTCGTAGCGGATCATTCCGCACTCGCCCTGGCTGAACACGACCGGAGGCCGACCGCCGTCATTGGCAAGCTGCCAGACCTTCGGTCGCGCGCCACCCGTCTTCAATGCATACGCCTGGTCGAACAGGCGGACCAGGAATTCGTCGCGCAGGTCGGCTCGGCGGAAGCCGAGGGCGACACCGATGAGGCGGCGCCCATCGCGCACGGCACTCCCCACGAGATTGAACCCCGAGGCGCAGATGAAACCCGTCTTCAGGCCGTCGGCATAGGGCGAGTACATGTGCACGAACTTTACGCCCGGGCCGACCCAGCGCTTGCCGAGCATGAAATCCTGGGTGCGAAAGTAGCCATAGTACTGTGGGAAGTCGCGCATCAGCGCCATCGCCAGCAGGACAAGATCGCGCGCCGTCGTCACGTTACCGGCATCGGGCAGGCCATTGGCATTGTCGAAGGTCGTGGCCGTCATGCCGAGCTGCTTTGCCGTCCGGGTCATGCGTTGGGCGAAGCCGGGTTCCGATCCGCCGATCCGCTCGCCGAGCGCCACCGCCACGTCGTTGGCCGAATGCGCCACCAGCGATTCCAGCGCCTGCTCGACCGTGATCGATTGTCCCACCGGCAGGCCGAGCTTGGCCGGCGGCATACTGGCGGCATGGGCGGAGAACGGTACCGGCGTCTGCAGTGTCAGGCGTCCAGCCTTCAGCTCCTGGAAGACGATGTAGATCGTCATCAGCTTGGTGAGAGAAGCCGGATACCACGGTGCGCCGGCGTTGCTCTGCAGCAGCGTCTCGCCGGTATGGGCGTCGACGATGACATAGGGACCAGCCATGACCGGACCGGTCGGAGAGGCCACCGAGGTGAACTGGGCGGCGGCGGGGCCGGCTACGAGGGCGAGAAGCGCCGCGAGACCGGCCAGAAGACGCAATTTCATTGATGTTTCGTCACGAGAGGGAGTCCAAGCATACGCTCTTTCCTGCACCTGCAGGAGGCATTAGAGGAGATACATGATCAAGGTCATGATCGCGCCCGTCACGCCGTTCCAGCAGAACTGCTCGATCGTCTGGTGTTCAGAGACCATGGAAGGTACCGCCGTCGATCCGGGCGGGGACTTCGACATGTTGAAGCAGGCGATCGCCGAACAGGGGATCAAGATCACCAAGGTGCTGCTGACCCACGGCCATGTCGATCATGCCTCCGCCGCGGGCACCATGGCCGAGCACTATGGCGTCAGGATCGAAGGTCCGCACGAGGACGACCTGTTCCTGATCGAGGGTCTGCCCGAGTCGGGTCGCAAGTACAACTTCCCCGCCTACAAGCCGTTCGTGCCGGACCGCTGGCTGGTGAACGGCGACACGGTGAGCCTGGGCAACCTGACGCTCGACGTCGTGCACTGCCCCGGGCACACGCCGGGACATGTCGTGTTCGTGAACAAGGAGGCCAAGATCGCCTTCGTGGGCGACGTGCTGTTCAGGGGATCGGTCGGCCGCACGGACCTGCCGCGCGGCAATCACGATCAGCTCTTGCAGTCGATCCGCGGGCGGCTATGGCCGCTCGGCGAGGATATCGGCTTCGTACCCGGCCACGGCCAGACCTCGACCTTCGGCTGGGAGCGCAAGACCAATTCGTTCGTCGCCGATCTGTTGTTCGACGACGAACCCTCAACCTAGGGCTAAAGAGAAGCGCCAAGGAACGAGCGAACGGCGAGATGGCCGGCCGCGGGCAACGCCGCATCGCCGGCAACGTTCGGCAACACACTGTTGCGATTCCTCACATAGTCGAAGCCACTGCGCAGCATTTCCTTGGTGAAGCGGCTCGGCTTCTTGTCGAGCATCGCAACTTCTTCCGGCGACCGTTCCGCTACAGGCCGCGAGAAAGCCGCCAGTTCGAGTTCGGCAGCGGGATAAAGGCCGCAAGCCATCGCGCCAAGCGCATAGGAGAGGCATTCCTCCTCCCAGCGATCAGGTTCGCGATTCTGTCTGTCGAGAAGATCCAGTGCAGCGGTAAAGAGCTGATGAAGCCTGTCTTGGTGTTCTGGCGTGAACCGCTGCATTGCAGCACTCCCTTTGCCATCAATTCATGCCGAACATATGGGCGCGCAATTTCGGCTATACAATGGCCGGCGCGGCGATCTCATAAAACGATCACAAAGTTCAACTCAAAGTGAGTCTAGACTTTGCGCACACCACGCACGCCGTCGGCGAGCGCCTTGACGTAGGCAAGCACGCCCGGCACGAGGTCGGGCTTGGGCTTGCCCTTGTCGTCGAGTCCCGCCTTCACGCGATCGACGATCGCCGAGCCGATGGCGGCTGCGTCGGCATGACGCGCCACGGCAGCAGCCTGGTCCGGAGTCTTGATTCCGAAGCCCACGACGACGGGCAGCGCCGTGTGCCGCTTGATGCGCTCGACATGTGTGCGCACCGCCTCCTCGCTCGCCGACTTTGTCCCCGTGGTGCCGAGCACGGAGACGAAATACAGAAAGCCTGAAACATACTTCAGTACGGCCGGCAGGCGCTTCTCGTCGGTCGTCGGCGCGGCGAGAAGGACGGTCTCGATACCCGCCGCCAGCGCATGAGGCTTCAGCTCGTCGGCTTCCTCCGGCGGAAGATCGACCAGGATCAGACCGTCGACCCCTGCCGCTGCGGCGTCCTTGCAAAAGCGCTCGACCCCGCGTTGGGAAACGAGGTTGTAGTAGCCCATGAGCAGGATGGGCGTGTCGCCATCACCGGTCTCCTTGCGGAAACGCCGAACCATATCGAACGTGATATCGACCGTGATGCCCGCCTTCAGCGCACGCTGGCCAGCGTGCTGGACCGACGGCCCGTCGGCCATCGGATCGGTGAACGGCATGCCGAGCTCGATCAGGTCGGCGCCGGCCGCCGGCAGGCCCTTGAGGATTTGGTAGCTCAGCGCCGGGTCGGGATCGCCCGCGGCGATATAGGCCACGAGGCCGGCGCGCTTGTCGGCCTTGAGCTGCGCGAAGCGCTTGGTGATGCGGCTCATGATCCGATCTTCACGCCGAGTCGAGCGGCGACCTGCGGCACGTCCTTGTCGCCGCGACCGGAAAGATTCATCACGAGCAGATTGTCCTTCGGCAGAGTCGGCGCAAGCTTGGTCACGTGGGCCAAAGCATGCGAGGACTCGAGCGCGGGAATGATGCCTTCGAGCTTGCAGAGCAGCTGGAACGCCTCGAGCGCCTCGTCGTCGGTGGCCGACACGTATTCGACGCGGCCTCGCTCCTTGAGCCAGGAATGCTCCGGCCCGATGCCGGGATAGTCGAGACCGGCCGAGATCGAATGCGCCTCGGTGATCTGGCCTTCCTTGTCCTGCAGGAGATAGGTGCGATTGCCGTGCAACACGCCCGGCCGGCCGCCGGTGAGCGATGCCGCATGCTCGCCGGTCTCGATACCCTTGCCCGCGGCCTCGACGCCGACGATGCGGACACCGGCATCGTCGAGGAAAGGATGGAACAGGCCCATCGCGTTCGAGCCGCCGCCGATGCAGGCGACCAGAGTGTCGGGCAAGCGGCCTTCGGCCTCCATCATCTGCTTGCGCACCTCGTTGCCGATCACGCACTGGAAGTCGCGCACCATTGCGGGATAAGGATGCGGCCCGGCCACGGTGCCGATGCAATAGAACGTGTTCTCGCAGGTCGCGACCCAGTCGCGCAGCGCCTCGTTCATCGCATCCTTCAGCGTCGCCGCGCCGGCCGTCACCGGCCGCACCTCGGCTCCCAGCATCTTCATGCGGAAGACGTTCGGCGACTGGCGGTCGACGTCGACCGACCCCATGAACACGACGCAGGGAATGTCGAACAGTGCGCACGCCGTCGCCGTGGCGACGCCGTGCTGGCCCGCGCCCGTCTCGGCGATGACGCGCGTCTTGCCCATGCGCTTGGCGAGCAGCACCTGGCCCAGCACGTTGTTGATCTTGTGGCTGCCGGTGTGGTTCAGCTCATCGCGCTTCAGATAGACCTTGGCGCCGCCCAGACGCCTGGTCAGGCGCTCGGCGAAATAGAGCGGACTCGGACGTCCCGCATAATGGCTCAGGAGATAGCTGAGCTCGCCCTGGAATTGCGGATCCGTCTTGGCCTCGTTGTAGGCCTTCTCCAGGTCGAGGATCAGCGGCATCAACGTCTCGGCGACGAAGCGGCCGCCGAAGACGCCGAAATGCCCGCGCTCGTCGGGGCCTGTGCGGAAACTGTTGGGTGTCGGTGCCATTGCGATTCCTGTCGGGACGCGGACTTAGCAGTCCCGACGGTGGTTGGTCAAAGAGGCCTACCTGCGCTTGCTCTTGGCCGATTTCCGTTTGGCCTTCTGAGCAGACTTGCGCGAGGCGGCCACAGCACTGCCCCGTACCGGCGCGCTATTGACCTCGACGATCACCTCGATCTCGACCGGAATGCCACGCGGCAGCGAGCCCAGGCCGACCGCCGAGCGCGCATGGCGGCCACGGTCGCCGAACACCTCGACGAAGAGATCGGAGCAGCCATTGATGACCTCCGGCTGATGGCCGAATTCCGGGACAGCATTCACCATGCCCAGAACCTTCACGATGCGCTTCACGCGATCGAGGTCACCGAGTTCCGCCTTCATCACGGCGATCAGGTTGAGGCCGGTCTCGCGCGCATGCTGGTAGGCCTGCTCGACCGTGAGGTCGCGTCCCACCTTGCCGGTGGGCAGCGGCTCGCCGGCCCGCCCCGGACCCTTGCCGGCGAGATAGAGCAAATTGCCGGTGCGTACCGCATTGACGTAATTGGCCAGTGGCGAGGTCGCTGGTGCAAGCTCGATGCCCAGCTCCTTCAGACGCCGTTCCGTCTTCATCGCGGTCTCCCCCTAAAGCGATGCCGTCCGCGCCAGGAATGCGCGGATCAGCTCGACCGATTTCACACCCCGGCTCGATTCGACGCCAGAGGAAACGTCGACGGCGAACGCGCCTGTGACGCGGACGGCCTCGGCGACGTTGTCGGGCGTGAGGCCACCGGCCAGGAGCCAGGGCACGGGCACGCGCCGGCCAGACAGGATCGTCCAGTCAAACGTCTTGGCGTTTCCGCCGGGCAATGTGCCTCCGGCAGCCTCGAACATCAGTCGGTCCACCACTCCGGCATAGGCCGCGATGCCATGCTCGACGTCGGCAGCGGAAGCGACCTTGATCACCTTCATCACCGGCTTCGCGGTGCGCGCCTTGATGGCCACGGCGCGCTCGGGCGTCTCGGCGCCGTGGAGTTGCAGCAGATCGAGGACGCCGGTCGCCAGCTTCTCGTCCAGCAAAGCATCGTCCGGATCGACGAACAGGCCGACGCGGACGACGCCCTTGGGTACACGGGCGCCCAGCGCGCGCATCGTCTCGGTCGAGATGTGACGCGGCGAGGGCGGATAGGTCACGAATCCCACCCAGCGGGCGCCGAAGGCAACCGCCGCGTCAACCGCATCGGGTGTCGAGAGCCCGCAGATCTTGGCCTCGACCGCCATGGGCTCAGAGCGCCCCGAGATCGCGCGCGATCGTCTCGGCGGCCAGCGCCGGATCGGCCGCTTCGGTGATCGGCCGGCCGATCACCAGATGATTGGCGCCGAGCGTGACCGCTTCCTTGGGCGTCATGACCCGCTTCTGGTCGGCGCTCGCCGCGCCGGACGGGCGGATGCCCGGCACCATCAGGATGAAATCCTTGCCGCATTCCTGGCGCAGGGCCGCGATCTCGAGCGGCGAGCAGATCACCCCATCGAGGCCGCTCTCGCGCGCAAGCGACGCCAGGCGCAGCACCTGCCGGTCGGGATCGGCGGAAACGCCGGTTGCCACGAGGTCGGACTTGTCGAGCGACGTCAGCACCGTCACCCCGAGCAACCTCGGGCGCGCCACGCCGAGCCGCTTCGCCTCGGCTGCGGCGGTCTCGGCCGCGGCCTTCATCATTGCCGGGCCGCCCGCCGTGTGGATGGTAATGAAGGTGGGCTCCAGTTCGACGACGGCGCGGATGCCGCCAGCCACGGTATTGGGAATGTCGTGCAGCTTGAGGTCGAGGAAGAAACCGATACCGGTGGCCCGCACCGGCGCCGGAAAGGCGTAGCGCACGCCCGGCGCACCGTGGGCGAGGAAGAATTCCAGGCCGAGCTTGACCCCTCCAACGACGGGAATCACGCTGCCGGCCACTGACCGGATCAGGCGGGCTGCCAACGGGAGATCGACGGTATCTATGGCGCAATAGACAGGGTTGGAGCGGCTCTGCATGACGGCGCGCAACCTAATGGCGCGCCCGCGGGCGGGCAAGCGTCAGTGGATCGCGGCGTACATGATCTTTTCTTCAGTCGCCTCATGGGCGGAGAATTTCTCGACGATCTTGCCCTGGCGGCAAGCCAGGATGCGATCGGAACGCGCCATGATCTCCGGCAGATAGGAGGAGATCATGGCGACCGCATTGCCCTCGTCGGCCAGCCGGTCGATGAGCTGGTGGATTTCGGCGATGGCTCCCACGTCGACACCGCGCGTCGGCTCGTCGAAGATGATGAGCTTCGGTCCCTGCACCAGCGGCTTGGCGATCACGATCTTCTGCTGGTTGCCGCCGGACAACTCGACCACCTTCACGCCCTGGCCTATGGCGCGGACATTCAGCGCCTCGACCCATTTCTTGCCGACCGCCTCGGCTTCCTTGTTCAGGACCAGCGATCGCTTCCCGCCGAGCTTGGCCAGCAGGCCCATATAGACGTTCTTCGCGATCGACATGGTCTCGAAGAAGCCTTCGACCTTGCGATCCTCGGTGATGCAGGCGATGCCGTCGCGGACGGCAGGTGCCGGCGTCAGGTAGCGGACCGGCCGGCCCTCGCAGAAGTCTTACGCGCGAGTCAATCGCCCGACGCGGCGGCGCGACGACTAACTGCTGCGTACCCGCCTGACAGCCTCTTGCCAGCCGAGGTAGCGGCGATCGCGCGAGGGCGAATCTTCTGAGGGTGAGAAGGCACGATCGAGAACCCACGTCGCAGAGAGTGACTCGAGCGAAGGCCAAAGGCCCGCCTGCAGGCCAGCCAGGAAGGCGGCACCCAGCGCCGTGGTCTCGATCACCTTGGGGCGTTCAACGGGAATGCCGACCGTGTCGGCGAGCCGCTGCATCAACGGGTCGTTCACCACCATGCCGCCATCGACCCGGATCTCGTCGATCTGGGCGCCGTCGCCGCGCATCGCCTCGACGAGATCGCGTGTCTGGTAGCAAACCGAATCGAGGGTCGCGGCGGCGATCTCGGCCGGGCCGGTATCGCGCGTGAGGCCGAGCAATCCGCCGCGCGCATCGGCATCCCAGTAGGGCGCCCCAAGGCCCACGAAGGCCGGCACCATGTAGACGCCATGGCCGTCCCGGGCATCGCGGGCCATCGCCTCGACCTCGCTCGAATGCTTGATCAGCTTGAGGCCGTCGCGCAGCCACTGCACGGCGGCGCCCGCCACGAAGATGCTGCCCTCGAGCGCATAGGTGCGTCGGCCATTCAGTTGATAGGCGATGGTGGTGAGCAGCCGATGGTTGGAGTGGACGGCGATACTGCCGGTGTTCAACACCGCAAAGCAGCCGGTGCCGTAGGTGGCCTTGACCATGCCGGGCTTGGTGCAGGCCTGCCCCACGGTCGCGGCCTGCTGGTCGCCCGCCATGCCGAGCACCGGCACCGGCGCGCCCAGGAAATCGGGCGTTGTCACGCCGAGCTCGCCGGCACAATCCACGACCTGCGGCAGCATGGCGATGGGCACGCCCAAAAGCTTCGCCAGATCGGGGTCCCACACCCCTTTGCGGATGTCGAGCAGCAGCGTGCGGCTGGCATTGGTGGCGTCGCTCGCATGCACCTTGCCGCCGGTGAGGCGCCAGAGCAGGAAGCTCTCGATGGTGCCCGTCGCCAGGGCACCGTTCTCGGCCGCGGCGCGGGCGCCGGCGACGTTCTTCAGGATCCAGGCGATCTTGGTGCCGCAGAAATAGGGATCGAGCAGCAGGCCGGTGCGGTCGGAGACCATCGGCTCATGGCCCGCCTTCCGCAATTCCTCGCACAGGTCGGCCGTGCGCCGATCCTGCCAGACGATGGCATTGTGCACCGGCTTGCCGGTAATGCGATCCCAGACGACCGTGGTCTCGCGCTGGTTGGTGATGCCGATACCGGCCAGCGCCTTCGGGTCGAGCTTCGCCTTCTCGACCGCTCCCCGGCAGACCTCGACGGTCGCCCGCCAGATCTCCTCGGGATCGTGCTCGACCCACCCTGGCCTGGGAAAGACCTGCGGCAGCTCCTTCTGGGCCGAAGCCACCGGCCGGCCCGACGCATCGAACACGATGGCACGGGTGCTGGTGGTGCCCTGGTCGACGGCAAGAATATGCTTGGCAGCCATGGGCCGCGATCAGTGCGCCCGGTCGATGGCGAAGTCGACAGCCTCCAGCAACGCATCCTTGAGCGGCGAATCGGCGAACAGGCCGAGTGCGTCGCGCGCCATGGCGCCATAGTGGCGCGCACGCTCCAGCGTATCGGTGAGCGCATTGTGGCGTTCGATCAGGCTCTGGGCGCGCTCCAGATCTTCCGGCTGCTGGTCGAGCTTCTCGATCGTGCGTTTCCAGAACTCGCGATCGACCCGGCCACCGCGCAGGAAGGCCAGGATCACCGGCAAGGTGATCTTGCCTTCGCGGAAATCGTCGCCCACCGATTTGCCGAGCTTGGCTTCGCGGCCGGCATAATCCAGCGCATCGTCGACGAGTTGGAAGGCGATGCCGAGATTCATGCCGAAGCTTTCCAGCGCCACGCGCTCCGGTCCGTTGCGACCGGCGACCATCGCGCCAACCTCGGCGGCGGCGGCGAATAGTTTGGCGGTCTTGGCCTTGATCACCTCGAGATAGGTCGCTTCGGGCGTACTGCTGTCGCGCTGCGTGACCAGCTGCAGCACCTCGCCCTCGGCGATGGTCGAGGAGGCGCGCGACAGCACGCCCAGGATGTCGAGCGAGCCGACATCGACCATCAGCTCGAAAGCGCGCGTGAACAGGAAGTCGCCGACCAGCACCGAGGCCTTGTCGCCCCAGACCGAATTCGCTGTCGGCTTGCCGCGCCGCAGCACGCTGACATCGACGACATCGTCGTGCAGCAGGGTCGCGGAATGGATGAACTCGACACAGGTCGCGAGCTTCACATGGCGGTCGTCGTCCGGCGAGCGGTAGTCGCAGAGCCGCGCTGCTGCGACCGTGAGCAACGGGCGCATGCGCTTGCCGCCCGCACCGACCAGATGGTTGGCGAGCTCGGGAATGAGGGCGACGGGCGAGCGCATGCGCGCAAGGATCTCGCGATCCACGCGCGTCATATCCTCCGCGCACAAGTGGAGCAAAGGCTCCAGGCTGGGCGCCTTGCGCTTGCCTTCGAGGGAGACGACGGTTGCCATGGTTCGAAAATAATCCTGCGCGGAATGCCGATGTTGCGACACGATGTCGTGAGGGAGGATGCAATCACGGCATGCAAACGTCTACCACAGAAGATGCGTTGCTGGATGGTCGCGTCCGCCTGCGCCAGCCCCGCCGCGGCTATCGCGTTGCCGTGGATGCCGTGCTTCTGGCAGCGGCCACATCGCCCCCGCCGGGTGGACGGGTACTGGATCTCGGGGCGGGTGTCGGCGCGGTCGGGCTTTGCCTGGCGGCGCGGATGCGAGACTGTCGCGTGGTTGGTGTGGAATTGCAGCCCGCCCTTGCCGATCTTGCCGCGCATAATGCCAACGCCAATGGCATGGCCGACCGCGTCGAGGTCGTCGTCCACGATATCGCACGGCCCCTGCCCGGGATGTTGGGAAAGTTCGACTGTGTCGCGACCAATCCGCCCTACCTGGCGGCCGCGGTGGCCGACCCATCGCCTGACCCCGGCAAAGCGCTGGCAACAGTCGAATCGAGCGCCGATCTCGCACGCTGGCTGCGCGTGGCGACCGGCGCACTCGAGCCCGCCGGCACCTTGACCATCATCCATCGCAGCGACCGCCTCGACGAGATCGTCTCCCACTTGGTGGACCTCGGCTGGGGGGACGTTACCGTGAAGCAACTGCCCCCCGCAGCACGGATGTTGGTTCGCGCCCGCCGCAGCAAACACCTGCGGCGACGCGACTCTCCACCCCTTGTCCTGCACAGGCCGGAGGGCGGCTACACCGAAGCAGCCGAGGCCGTCCTGCGCCATGCCGCGCCCATCGTCTTCTAGGATGCTTGCCTTCCAGAGGCCGCGCCGCGACAGTGCCCGGCATGCTGGATTGGATCAGGACTCGCTTTCGGCGCGGGCCGGCCGTGCCGGTCGTCCGCCTCGCCGGCGTCATTACGGCAAGCACCTTGTTGGGACCCCGTGGCCTGGCGATCGAGACCGTTGCGCCGCTGCTCGCCCGCGCCTTCGGCATGCGCGGCGCCAAGGCGGTGGCCCTCGCCATCAACTCGCCAGGCGGTTCGCCCGTGCAATCGGCGTTGATCGCCCAGCGCATCCGGCTGCTCGCCAAGGAAAAGAACCTGCCGGTGATCGCCTTTGTCGAGGACGTGGCGGCCTCGGGTGGCTATTGGCTCGCTTGCGCCGCCGACGAGATCATCGTCGATCCGGCGTCGATCGTGGGTTCGGTCGGCGTGATCTCGGCGGGCTTCGGCTTCACGGACCTGATCGCACGGCTCGGCATCGAGCGACGCGTGCATACGTCGGGTGAACGCAAATCGATGCTCGATCCGTTCCGCGAGGAAAATCCCGGGGATGTCGAGCGGCTGAAGCGGCTGCAGGCCGAGATCCATGAGGGTTTCAAGGATTGGGTGCGCGAACGCCGCGGCAGCCGGCTGAAGGGCGACGAGGCGATGCTGTTTTCGGGCGAGTTCTGGACCGGCAGGCGTGGCCTGGAGCTTGGCCTCGCAGACGGTTTCGGGGAACTGCGCGCGGTGCTGCAGGAACGCTACGGCGCCAAGGTCCATCTGCCCGTGATCGCGCCGCGCCGGCGCCTGCTGTCCCGCTTTGGGCTGGGCGGCAGCCTCGGGGACATCGGCACCTCGACCCTGGCGGCGCTCGAGGAACGATCCTACTGGCAACGTTTCGGACTATAGGACCTCACCATGAAACTCCTGACTCCCGTCGCCCCTGATGATCTCGCCGCCGTGCGGGTCTGGTTCGGCACGCTGGCGCGGCATTGTCGCGCCGTCGACTACGAGGGCGCGCGACCGATCTTTGCCGAGGACATGATCGCTTTCGGCACCTTCACCGACTTCATGCACGGCCGCGAGTCCGCGGAACAGAAGCAGTGGCGCAATGTCTGGGGCACCATTCGCAATTTCCGCTACGACCTCGACAAGGTCGAGGCGATCGTGTCAGCCGACCGCCTGACCGCGGTCGGCATGGCAGTGTGGCAGTCCGACGGCTTTTATCCCAATGGCGACCGTTTCGACCGCCCGGGGCGCACGACAGTGGTGCTGGGTCGCAAGAAGGTCGGCGATCCCTTCATCGCCACCCATACGCACATGTCGCTGTTCCGCGGCACGCCGGACAGGAGCCATGGCAGCTTCGCGCAGTCAGCGGTCGAGCCGGCCTAAACGGCGCTTGTAAACTTGAGGCCGATGATGCCCGCCACGATCAAGGCGATCGAGGCGAGCCGCATCCAATCGGCTGCTTCGCCGAACAGGAAGATGCCGAGGACCGCCGTGCCGACGGCGCCGATGCCGGTCCAGACCGCGTAGCCGGTGCCGACCGGCAAAGTCTTGAGCGCCATGCCGAGCAGGACGACGCTCACGACCATCGCCGTGCCGGTCAGGATCGACGGCACGAGCCGCGTGAAGCCTTCGGTATATTTCAGCCCGATTGCCCAGCCGATCTCGCAGAGACCGGCGACCAGGAGAAGGAGCCATGCCATGGGACGCACCCTTTGCCAAAAGCCGGGCCGTCCCGACATCTCCCCGATCAAAGCGGGGTCGTCCCCGCGGGGCTGCAGGCTCAGTTAGGAAGCGGTGACGAGGTACGCAAGCCGTTTCGGCGTCGTCACTGCCACCACTTTCAGGTCGAATCCATCGCGCCTTTCAGGTCGGATCCATCGCGCCCTTGCGGTCGACAATCATCCGGTACTGATCGGGTTGGCGATGAACGGCAAAGTTGAAGGTCGTCGTCTTGTAGCTCTTGCCGGCGTCGAGGTCGCAGCGATGCACGATCAGTTCGTCGCCCTCGCCCGCAGCGCGCGCCACGACCTTGCCCGACGGCGCCACGATCATGCTGTCGGCGAGCGACGGGACGCCTTCCTCCGTCCCGCCCTTGGCGACGCCGATCACCCAGGTGCCGTTCTGGTAGGCGCCGGCCTGCATCGAGAGCTGGTTGTGGAACCAGGAGTGCTCGTCGTGATCCGGCGCCGGCGCGTTGTGTAGCGGTGTGTTGTAGCCCAGCATCACCATCTCGACGTTCTGCAAGCCCATCACCCGGTAGGTCTCGGGCCAGCGCCGGTCGTTGCAGATGCACATGCCCATGTTGCCGCCGAACGCCTTGACCACCGGGAAGCCAAGATTGCCGACCTCGAAGTAGCGCTTCTCCAGATGCTGGAACGGCCGCGCCGGCTCGTGCTCGGCATGCCCCGGCAGATGGATCTTGCGATACTTGCCGACGATGCGGCCGTCGGGCTCGACCAGGATGGCGGTATTGAAGCGCCTGATGCGGCCGCCCTCGTTGACGAGCTCGGCATAGCCCAGGGAGAAGCCGAGGCCCAGGCGCTTGGCTTCGGTGAAGAGCGGCGCGGTCTCGTTCGACGGCATCTCCTTTTCGAAAAACGAATCGATCTCCGCCTGGTCGGTCATCCACCAACGCGGAAAGAACGTCGTGAGCGTGAGCTCGGGAAACACCACGAGATCGCAGCCCATGCGCCTGGCCTCACGCAGATGCGCGACCATGCGTTCCACCACATCGCGCCGTGTATGGCGGCGCTCGATCGGTCCCATTTGCGCCGCGCCGACCGTCAGAAACCTGCTCATCGTCACCTCCGGCAGCGATTATCCCCGCGGAAGGTCGATGGTCCAAGACCTATGGCCCTGCCCGTTTCACGTCGTTGGTAAACTCCGCCGAGCAGAACGTGCCCCCCTGGAAGAGATCGCTCACCGGGTCGGGGCCGATCTTCGCCTGTTCGGCTTCAGCATGGGCGCGAAAGGCCTCGGCTTTGCCGGTCGGACGGTAGCCGAGCTTCTGCGCCCGGGAATTGTCCCACCAGCTCGCTGCATTGTCCGAGGCCCCGTAGAGGATCTCGAAACGCACCTTGGGATGATCGAGTCCGATCTGGATCAGTTGAACGAGATCCTCCGGCGAGATCCAGATCGAGAGCCGCCGCACGTCCACCGGCCGTGGACCGACATTGCCGATCCGGAGACAGGTGACATCAATCCCGTGCTTGTCTGAATAGAGCGCGCCCAGCGCCTCGCCAAAGGCCTTGCTGACGCCATAGCGGCTGTCCGGCCGCACCGTGACGTCGGTGCCAATCCGCTTCCTGCGCGGATAGAAGCCGATGGCGTGATTGGACGAGGCGAAGACGATCCGCTTGACGCCCGCCTGCCGCGCCGCCTCGAAAAGATTGTAGCAGCCGATGATGTTGGCCTGGAGGATCGAGTCCCACGGCCCTTCGCTGGCCTGGCCGCCGAAATGCAGGACGCTGTGCGCACCTTCCATCACGCTTGCGACCTCATCCGGCCTGGTGAGGTCGGCGGCGACGAACGTCTCACCCGACTGAAGGTCCTTCGGCCTCACGCGATCGCTCAGCACCAAGCCTGGATATAGCCTGGCCAGCAATGGTCGAATCATCGTCCCGATCCCACCCGCAGCACCAGTGAAGATAATTCGGCGCGACCTGTCGGGAGCTTCGGGCATTGCGTTGTTCCTTTTCATTATGGCTTTTCACTATGGCTTTGCGTTGTAGCCGGGGAGCCGGATTCGGGCGATGCCCATGGCTGCATGTCTGAGGGCAATCGCCGCGCTCTGCGTACGGACCCGTACCTGCATGGGGGCAGCTGATTCCGCCTGCATCGAACGGAAGTCGCGTTGGGACTCACGGCGAAGCTCCTGGCCATGCTGCTTCTACCGGGAGCATCGCGGTTCTCGTCACCGACGGGCCGGTCACGTGCGCGCCCGCGAGTGGGAACGGAAGTCGCGTTGGGACTCACGGCGAAGCTCCTGGTCATGCTGCTTCTACCGGGAGCATCGTGGTGCTCGTCACCGGCGGGCCGGCCACGTGCGCGCCCGCGACGCAGGAGACGATCTACGATCAGCTCACCGCGGCGAAGCGAACCACGGCTCGCCAAGTCGAGAAATACTTCCGCACGATTCGCAACGAGCTGCAGGTCCTTGCCGCCTCGGAGATGGTGGTCGGCACCATGTGCGGCTTTCGCTCGGCCTTCGAGGAACTCGATCGCAGCTTCCGCTCAACGCTTTGCCGGCGCCCATTGCAAACCGCTTGCGCGGCGGCAAACGCAGCATCGCCGACGGCTTTGCCGAGATCGGTGTCGCCTTTGCCGATCTCGTGGGCTTCACCACGCTGACGTCGCGGCACGATCGAGATCAGGGGAAAGGAAGCGTCGAGGCGTGGCTGTTGCAATTCCGGACCGCGCTCACCTTTCCGCCAGCTCCAGCATCAGGTTCAGGAGCACCTCTGCACCGGCCACCAGATCCGCGGGCTCGGTGTGCTCCTTGACGTTGTGGGAAAGCCCGGCGACGGATGGCACAAAGATCATCGCCGTCGGACAGAGCCGCTGCATCATCTGCGCATCGTGGCCGGCGCCCGACGGCATGCGGCGCGTGCCGAGGGTCAACGCCCGGGCATGATGCTCGACGCGGTCGACGAGCCCTGCATCGAAGATCACCGGCTCGAACCGGGCCAGCACCTTGGCTTCCACGTCGAGGCGTTCCTCGCGGGCGATCTCGGCGATATGCGCGGCAACCCGTGCCTCGGCGTTCTTCAGTTTGGCTTCATCGGTGTTGCGCAGGTCGACGGTGAAGATGGCACGGTTGGGCACGACATTGATCAGGTTTGGCCGCAACGAAAGCGATCCCACCGTCGCCACCTGGTGCCCGCCCATGTCCAGCGCAAGCTTGCGGGCAAAGAGGGTGACGGAGGCGGCGAGATAGCCCGCATCGCGACGCAGCCGCATCGGCGTGGTACCGGCGTGGTTGGAGACACCGGTGACGGTATACTCGGTCCAGGAAATGCCCTGCACACTTTCAACGACGCCGATACGGACCTTCTCCTCGTCGAGGATCGGTCCCTGCTCGATATGCAGCTCGAGAAAGGCATGGGGCCGGAGCGCGCCGGGCTTCGCAAGGCCGAGATAGCCGATGCGGCGCAACTCGTCGCCGACCGAGACGCCGCCCCTGTCCGCCGCGGCATAGGCCTCGTTGAGGCCAAGCCCTCCAGCGTAGACGAGGCTCCCCATCATGTCGGGCTGGAAGCGCGCACCTTCCTCATTGGTGAAGAACGCGACAGCAATCGGGCGGCGTGTCGTGATCCCGCTTGCGTTCAGAGCGCGCACCACTTCGAGACCGGCCAGGACACCGTAATTGCCGTCGTAACGGCCGCCGGTGCGGACAGTGTCGATGTGGCTGCCGGTCATGATCGGCGACACGTTCTCGCGGCCAGCGCGCAGGCCGATCACATTGCCGATGGCGTCGACCCGCACCTCGAGCCCCAATGCCTTCATCCAGCCCGTGACGAGGTCGCGGCCGGCCTTGTCCTCGTCGCTGAGCGCCAACCGTGCGCAACCGCCGCCTTCGATCGCGCCGATGCGCGCAAGCTCGTCCAGGGCTCTCAGAAGGCTCGCGCCATCGATCGCAGGGATCATTGTTTCCTCAAGGAAACCAAGACCTTAGACGACGAGAAGCGCCGAGGCAAAAGATCACGCTGCCTTGATCCGGATTGCCTTGCCACGGCCCTGTCGCCGGCTCACTTAATGGGCCTATGTCGCGCCTTCTGGCTTTTCTCGTTTCGCTTGTGCTGGCATTGCCTGCCGCGGCGCAGTCTGTCGTCACGACCGACAATGTGCGCGCCGAGCTCCTTTCCGAGGTCTCGCAGGTGAAGCCTGGCGAGCCCTTCTGGGTCGCCTTGCGCGAGACCATGCAGCCGCACTGGCACACCTACTGGAAGAACCCGGGCGATGCCGGGCAGCCGACCGATATCGCCTGGAAACTGCCCGCCGGCGTGACCGCCGGCCCGATCGTCTGGCCGACCCCCACCAAGATCGATGTGAGTGGCGTCGTCAATTACGGCTTCGAGGGCGACGTTCTGCTGCTGGTGAAGATCACGCCCCCGGCCGACTTCACCGGATCGACTCTGCCGCTCGCCGCCGAGGCGAATTGGCTGGTCTGCAGCGACGTCTGCATTCCCGAGAACGGCAAGTTCACTCTCACCCTTCCGGTCGGACCTGCAGCCACGCCCGCCGATCCGGCCACCCGCGCGCTGTTCGATGCGGCGCGCCGTCAGGTGCCGATGGAAAGTCCGTGGCCAGCCCGGTTCGGCGTCGCAAAGTCGGGGGATCCATTTCTCGTCGTCGACGCCAAGGGTCTGAAGCCCGACACGATCCGCGACGTCTATTTCTTCCCCGCCGAATGGGGCGCCGTTGCCAACATGGCCACGCAGTCGGCGCGCGTGACGGCCGACGGCATTCGCATTCCGCTGAAGAAAGGCGACGCCAAGGCCGCGATGCCGCAGCGGATCGCCGGCACTCTGCAGCTCAGCGAAAAGACCGCCGACGGCGAGCACCGCCAGGCGTTCGACATCGCAGCGACGTTCGATCCGACGCTCGCAGCCGATGCCGCACCACTGACCGCATCAGGGGATGATGGCGAGACACTGGCGCTTTGGAAGGCTCTCGTATTCGCCTTGCTGGGCGGGCTGATCCTGAACCTGATGCCGTGCGTCTTTCCGGTGCTGGCGATGAAGGCGGCCTCGTTCGTCCGCCTTGCCGGCCAGTCGCGTCGCGACATCCGGCGCGACGGCCTCGCCTATGCGGCAGGCGTCCTGGTGACGTTCGGGCTGATGGCCGCGGTCGTGCTGGCAATCCGCGCCGGTGTGGGTGAGGTAAGCTGGGGTTTCCAGTTCCAGTCGCCGATTTTCTCGCTCCTGATCGCCTATCTCTTTTTCGTGGTCGGCCTCAATCTGTCGGGCGCGTTCGAGGTCGGCGGTCGTTTCACCGGCCTGGGCCAAGGGCTCGCCAGCCGTTCCGGCACCACGGGCGCCTTCTTCACCGGCGCGCTGGCGGTCATCGTCGCCACTCCCTGCACCGCGCCTTTCATGGCCGCAGCGCTGGGCTTTGCCCTGAGCAAGCCAGCGCCACAGACCGTCGCGGTGCTGCTGGCGATGGGGCTTGGCCTGGCGCTTCCCTACCTGGCGCTGGCGTTCACCCCTGCCCTGCAGCGGCTGATGCCACGTCCGGGAGCCTGGATGGACCGGCTGCGCCAGTTCCTCGCCTTCCCGATGTATGCCTCTGCGGTCTGGATGATCTGGGTGCTGACCCAGCAAGCCGGCGCGGACGGCGTGCTCTATGCGTTGGGCGGCATGATCCTGATCGCCTTCGCCATCTGGCTGCTGCGGCTTGGCACGCCGGTCTCGCCGACCGTCTGGCTGCGCCGCGGCGTCGCTGCCCTCGCCGTGCTGCTGGCCTTCGCCGCCGCACTCAAGGTCGAGGATCAGCCGGCAACGGCCGCCTCGGCCTCGGGCGGGCCATCCGCGGGCGTCGGCTTCGATGGCTGGGAACGTTTCTCCCGTGCCCGCCTCGACGAGGCTGTCACCGCACGCAAACCGGTGTTCGTCGATTTCACCGCCGCATGGTGCATCACCTGCCTGGTCAACGAGCGTGTCGCGCTGGAGACGGCGAACACGCGACATGCCTTCGAGCAGACCGGAACGGTGAAGCTCAGGGGCGACTGGACCAATCGCGACCCCGAGATCACGGCGATGCTGAAGGAACTCGGCCGCGCCGGGGTGCCGCTCTATCTCTACTGGGCGCCGGGCGCCGACCGGCCGACGATCCTGCCGCAGATCCTGACCGAGGCCTCGGTCATCGCCACGCTCACCTCGAGCCAGCAAGCCAAACGATAGGAGGCATCATGTCGAACGTCGTGGTTCATCGCCGCTCGTTGCTTTTGGGAAGCATGGTCCTTGCCGTCGCGCCTGTCGCGGCCCACGCCACGTCCGATCTCGGCAAACCTGCCCCTCTCTTCACCGCAACCGACAGCAACGGCAAGAGCTGGTCGCTGGCCGGGCTGCGGGGCAAGATCGTCGTGCTGGAGACGACCAATCACGGCTGCCCCTATGTCGGCAAGCACTACCGCTCCGGCAACATGCAGGCCCAGCAGCGCGAGGCGGCGGCCGGGGGCATGATCTGGCTCACCGTGGCATCCTCAGCGCCCGGCAAGCAGGGCTACGTGACCGCGACCCAGGCCAACGAGATCGTGGCGGAGCACCATGCGGCGCCGGCCGCGGTGCTGCTCGACCCCGAAAGTGCGATCGCGCGCGCCTATGGCGCGACCGTCACGCCGCACATGTACATCATCGATGCCTCCGGTGTGCTGGTCTACAAGGGCGGCATCGATTCCATCGCCACAGCCGATAGCAACGATATCCCGCGCGCCAAGCAATATGTTCGGGCCGCCCTTGCCGAGCTGCTGGCCGACAAGCCGGTCACCGATGCCTCGACGCGGCCCTACGGTTGCAATCTGAAATACGCCGAGAGCGCCTGAGGTCGCTAGAGCATGTCCCGCTTGAAAAGAATCATCTCACCCTGAGAAGCGTACGCAGCGCGCATCTCGAAGGGGATGACGAGCACTACGCCTGCTGCCTATCCCACGCCTGCTGCCGACCCTTGGAGACGCATCGTTCCGCGATGCTCCTCGGGGCAAGGGGGACGGTTCCAGGAATTTGGAACCCGCTCTAGCAGGCTGTTGAAGAAGTGGTTGAGCGACGAGCGATGAAGGGGATGTCATCGCCGTGATCGAGGGAGATTTCCCCTTCGAGGGAGCCATCGTCCTGCAGTTCTGCCCACCCGTGGCCGCCAGCTTCCTCCATCTCGTCGTTACCGTCCCAAGTGAACTCGACGGCGTCGCCGGCGCAGGCGCCATGGATGGAGCCGGTGAGGCAATCGAAGGCGAACTCGCCGCCGTCTTGGTCGAACAGGATGTAAGCGCCCGGAACGGCCATGTCGTATCCGGGTGTCTCGACGACGCGCCATCGGCCCCGGACGCTCATGCCGGCCTCGCCAAGAGCCTGGGCAGGCGGATCAAGTTGTAGGCGGCCAACGCCAGGGTGAAGGCTGCGTCCACTCGGGCGCGGCCTCGCAGCTTGACCTTGGCCAACCCGGCCGACGCCTTGATCCAGCCGAACACCTCCTCGATCCGCTTGCGGCAGCGCTGGCTGAGCGCATAGCCGGCGTGACGCGTGACCCTGCGGTCAACCTCCGTCTTGCGCGGCTTGCCCGTCACACGCACATGCCCATCAATGGCGATGTGCGGGCTCACCGAGCGGCCTCGCAGCGCCGTCACGAAGTCAGCCACGTCGTACGCCTTGTCGGCTCCCAAGGTGATCCGATGCGACCCGCGCGTTCGGTCGATCAGGACGAGCGCCGCCTCCCGCTCGGCCACGCCAGTGGCCAACGTCGCCAGTCCGCCAACCGCCAGTCCGTTGCTGTTCTCCATCAGCACATGGCCCATGTAGCAGAGCTTGGCCGGCTGGCCGTCGCCCTTCTTGTACAGGCGCGCTTCAGGATCGGTGATGCTACGGTGCGTCTCGTTCGAGCGCTTATCCTTGTGGAAGTTCCGCTCGGCGTTGCGGCCCGGCCCCGCCGCATCGTTGTCGCCGCCGTCCTTGCGACGGAAGCTCTTGATCGATGCCCACGCCTCCAGCAGCGTACCATCCACCGAGAAGTGATCGCTCGACAGAAGGCGCTTCACCTTCGGCTGCGCCACCACTGCCGCCAGGAACTTCGCCGCGATCTCGCCCTCCAGCAGCCGGTCCCGGTTCTTCGAGAAGCTCGAGTGGTCCCATGCCGGATCATCTACCCCAAGCCCCACGAACCAGCGGAACAAAAGATCGAACTCCATCCGCTCCATCAACTGACGCTCCGACCGGAGGCCGTAGAACGCCTGCAGCAGCATCGCCCGCAACAGCCGTTCCGGCGCAATCGATGGCCGGCCCAGACGAGGCGGATAGAGTGCCGCAAACTCTGTTGTCAGCTCGGACAACGCCGCATTCGCGATCTCGCGAATCGTCCGCAGCGGATGATCCGATCGAACCCGAGTTTCCAGATCAACGTAGCTGAACAGCGATCCCGACCGCTCATCCGATCCACGCATCACCAACTCCGATCGCCAACCGCCGTCAGTGAATCATCTTCTTCAATCGACTACGATGGCTTTTTCCAACAACCTGCTAGAAGCCGACCGTCGGCGCGAACCTGCCGGTGGCGATGCCACCAACGACGGCGGTACGATAGATCGCCGTCAGGACCTTGTCGTATTCGTAGAGCGGTGCATTGGCGACGAAGATCACGTCTTTCGGCTGCATGGCGAACTGCTGGGCGACGAACACCGACACAGGCTGCATGAAGTCGAGCCGGAAGATGCGGGCCCGGGCCTGCGGATTGTCCTGGATGTCGCCCAGCCGGAACACGTAGAGCCCGGTCTTGTTCGAGCGCAGGTCGAACAGGCCATGCACCTCGCTGAGAGCGTCGGTCAACGTCATGTTCGGCTTGTTCATCGGGATATTGCCGGCCACCGCGACGGCCCCCAGCACGGTGATGACCCGCGAGTTGGGGCGGACCACGATCTCGTCGCCTTTCTCGATCGCCGTGTCGCCGCCGGCCAGAAGCTCCGAAAGCTGCCGGTCGAGGATCACCTGCCCACCACGGCGCAGCACCACCTCGAACTGAGACGCCTGCGACACGGGGGGCGCCTGGCTCAGGCCACTCCCACCGGCGCCGGCAGCGATGGCTGCAGCAGTGCCGGCGCCGGCAGAGCCCGACGCGGCACCGCCGGCGCCGGTTGAAGATGCGGTCGGCGTAGACGCGGCAACGCCGCCCGCCCGGTTGATGGCATCGACCACCGTGCGCAAGCCCTCGGTCAGCGAGATGCGGCCTGGTTTTCTGACATCGCCCGACACCATGACGGTGTTGGTGCGGTCGGAGACGAGCTCGACGATCACTTGCGGCTCTTTCGCCTTGCCGGCGAGACGGCCCTCGATAGTGCGCTCGATCTGGCGCAGCCCGAGACCGGCCACCTTGACCGTCCCGGCATAGGGGACCTCGATCGTCCCCCCCGGCGTGACGATCTGGCTGCCGAGATCGGCGTCTCCGCTGTTGATGGTCGGGAAGGTCCCACCGGCATATCGCTCGAAGATGCGCACCCGCAGCACATCGCCCGGCGCCACGGTGATCGCGCTGCCGGCCGTCGACTCTCCTGCTGTCGACGCCGGTTCGACCGCACCCGTCGGGCGATAGGCGACGACGGTGGTCGGCGTGAGGTCGATGACGTCGAACGGGAACGCCTCGGTGCTGCCTTGCTTGGCGCCGTTCATGAACGGACCGTCGCCCGGAACGGCCTGACAGCCGGCAACGGCGATGCCAAGGCCAAGGACGCCCAACCAGGCCCGTATCGTCACCCAACACTCCGCAAAAAAGACAGCAGGACCCCTGCCAGCGGGTCTCCTCTTAGCGCCGGCACGCGGAACCGACGAGTCCTTTATGCCGTCGCCAACGCAGCCCTGCGTCAGGCGTCGGCGACCCGCCGGCCGCTTTTCGAATCGAACAGATGAACTTGGGCGGGATCGATCGAAAAACGGCGCTTTTCACCCGGCTGCGCGCGGATATGGCCGTCCTGTCTGACGGTGACCAGCTCGCGCGTTGCGCCGAAGCGGCCGTGCAGGAGCGTGTCCGCCCCCAGCGGCTCGGCAAGCTCGATCTCGAATTCCAGCGGGCCGTCATTGGCAGGCTGCAGGTGCTCGGGCCGCAAACCCACCGCGACGGCCGTCCCGGCCGACACGGACGGCGGTCGCGCTAGCTGCAACGTTATCTTCGCCGCGCCGTCGCTGTCGAGTTCGACGGTGCGGCCACGGTCGCCGACCTTGCCGGTGAGGAAATTCATGGCCGGCGAGCCGATGAAGCCGGCCACGAACATCGAAGCCGGGTGCTCGTAGACGTCCATCGGCGTGCCGATCTGGTCGGCGACGCCGGCGTTCATCACGATCAGCCGATCCGCCAGCGTCATCGCCTCGACCTGGTCGTGCGTGACGTAGATCGAAGTGACGCCGAGCTCGCGCTGGAGGCGCTTGATCTCGAGCCGCATCTGCACGCGCAGCTTGGCATCGAGATTGCTGAGCGGCTCGTCGAACAGGAACACCGCCGGCTCGCGCACGATGGCGCGGCCCATGGCGACGCGCTGGCGCTGGCCGCCGGACAGCTGGCGCGGCCGGCGATCCAGAAGAGTATCGAGCTCCAGCGTCTTGGCTGCCTTGCGCACGCGCGCATCGATATCGTCCCGGGAAAGCTTCCGGAGCTTAAGCCCGTAAGCCATGTTCTCGTACACGCTCATGTGCGGATAGAGTGCGTAATTCTGGAACACCATCGCGATGTCGCGATCCTTGGGTTCGAGCTCGTTGACGGTGCGATCGCCGATCGCCACCTCGCCGGCGGTGATCCGCTCGAGGCCCGCGATCATGCGCAGGAGCGTGGACTTGCCGCAGCCCGAGGGGCCGACGATGACGATGAATTCGCCGTCGGCGATCTCCATGTCGATGCCGTGGATGACCTCGAGCTTGTCGTAGCTCTTCCTGACGCCGCGCAGGTGGACTTGCGCCATGCCTACTTCTCCGTCTCGACGAGGCCGCGCACGAACAGCCGCTGCATGGACATCACGACCAGGACCGGCGGCAGCATGGCGAGCATCGCCATGGCCATCAGCAAGTTCCAGGAGGGCGTGGCGTCCACCACGTTGGCCTGGCGCGAGACGTTCATCACGATGGTGTAGAAGCTTTCCTTCGTGGTGATCAGCAGCGGCCAGAGATACTGGTTCCAGCCATAGATGAACTGGATCACGAACAGGGCGGCGATCGAGGTCCGGCTCATCGGCAGCAGGATGTCCCAGAAGAAGCGCATCGGAGAAGCACCGTCGACGCGCGCCGCCTCGGCGAGCTCGTCGGGGACGCTGAGGAAGAATTGGCGGAACAGGAAGGTCGCCGTGGCCGAGGCGATCAGCGGAATGATAAGGCCGGGGTAGGAATCGAGCATGCCGAGGTTCGCCACGACGCCGTATGTCGGCACGATGCGCACCTCCACCGGCAGCATCAGGGTGACGAAGATCATCCAGAAGAAGGTCATCCGCAGCGGAAAGCGGAAGTAGACGATGGCGAAGGCGGAAATGATCGAGATCAGGATTTTTCCGATGGCCACCCCGAGGGCCATGACGAGGCTGTTGGTCAGCGTGACGTAGAGTGGAACAGTACCCGGTCGGCCATCATAGCCTCTCTCCAGGACATCCCTGTAATTCTCGAAGAGATGCGTGCCCGGCCACATGGGCACCGGCGATTGCAGCATCGTCGCCTGATCGTGGGTCGAGGCGACGAACGTCATCCAGATCGGAAAGGCGATGATGATCACCCCCACGATCACCGTGAGATGGCTGAAAAAGGTGAGCCAGGGGCGATTCTCGACCATCAGTAATGTATCCGGCGTTCGACGAAGCGGAACTGGATAAATGTCAGCAGGATCATCAGTACCATCAGGATCACCGACTGCGCCGACGAACCGCCGAGATCCTGACCACGGAAGCCGTCATTGTAGACTTTGTACACAAGGATGTTGGTGGCCTGCCCCGGTCCTCCCTGGGTGAGCGAGGCAACGACACCGAACGTGCCGACAAGGGCGTAGAGCGTATTGATGACCAACAGGAAGAATCCCGTGGGCGCAAGCAGCGGGAAGACAATGTCCCAGAAGCGGCGGGTCGGCCCGGCGCCGTCGATCGCCGCGGCCTCGATCAACGATTTCGGGATCGACTGCAGGCCGGCGAGGAAGAACAGGAAGTTGTAGCTCACCTGCGCCCAAACCGACGCAAACACGACCAGCAGCAGGGCTTGATTGCCGTTCATGACATAGTTGAAGTCGATGCCGATCCCATGGAGCAGCCACACGACGACGCCGACCGAGGGATTGAACAGGAATCCCCACAGCACGCCGGCGACGGCCGGGGCCACCGCGTAGGGCCAGATCAGGATCGTCTTGTAGATCGACGCGCCGCGCACGATGCGGTCGGCCATCACGGCGAGCAGGAGGGACACCGCGAGGCCGATAGACGCAACGAGGGCGCTGAAGATCAGCGTAAGCCGTGCCGAATCGTAGTAGCTCGGATCGCTGAGCAGGCTGACGAAATTCTCGAACCAGACGAACTTGGAATTGCCGCCGAACGCGTCTTCCACCAGCACCGACTGCCACATCGCCTGGGCGGACGGCCAGAAGAAGAAGACCAGCGTGATGAGCATCTGCGGCGCCACCAGAAGATAGGGCAGCCACCGCTCGTTGAAGACGACGCGCTTTTCCATGCCGGCTCTGCTTGCGTCCCTTCAGGCGCCGCCCTCGGCGGGCAACGCCTGAAGGGACGTCCAAGCTCTACTTGTTGGCCGCGTCGAACTTGCGCAGCAGTTCGTTGCCGCGCTTCACCGCCTCGTCGAGGGCCGACTTGGCGTCCTTCTTGCCCGACCACACGGCCTCGAGCTCTTCATCCTCGACGTCGCGGATTTGCACGAAGTTGCCGATGCGCAGGCCCTTCGAGTTCTCGGTCGGCGGATTGAGCGTGAGCTGCTTCACCGCGATGTCGCGCCCCGGGAACTTCTTGTAGAAGCCCGAATCCTCGGTGAGCTTGTAGGCCGCGAACGTGATCGGCACGTAGCCGGTCTCCTGGTGCCACTTCGCCTGCACCGGGGCGCTCGACAGGAAGGTCAGGAACTTGGCCACACCCTTGTATTCCGCCTTGGGACGGCCCTTCAGGACCCACAGCGTGGCGCCGCCGATGATCGAGTTCTGCGGCTGCGCCTTGACCTCCGGCGAATAGGGCATCATGCCGATGCCGACCTTGTCGACGCCGAGTGCCGTCTGGATGGCCGAGGCCGAACCCGACGAGGCGATATGCATGGCGCAGTCGCCCGAGGTGAACAGCGCCGTCGACTTGCCCTCGCGGCCGCCATAGACAAAGCGCTTGTCCTTGATCCAGTCGGCCAGCATCCCGATGAACTTGATGCGGGCGGGATCGTTGAACTTCAGCTCGATGTCGGTGCCGCCGAAGCCGTTCTGCTTGGTCGCGAACGGCAGGTTGTGCCAGGCGCCATAGTTCTCGATCAGGGTCCAGGTCTGCCACTGCGGCGTGAACCCGCATTTGACGCCGGAAGCGATCAGCTTCTTACCTGCCTCACCGACCTCTTCCCATGTCTTGGGCGCCTTGTCCGGATCGAGGCCAGCCTTCTTGAACTCCTCCTTGTTCCAGTAGAAGACTGGCGTCGAGGAGTTGAACGGCATGGAGAGCAGCTTGCCGTCCGTCGTCGAGTAGTAGGCATAAACGGGGCCGATGAACGACTTGGGGTCGAACGGCTCGTTCTCATCGGCCATGAGCTGGTAGACCGGATAAACGGCGCCTTTCGCCGCCATCATGCTGGCGGTACCGACCTCGAACACCTGGACGATGTCCGGCCCTTGCTTGGCGCGGAAGGCGGCAACGGCGGCCGTCAGGGTCTCCGTATAGGAGCCCTTGTAAACCGGGATGACCTTGTAGTCGTGCTGGGACTTGTTGAACTGGTCGGCCAGCGCATTGACCGCCTCGCCCAGGTTCCCGCCCATGGCGTGCCACCATTGGATTTCAGTCTGCGCGGCGGCGCCCTGCGCGCTTGCCAGGACGGCAACGGCGGCGACGGACGACAGCAGGATGCGTGACATGACTTCGATACCTCCCAAATGAGCCCTCGCCTGTATCGGCGGGGCATGAGACCGCGATGTGTCTGATTTGTTTCAGTCTTGTGACAGTCCCCCAAGACCGCTGTATGACGCAACCCCCAAAATGCATCAACCCAGCGCCGCGAGAATGGTGTCGGGCGCGTCGGTGATCACGCACTGCACCCCCATACCGACGAGCGCCTTGGCCACGTCTCCATCGTCGATCGTATAGACGCTGAGCAGGTAGCCGGCCTTCAGCACCTCGACCGCGCGCGGCGCTGTCAGCTTCTTGCCGTTGGTATTGATGCCGACCGCCGCCACGGCCTCAGCCCGAGGGCGCCAATCGTCGGCCAGCGTGTCGATCAGGAGGGCGCGGGCGAACTCGGGCGCCGCCACATGGGCCGCCCGCAAGGAGGCATCCTTGAAGCTCGACAACAACGGCGCCGGGAGAGTGCCAGGCCAGCACCGCCGCAAGGTTTCGACCGCGACCCGCGCCGTCTCCTCCTCGCGGCCCTCGCAGGGCTTGATCTCGACATTGCACCCCAGCCCCAGCTCGCGGAAGCAGTCGATTGCCGCCTCGAACGTCGGGACCTCTTTCGGCAGATCTGCCGCTTTGGTCCGCGAGACCAACCGGTCGACGCCCGTGGTCCGCTTGAGCGAGGCATCGTGCATCAGGATCGGCACGCCGTCGGCGGTAAGCTTAACGTCCGTCTCGACCCAAGTGGCGCCTCGGCGCCTGGCTTCGCGGAAAGATTCGAGGGTATTTTCCGGAGCATAGGCGGCCGCACCGCGATGGCCGATCACCTTGGGCAGTTGCAGCATTCACCGATCCAACGCTAAGTCGAAGAGCCCAATAGACGACAAGTCCGCCTCATGTCGACCTTTCCCGATCAGTTCCGTCTCGACGGCCGTACCGCCCTGGTGACCGGCTCCGGCCGCGGCCTGGGCTGGGAGATGGCCCGCGGCCTGGCGGAAGCAGGCGCCCGCGTGTTGTTGCACGGCCGCTCGGCCGAGCGGCTGGCGCCCCGGCTGGCAGAGCTGCGCCAGGCGGGCTTTGCCGCCGATGGTCTCGCCTTCGACATGGCCGATCGGGAAGCGATGCGGGCGGCGGTCGAGAAAGCCGGCCGGATCGACGTGCTGGTGCATAATGTCGGCGAACGCGACCGCCGGCCCTTCGCCGAGATCAGCTCCGAGGATTTCGCACGCCTGGTCGACGTCGATCTGTCGGCTGCCCACGCCCTCGTGAAGGCGGTAGTGCCGGCCATGCTGGAGCGCGGCTGGGGGCGTTTGATCCTGGTTGCCTCGATCGTGGCCGATCTCGCCGTGCCGGGGGCAGCCTCGTATGTCGCAGCCAAGGGCGGACTCACGGCGCTCGCCCGTGCGCTGGCGGCCGAGTTCGGGGCAACCGGCATCACCGCCAACGCCCTGTCGCCCGGCTTCTTCGCCACCGAGACCAACGCCGGGCTCATCGCCTCGCCGCAGGGCGAGAAGCAGCGCCTCCGCTGTCCGGCCAAACGCTGGGCGGACCCCGGGGAAATCGCGGGTGCAGCGATTTTCCTCGCCTCTCCCGCGGCGGCGTACGTCAACGGCCACACGCTGGTCGTCGACGGCGGCGTGTCGGCCACCTATCTCGCCTGATGCATGGCTTCGAGTCGACGCGCGACGCGATAAGCCAGGGGCTGGTCGCCGTCATCCTGGTCGCGGTGTTCGCAGCTCTCGCCGCCGACCGCGTGCATCGCGTTCTGGTGCCGATCGGCGCTGTGGCACTGGTCTGGCTGATCTCCTATTTCACGCCCTTCCGCCTCATCTCGTTCGAGACGGCGATGGCCGCCATCGACCTCAACGTCATCCTGCTGCTGTTCTCGATGATGGCACTGGTGGGCGTGCTCAAGACCACCAACGTCTTTCCCTGGGCCGTCGACCGGCTGCTGGAGCGCTCGCGCGGCAATCCGAGCCGGGCGGCGAGGCTCATCATCTGGTTCACCGGCATCCTCTCGGCCATCCTCGACAACGTCACCACCGTGATCTTCGCCTACCCAATGGCGGCGGAGATGGCGCGACGGCTGCGGATCAACGGCTCGGCCTTTTTCCTGCCCATGGTGATGGCGGCCAATATCGGCGGCACGGCAACGCTGATCGGCGATCCGCCCAACGTGCTGATCGGCGCCGATCCGCGCAGCGGCCTCGGCTTCATGGACTTCATCTACAACCTCACCATGCCCTGCACCGCCATGATGATGGTGCTGGTCTGGTTCAGCCGGCGCTACTACGGCTCCGACATCGGACCCGCGGCCGATCGCGACCACGAGGGCGCCGCCACCCCGACCGGCGCCAGGCTCACCAACGTTCCGCTGCTTCGCACGACCTGCTGGATCACCGCTGCGATCTTCGCCGGCTTCATGACCCATTCGCTCACCGGCATGCCGGTGTCGGTGCCGGCCGTGATCGGCATCGCCGCCATCCTGTTTGCGCAGGACTACTACTATCTGCGCCAGCACCAACCGACGTCCGAGGAGCGCCGGCACGGGGTGCTGGCCATCCTGGAGAAGGACATCGAGTGGCCCACCCTCGCCTTCTTCCTCTTCCTGTTCGTTCTGGTGGGGGCAGCCGTGGCCACCGGCCTGATCGAGTCGCTGGCGCAAGGGTTGGGCTGGGCGATCGACACGATCGGCAGCGACCTTGGGCTTTCGCGCGAGGCGACGCTCCTGGTGGCCGCGCTGATCGTGCTCTGGGTATCGGGCTTCCTGTCGGCGGTGATCGACAATATTCCTTATACTGCCGTCACAATTCCATTGATCGCCACACTCCTGCAGCAATTGCAGGCAGGTCCCCAAGGCCAGATCCTGTGGTGGGCGCTCGCACTCGGCGCCTGCCTTGGCGGCAATGGCACGCTGATCGGCGCCTCGGCCAATGTCACCGTCACCGGACTTGCCGAGAAGGACGGCAAGCGCATCTCGTTCAACGAGTTCACCGCCTTCGGCGCCCGCGTGACGGCGATCACGCTCCTGATGTCCTCGGCCTATCTGGCGCTTTGGCTCTATATCGGCGCGACGATCGTGAACGCGGCAGGCGCGGTCGCGCTCGTCCTGTTGCTGGCGCTGTTGCGCCTGCTCGGGAAGAGCGCTCCCCGCAAGGCCTGATGCCGGTTACAGGTTCTTGAGGACGTTCTCGGCAGTCGATGCCTCGAAGGCGCCCGGCTTCTCCACGAACAGGTCCTTGATCACACCGTTGTCGACCACCATGGCATAGCGCTGGCTGCGCGTGCCGAGACCGAACTTCGAGCCGTCCATGGTGAGGCCCATCGC
>JAFEBU010000033.1 GCA_018242505.1 Pseudomonadota bacterium
CCGCCGTCGCGGCCGCGCGCAGGATGGTCGATGCGGTCGTAATAGGCGCTGAGCGCGAACGGCGCCTTGTCGAGCGTGCCCACCTCCATGACCTGGCCCAGCCCGCCGCGGAACTCGCCGGCGCCTCCCGAGTCCTCGCGATACTCTTTGCGCCAGACGACGACGGGCGACACCGCCTCGTTGACCTCGATCGGCACGTTGCGCACGCCGCTCGGAAAGGCGGTGGCCGAGAGGCCGTCCGCGCCCGGCCGCGCCCCGGTGCCGCCGGCATGGAAGCTCATGACGCTGAACGGTTGGGCGTGCACCGTCTCGGCCGGATCGCCGTCGGTGGCGCCCGGGCCGCCCAGTGCAAACAGGTTCCACAGGCACGATGTGCCTTCGGCCGGCACGTGGCCACCCAGCGCCTGGTGCAGGCAGCCGAACATGACGTCCGGCAGCATCTGGCCGGTGACATGGCGTGCGGCGACCGGAGCGGGTTTGCGCGCATTCAGGATCGAGTCCGGGGGCGCGGTGACGCGGATCACCGACAGCGAGCCCTCGTTGTTGGGAACCTTGGGGGCCACGATGCACTTCACGCCGAACGAGGAATAGGCTTCGGTGTAGCAGACCGGCACGTTGATGCCGTAGGCCGACACACCCGAGGTGCCGGCGAAATCGACATCGATGCCGGTCGGTCCGATCTTCATGGTGGCGACGAGATCGATCGGCTTATCGTAGCCGTCGACGCGCATCGAGAACTTGTACTCGCCGGGCTTGATCTTGCGGATCGCATCGAGCGAGGCCTGCTTCGACTTCTCGAGGATGTGGCTGCCCAGCCGGTCGAGGTCGTCGATCGCGAACTCGTCCATCATCTCGATCAGCCGCCGGCAGCCGATCTCGTTGCAAGTCGCGAGCGAGTAGAGATCACCAACCACCTGCACCGGCTCGCGCACGTTTGCCGTCACGATGTCGATCAGGGTCTGGTCGACCTTGCCCGCATGCGCGAAGCGCATCAGCGGGACATAAAGGCCTTCCTCGTGGACATTGCGCGCATCGGTCGTCATGCCGCGGCCGCCGATATCGACCACATGGCAGGTCGAGGCGAACAGCGCCACCATCTTGCCGCGCCGGAAGGTCGGCGTGACGAAGGTGAAGTCGTGCAGATGGCCGGTTCCCTTCCACGGATCGTTGGTGAGGAAGATGTCGCCTTCCTTCATCGTCTTGGCCGGGAACTTGTCGAGGAAGTGACGCACGGCGCGGGCCATGGAGTTGATGTGGCCGGGCGTGCCGGTCACCGCCTGCGCCAGCATGGCGCCGTCGAGATCGAACACGCCGGCGGAGAGGTCGCCCGCTTCGCGCGTCGACGTCGAGAAACCGGTGCGGATCAGCGCCAGCGCCTGCTCCTCGACGACCGCGATCAGGCGATCCCACATGAGCTGCAGGCGGATGGGCGAGAGAGGGTCGTTGATGTTCATGGTCACACCTTCTCCAACAGGATGGCGCCGATCGGGCTGAGGCGCGCGGCAAAGCTCTTGGGTACGATTGTCGTCGTCTCGTCCTCGGCGATGACCGCCGGGCCGGGCACATAGCTGCCGATCGAAAGGTCGGCCCGATGATAGATCGGCACGTCCCTCATGTCTTGATCGGCCGGGTCGTAAACTGGCCGTTGCCCGCGCGCCTTGGCCGGCTTGTCGGCGGGTTGCGGCGGGGATTGCGGCAGCGCCGGCTGCGCGGCGGCAAGGCGCAGCGTCCAGTTCATGATCTCCACGCCCAGCCCCGGAATGGTCCGGCCGAACGTCGCGGCGTAGCCCTCCTCGTAGCGCTTGACCAGGATGTCGCGAGAGGCCGCCGTGAACTCGCCTTCCGGCAGATCGACGGTGATCTCGTGTCCCTGGCCGCGATAGCGCATGTCGGCGGTGCGGGTGGCGACGAGCTTCGCCTGCGGCGCGCCCGCCTTCACCACGGCCTCGGCCTCGGCATGCATTTCGGCGAACAGCCTGTTCACGAAAGCCGGGTCGAACTTGTCCTGGTCGAGCTGGACATAGCGGCTGCGCACGACTTCATAGGCCACCGGTGCCATCAGGAAGCCGACAGCCGAACCGACGCCGGCGCCTTCGGGCACCAGCACGCGGTCGATGCCGAGCTTTTCGGCCAGCCGCGCGGCATGGATGGGCGCCGCGCCGCCGAAGGCGATCATGGTGCGCGCCTGCAGTTCCTTGCCACGTTCCACGGCGTGCACGCGGGCGGCATTGGCCATATTCTCCTCGACGATCTCGCTCACGCCGAAAGCGGCGTCGAGACGCTTGAGGTCGAGCGGCTTGCCCACGGCCTTGTCGACGGCGGCTCCGGCCTTGTCGGGCGAGAGCTTGATCGTGCCGCCGGCGAAGTAGCCGGGGTCGAGGCGGCCCAGCACGACGTCGGCGTCGGTGACCGTGGGCTCGGTGCCACCGCGGCCGTAGCTCGCCGGCCCCGGCTCGGCGCCTGCGCTCTCCGGACCGACATTGATGCGCGAGAGGGAATCGACATGAGCGATCGAGCCGCCGCCCGCGCCGATCTCGACCATCTCGATCACCGGGATGCGCAGCGGCAGGCCGCTGCCTTTCAGGAAACGGTACTGGCGCGCCACCTCGAAGGTGCGCGAATGCTGCGGCTCGCCATTGTCGATCAGGCAGATCTTCGCCGTGGTGCCGCCCATGTCGAACGACAGGACCTTGTCGAGGCCGCACTGGCGGGCAAGTGCGGCCGCCAGGATCGCCCCGCCTGCCGGACCCGATTCGACCAGCCGGATCGGGAACTTGCGCGCCGTATCGAGCGCAGTGAGGCCGCCGCCCGAGGTGATCATGAACAACGGGCAGACAAAGCCCTGGTCCCGCAGCGCCTTGTCGAGCCGACCGAGATAGCGGTCCATCACCGGCTGGACATAGGCATTGGCGACGGCAGTCGACCACCGCTCGTATTCGCGGATCTCCGGCGACACCTCGCTCGACAAGGTGATCGAGAGGCCGGGCAGGGCCTCGGCCAGGATGTCGCGTGTGCGCCGCTCATGCTTGCCGTCGAGATAGGCATGCATGTAGCCGATCGCGACGGCCTCGATCTTCTGCGCCTTGAGCCTGGGAGCGAGCGCACGCACCGCCGCCTCGTCGAGCGGGACCAGGACATTGCCGCGGCCGTCGAGCCGCTCGGGGATGCCGAAGCGCAGGTCGCGCGCCACCAGCGGCGGCGGCTTCTGCATGAAGATGTCGTACTGCTCGAAGCGATGTTCGAAGGCCATCTCGATCGAATCGCGGAACCCTTCCGTCACGATGAGCGCGGTCCGGGCGCCCTTGCGCTCGATGATCGCGTTGGTCGCAAGCGTCGTGCCATGGATGATGAGGCCGAGATCGGCTGGTTTCACGCCCGACTGCTTCAGAATCTCGCCGATGCCGGTCAGCACCCCTTCCTCGGGCGCTCGCGGCGTGGTGAGCACCTTGACGCTGGTGCGCTTGCCGTTGGCCTCGAGCGCCAGATCGGTGAACGTCCCGCCGATATCGACCGCCAGTCTTGCCTTGCCCATCACTGCACTACCTTCCTCTACGCTGCCGTCTCTTTGATGTTCCCGCCAAGATAGGCTTGGCGGATCCGGGGATCGGTCCGCACCTCGGCGGCCGACCCCTCCATGAATCTGCGGCCCTGCTCCATCACAAGGGCGCGGTCCGAGATCAGGAGCGCGCCGCGCACGTTCTGCTCCACGATCAGGACCGTGACGCCGGTCGCGGCGATGCGCTGCACCATCGCGAACACGTCGCCCTGCATCCTGGGCGACAGGCCGAGCGAGGGCTCATCAAGCAGCAGCAGGCTCGGCCCCAGCAGCAGCACCATCGCCATCTCCAGGATCTGCTGCTCGCCGCCCGACATGTTGCCCGCCTCGGTCCGCCATTTCTCGCGCAGGAGCGGGAACAGGTCGGTCATGCGCCCGATCGCCGCCTCATGCCTGGCCCCTGGCAAGGTATAGCAGCCCATCTTGAGGTTTTCGCCCACACTCATCGCCGGGAAATTGCAGCGGCCTTGCGGTACGAAACCGACGCCGCGGCGCAAGCGCTCCCAGGGCGGCAGGCGCTCGATCGCCTTTCCCTTGAAGAGGATGCGGCCGGAGAAGAGGCGGTTGGTGCCGTAGATGGCCCGCAGCAGTGTCGATTTGCCGGCGCCGTTTCCGCCCAGCAGTGTCGTGATGGTGCCGGCTTCCAGGTGTGCCGAGAATTCACGCACGATCGGGTTGTCGCCGTAGCCCGCCGTCACCGCCTCGAGTTCGAGGGCCGTCGTGCTCATGCCGCGCCCCGCATTTCCGCCTCAACCATCTCGGGCGTCATGCCGAGATAAGCTTCGAGGACGCGCGGATCGGTATGGATCTCGGCAGCGGTACCTTCGGTCAGCTTGCGCCCCTGCTCGAGCACGATCACGCGATGGCAGAGGGTGGTGATGAACTCGACATTGTGCTCGACGATCAGGAAGGTCTCGCCGGCCTCGTTGAGCTGCTGCAGCGCCACTTCGATCTCGCGGATGCGGCTCGGATTGACGCCCGCCACTGGCTCGTCGAGGACCACGATCTTGGGATGCGGCATCAGGGCGGCCGCGAGCGCCACCAGCTTCTTCTGCCCGTAGGAGAGGATGCCGGCTTCGGCACCATAATAACGCTCGAGGCCGATCAGCTCGACCAGTTCGCGCGCTCGCCGTTCCGATGCTTCGACCGCCTGGCGATAACGCCGCGTGCGCAAGAACTCGTCGGCCCAGGTCGCCGGATCGAACTGCTGCGCGGCGATGGCGAGATTGTCGGCGAGCGACAGCCGGTCGTAGACGCGCACCGTCTGGAAGGTCCGCATCAGGCCGGCGCGGGCGATACGATGGGCAGGCCGACCGGTGACGTCGCTGCCGGCGAGCGTCACGGTGCCGGCATCGAGCCTCTGGAAGCCCGAGATGCAATCGATCGCCGTGCTCTTGCCCGAGCCATTGGGACCGATCAGGCCGGTAATGCTGCCTCCCTCGACCTCGAACGTGACACCGTCGAGCGCGTGCACGCCGGCATAGGACTTGCGCAACCCGGCAACGCTCAGGATGGCGGTCATCGCAGGGCCGCACGCATGGATGCAAGCCGACGCTCGTGCAGCCAACCGGCCACACCCGCAGGCATGACGAACATGGCGGCCACCAGGATCACGCCGTAGATGATCATGCGCAGGTCGTCAGAGAAGCGCAGCACCTCGGGCAGGGCCGAAAGCGCCATACCCGAAGCGATCACCGCCCAGAAGCTGCCGGCGCCGCCGATGATCACGATGATCAGGAAGGTCTGCATGTAGTAGAAATCGAGGAACGTCGGGTCGATAATCCGGAGATTGAAACAGTAGACGCCGCCCGCCGCGCCGGTGATGGCCGCGCTCAGCGCGAAGGCTGCGAGCTTGTAGGGCATCGGCGATATGCCCTGCGCCCGCGTCAGAGGCTCGTTCTGCTTGATCGCGACCAGCGTCCGTCCGATGCGCGAGCTGCAGAGCGCATAGAGGAAAGAGATCGTGGTCACGGTGAAGACCCAAACCAGCCAATAGAACTTCGCCGGCGTATCGAAGCGCAGGCCGAACGCGTGCGGCGGCGGCAGGTTGGGGATGCCGAGAGGTCCGCGCGTCAGGCTCACCCAGTCGCGTGCGACCAGCGTGACCAGCAGCGCGAAGGTAAGAGTGGAGATCACGAAGGCATGGCGATTAGTGCGCAGCATCGGGTAGCCGACCAGGAGCGCGATCGCGCCATTCAGCAATGCCGCCCACAATATGCCCTGCCAGAACGAGCCGCCGAAGGTCATGACGGTCAGCGCCGCCGCGTAGCCGCCGATTCCCCAGAAACCGAGCTGGGCAAACGACAGAAGGCCAGCGAAGCCATAGACCAGATTGAGCGCTGCCGCCGCAACCGTGAAGATCAGGGCCGAGATACCAACGCCGATGATGTAGTTCGACGAGGTGATGGACGGTAGCGCCGCGAGAACGAGCGCCGCGACGAGGGCAGTGGCCAGCTTCATCCGACGCGCATGCCTCCGCGCTTGAACAGGCCGTCGGGCCGCACCATCAGCACGACGATCATGATGACGAACACCGCGCCCTCCTGCCAGGCAGCGTTGAAGAAGCCGCCGATCCAGCTCTCGAGCAGGCCGAGCGCGACGGCAGCCGCAACGGCGCCAGGGATGCTGCCCAGCCCACCGATGATCACCAGGGCGAAGGCTTTGAAGATCAGGAACTGGCCCATGTAGGGCGTGACGAGTTGGATTGGCGCCAAAGCCGCGCCGGCGAGGCCGCAGAGGCCCGTGGCCAGGATCATGGCGTTGCGCGCGACCGTGCGTGGCCGGATGCCGACCATAAGCGCCGCTTCGCGGTTCTGGGCGATGGCGCGCATGGAACGGCCGAACTGGGTGAATCGCAAGGTGAGATAGAGGCCGGCGAAGGCGACGATGGCGACGGCCGCGCCGATCACACGCGTCCAGGTGAGCCGGATACTGCCGATCTCGATGCCGGCGAAACCATACTGCGTGTCGACCATGCGCGGTGTCGCCGTGAAGAAATACTGCACCGTGTGGATTAGGATGATCGAGAGCCCAAGCGTGATCAGGATGCTGCGCTCGAACTCGTCGGGCCTGAGTCGCGCCAGCAGGATCTCGTAGATCACGAGTCCGGCCAGCATGGCGACGACGACGGCCGCCGCAAGTGCGGGCCAGTAGAGCAGGCCCATCACCGGCAGCGCGAAGGTCATGGCGAAGGCGCCCAGCATCAGGAGCTCGCCATGGGCGAAATTGATGATCTCCATGACGCCGAAGATCAGCGACAGGCCGACGGCGATCAGGGCGTAGAGCAGCCCCAGCGCAAGGCCGTTCAGCATGAGCTGCAGGAGATAGCTGGCGTCGATGGCCATTGTCGTCGCGACGTTGCAATTTCTGAACCAAGTAGTTGACAGATAATCAAGAACCTTGTGATTCTGCAACTATCGAAACGATGTACCGATATTCGGCACAACGACAATGAGAGCACGGCAGATAATCGTGGCGCCGCGGCCGCAGTCCGTGCGCGCTGAGCCTGGCAAGGGCGCGCGCTCGCAGTCGCTCGAGCGGGGCCTCGATGTGCTGGAGGCGATCGCCGCCGAAGGCGGCGAGCTCGGCGTGCGTGAATTGGCACGCCGCTGCGGCCTCAGCCCCACGATCGTACAGCGCCTCGTGACCTCGCTGGCGAGCCGCAGCTACATCGAGAAGAACGACGACACCGCCCGCTATCGCCTCGGTCACCGTACCCTGGCTCTCGGCGTCGCAAGCGAGGCCGCCTTCGATTATGTGGTCGCGGCCCGGCGCGAGCTGGAGCGACTGGCGCACGATCACCACTTGAACGGCTTTCTTTCGGTGCTGCGCAGCGAGCGCGCGATCTACCTGCTGGCCGTCCAAGCTGACGGTCCGGTTGCGATCAAGGTCAGTCCGGGCAGCGAGATGCCCCTGCACAGCACCGGCGCGGGAAAGGTTCTGCTGGCGTCGCTGAGCGACAGCGAGGCGCGCAGGGTGCTGGGCGTCCGCAAGCTCGCAGCCATTACGCCACACACCATCACCGATCCGGCGGCGATCATCGCTTTGCTTCCCAAGGTGCGGCAACAGGGTTTCGCTCTGGTCAACGAGGAGAATATTCCCGGTGTGCTCTCGGTCGGTGTGCCGATCCGCGACCGGACCGGCGTCGTGGTGGCGGCGTTGAGCGTCGCCTTCCCGAAGTATCTCGATTCAGGCCTGACGCTTTCGAGCGTCGAGCCGCTGGTGACCGCGGCGGCGCTGCGCGTCTCGCGGCTGCTTGGCATGCCGTCTGCTTTACAAATGAATGGAACGTCAGGGAGCGTTTGAGGAGGAGAGGATGAAGACCAGACTTTGGTTGGCGGCCATGGCCGCTTGCGTGCTCGGTGCTGCGCCCGCGTTGGCGCAACCGATCGTGATCGGCGTCTCGACGCCCAAGACGGGTCCGGCGGCGGTCGCCTCGGAATGGGAGATGTGGGGCGTCAACCTCGCGGTCGACGAGATCAACGCGGCCGGCGGCCTGCTCGGCGGCCGCAAGGTCGAGCTGATGGTGCTCGACAACAAGTGCAACCCATCGGAAGGCGTGAACGTCGCCAACAAGCTTGTCGAAGCCAAGGTCGTGGCGATCGAGGGCGCGCACTGCAGCTCGGTCCATCTCGCGTCCATGAAGATCGTGGCCGATGCCAAGATCCCGATGATTACCGGCATCGCCTCAAACCCGGCGATCACCGAGAATGCCGGGCCGGGCCGCAACGAGTATTCGTTTCGCATCAGCCCGTCCGACAGCGCCATGATGGACGCACTCGGCATCTATCTTGGCCAGAAGAAGATGTTCAAGACGGTGTCGATCGTAGCCGAGGACACCGACTTCGGCCGCGGCGGTGCGGACGCCTTCAAGGCGGTTGCCGGCAAAGCGGGAATCAAGATCCTGTCGACTGATTATCCGCCGCAGAATACGCCGGACTTCACCAGCCTGCTGACGCGTCTGCAGCAGCTTCATCCCGATGCCATCGCCACTTTCCAGATTGGCGGCGATTCGATCAATTTCCTGCGCCAAGCCATGCAACTTGGCGTCCACATCCCCTATACCGGCCGGGTCGAGCTGGGTGGGCGCAACCAGCCCATCATCGAGGCGGGCGGCATGGAGAACTCGATCAGCGCCTGGGTCTACAACGCCACGATCGCCGATCCGCAGAACAAGGCCTTCGTCGAGAAGATCGAGGCGAAGCACAAGTCCGAGCCCTATCTGCAGACTTGGGCCGGCTACCAATCCATCCGCATCATCGCCCAGGCGATCAAGGACGCGAACAGCACCGATGGCCAGAAGGTCATGGAGGCCATGCGCAAAGTGAAGATCGACAACCTCATGGGCAAGGTCGTGGGCTTCGACGACCACAACTCGATGGGTCACTACGTCGTGCTGCAGACCGTAAAGAACCGCAAGGTCGCCGTCGCCGAGCTGGTAAAGGTAGAATGATCTTCTGGGATCGCGAGCCTCCGGCTCGCGATCCCAGGGACCTTGATCTGAACAAGTCCATCCGCCTGGACCGTACGAACCC